>CAMAQZ010000040.1 GCA_945860725.1 Klebsiella pneumoniae | reverse complement strand
TGACAGTGAACCCAGGCCGCGTCTCTGGTCTAATGGCGCCGCCATGGAACCCGCCCGCGACATCTCCCGTTACCGCAAGCACTGGGCCTCCCGGTTCGGGACCGCGCCGTTCCAGCCGATGTCCCGCGCCGAGATGGACGCGCTCGGCTGGGATTCCTGCGACATCATCGTCGTCACCGGCGACGCCTACGTCGACCATCCGAGCTTTGGCATGGCGATCGTCGGGCGCCTGCTCGAGGCGCAGGGCTTCCGTGTCGGCATCATCGCGCAGCCGGACTGGCAGAGCGCCGACCCGTTCCGCGTGCTTGGCAAGCCGAACCTCTTCTTCGGCATCACCGCCGGCAACATGGACTCGATGGTCAACCGCTATACGAGCGATCGGCGCATTCGCAGCGATGATGCCTACACGCCGGGCGGTGAGGGCGGATTGCGGCCCGACCGCTCGGTGATCGTCTATGCGCAGCGCGCGCGCGAAGCGTTCGCCGGTGTACCCATCGTCATCGGCGGCATCGAGGCTAGCCTGCGGCGCATCGCCCACTTCGACTATTGGTCAGAGAAGGTGCGTCGTTCGGTGCTGCTCGATGCCAAGGCTGACCTGCTCGTCTATGGCAACGGTGAGCGGCAGATCGTCGAGATCGCGCACCGCCTCGCGGCGGGCGAGGCCATCGGCGATATCACTGACCTGCGCGGCACGGCGTTCATGCGTCGCGCCATGCCGGAGGGTTGGGTCGAGATCGACTCGGCGCATCTCGACGCCCCCGGGCCGATCAACCCGCCGATCGACCCTTACGCGATGGACGACAACGGCGGCACCCGCACGGCGACGGCGGCATCCGCGTCGGAACCCGCTGCATCTGACGAGACGGTGGTGCGCTTCGTCCGTCGAGTGAAGAGCGCCGACCGTTCGCGCAGCGTGATCCGTCTGCCGGCGTTCGAGCAGGTGGTCGATGATCCTGTCATGTACGCGCACGCCTCGCGCATCTTGCACCTCGAGGCCAATCCCGGAAACGCGCGCGCACTGGTCCAGCGCCATGGCAACACCGAGATCTGGCTGAACCCGCCGCCGATCCCGCTCACCACTGCCGAGATGGATTGGGTATACGAACTGCCTTACTGCCGTCAGCCGCATCCGTTCTATGGCGACGCGGAGATCCCCGCCTACAAGATGATTCGCTTCTCGATCTCCATCCAGCGCGGCTGTTTCGGCGGCTGTACCTTCTGCTCGATCACCGAGCATGAGGGCCGCATCATCCAGAGCCGCTCCGAGGGCTCGGTGCTGCGCGAGATCGAGGTGGTGCGCGACACGGTGCCAGGCTTCACCGGCGTGATCTCCGACCTCGGCGGCCCCACGGCCAACATGTACCGCCTCGCCTGCAAGAGCCGCGCGATCGAGACTGCCTGCCGCAAGCCCTCCTGCGTGTATCCGGGCATCTGTCCCAACCTCGATACCGACCACGCGCCGCTCATCGAGCTCTACCGAAAAGCCCGGGCGTTGCCCGGCATCAAGAAGGTGCTGATCGCCTCGGGGGTGCGCTACGACTTGGCGATCGAGTCGCCGGAGTACGTGAAGGAGCTCGCGCAGCACCATGTCGGCGGCTACCTCAAGATCGCACCGGAGGCGATCGGCGAAGGGCCGCTCTCCAAGATGATGAAGCCGGGTGTGGGCAGCTATGACCGGTTCAAGGAACTCTTCGACCGCTACTCCAAGGAAGCCGGCAAGCAGCAGTATCTGATCCCGTACTTCATTGCCGCGCATCCCGGCACCACCGACGAGGACATGCTCGAGCTCGCGTTGTGGCTCAAGAAGAACGGTTTCCGCGCCGACCAGGTGCAGGCCTTCCTGCCCTCGCCAATGGCGACCGCCACCGCGATGTACCACTCCGGCAAGAACCCGCTGCGGCGCGTCACGCGCGGCAGCGAAGAGGTCGTCATCCCGCGCGGCCTGAAGGTGCGCCGTCTGCACAAGGCGTTCCTGCGCTACCACGATGCCAATAATTGGCCGTTGCTGCGCGAGACACTGCGACGCATGGGGCGCGCCGACCTGATCGGGCCCGGTAAACAGCACCTCATACCCGCATGGCAGCCCGCCGGTACCGGCAATCTCGCGGAGGGTGCGCGTGTCCGCGGTGATGTCCGCAAGCAGGGCGGCGCCAGCGCCGCACCGGGCAGCGCGATGCCGCGCCGCGCGGCGGGTACGCCGTTCCGCACCCAGCACACGGGCTTGCCCGATGCACGTCCGCCCGCTGCGCACCGTCCCGGACCCCGTCGCGGAGGGAAGCCTTGAGCGCAGGTCACGAGTTCCGACCGGGACTGGAGTTCGACGTCGGCATCTTGGAAAGTCACTTCGCGGTGCATCTGCCAAAGCACGCCGGGCCCTTGCAGGTGCAGCAGTTTTCGGGCGGGCAGTCCAATCCGACCTATCTCATCAAAACGCCTGCGGGCAGCGTCGTGTTGCGTCGTAAGCCTCCCGGCGTGCTGCTGCCCTCGGCTCACGCGGTCGACCGTGAACATCGCGTGCTCACTGCGCTCGCCCGCGATGGTCGTGTGCCGGTAGCACGACCGCTCCTGATGTGCGATGACGCCACCGTCATCGGTACACCGTTCTATGTGATGGAACACCTCAAGGGTCGCGTGTTCTGGGACCCGACCCTGCCGGACGTGCCGCGCGAGTCGCGTCGTGCGGTGTTCGACGCGATGGGGGCGACGCTCGCTGATCTCCACAACCTCGATCCTGCTGCGCTTGGCCTTGTCGACTTCGGTCGCGCCGAGGGCTATGTCGCGCGGCAGGTCGCACGCTGGTCGAAGCAGTACGCGGGCGATGTCGAGTCGGCAGGACGTTTCGAGTCCATGGAGCGCGTCATTGATTGGCTGCCGCGTCATGCACCGGTATCGGAACCACCGGCTTCGGTCGTGCATGGAGACTATCGCCTCGACAATCTGATGTTCGCGCCCGATGCACCGCGTGTGATCGGCGTGCTTGATTGGGAGCTCTCCACCATCGGCAACCCGCATGCGGATTTCGCGTATCACCTCATGATGTACCGGATGCCGCCGGTGTCGGTGGGCGCGTTGCTCGGTCAAGATCTCGATGCGTTAGCGCTGCCTTCGGAAGACGAGTATGTCGCCGCGTATTGTGCGCGCCGCGGCCTGCACGAAGTGCCAGATCTCGGTTACTACATGGCGTTCTGTCTGTTCCGCATGGCCGGCATCCTGCACGGCATCCGTGGGCGAGTGCAGCGTGGCACCGCGGTGAATCCGCAGGCGAAGCGCTATGCGGCGGCGGTCGAGACCGTGGCGGATCTTGCCTGGCGGCAAGCGGAGTCGACGGGGCTGCGTTAGCGCGCGCTACGATGCGTCAGGGCGCCGCCGTCACCGGTGGCGTGAATACCATCGTCGAGGCCGGCCGCGCCTGCTGCAGTCGTGCGGCGACCTGTTCGGTCCGCTCCATCGCACGCAGCGCGTTCTCGCCGGCGAGCTGACGCAGCTCGGCGTCGCTCCAGCCGCGACGGATCAGCTCCGCAAACAGTCTCGGGTAGGTCGACACATCGTCGAGGCCCTCCGGCCACCCATCATTGCCGTCGAAATCCCCGCCGATGCCGACATGGTCGATCCCCGCCACGCGCCGGATGTGTTCGATGTGGTCGGCCACCATGCCGATGGTGGTGCGCGGGCGCGGCAGCGCGGTGCGACCCTCGTCCAGGATCCGCTGCGCCTCTTCGGGCGTGGTGGCGGCGGCAGCGCGCGCACGCAATGCGGCCATGTAGGGCTGGGTGACTCGGCCGACCTCGCAGTTCACGAAACTGTCGACGAAGGTGACCATCACCACGCCGCCGTTCCGCGGCAGCTCGCGCAGGATGTCGTCCGGGACATTGCGCGGCACATCGCAGACGCCGCGTGCCGAGGAGTGCGAGAAGATCACCGGCGCCTCGGTGATACGCAGCGTGTCCGCCATGGTGGAGGGCGCGGCATGCGAGAGGTCGATCAGCATGCCGAGCCGGTTCATCTCGCGCACGACCTCCTCACCGAAGGGTGTGAGACCGTCATGCCGCGCGGGCACCATCGCTGCGGCGTCGGCCCAATCGGTGTGCGCGTTGTGCGTGAGCGCCATGTAGCGGACGCCGAGATCGTGATAGGCGCGCAGCGCGCCGAGCGAGTTCTCGATGCCGTAGCCCCCTTCCATGCCGAGCATCGAGGCGATCCTGCCGGCACGGTGAGCCGCGCGGATCTCCGCCACGGTGGTCGCAAGGCGGAAGGTGTCGGGGTAGCGCGCGATGATGCGGCGCGCGATCTCGATCTGCTCGAGCTGCGGGCGCGCGAACGGACCACGACCCTCACCCGGGATGTAGACCGACCAGAACTGCGCACCGAGGCCGCCGGCACGCAGCCGCGCGAGATCGGTGTCACCGGGTGTGGGCTTGCGCAGATCGTAGGCGACGATGTCGCCGGGCGCGTCCTTGAAGCGGCGGATCGCGTAAGGCAGATCGTTGTGGCCATCGACGAGGATGGTCGAGCGCAGCAGCTTGCGCGCATGCTGCAGTGCGACATCTTCGGCGGTGCCGTTCGGCGCGGTGGCGCAGCCCGCGAGCATCAGCGCGAGCACGATGCCGCCGAGACCGAGTTTCAGGCCGCCGCCGCCCATGCCGTCCATGCCACCGCCCCCGGCGCGCTGTCCACGGGCATCTTCCACATTGCTGCTACGGCGCATTTTGTCGAGACGCATGTCCAGTTCCCTCGTTAGGTGGTCTGCAGGCGCGGGGCCGCGGGGCTGATGCCCCACAACCGTTCCACGCTCCATGACGCACATAATACGATGCACAGGATGTCCTGCCATGGGGGAGCGCTCCAGTCTCTATCCTTTGAATCAGGCTCGCCGACCCGATCGATTGAATACAATCCGTTGCCCTCATCTCCTGTCATACCCATGCCCCCGCCGCGACCCGTGTTACCCGCCCTGCCGATCCTCGAGGCGCTGCCTGCGCTCCGGGCGGCGCTGGCTGCAGGTCCGGCAGTGGTGCTCGAGGCCCCGCCGGGCGCCGGCAAGAGCACCGTGGTGCCGCTCGCCTTGCTCGATGAGCCATGGGTGCGTGGTCGCAAGATACTGATGCTCGAGCCGCGCCGGCTGGCTGCGCGTGCGGTGGCGCAGCGCATGGCCACGACGCTGGGGGAGGGGGTGGGCGCGACGGTCGGCCATCGCATGCGGCTCGACACACGGGTCGGTCCGCACACCCGCATCGAGGTGGTCACCGAGGGCGTGCTCACGCGCATGCTGCAATCTGACCCGGCGCTCGAGGGCGTGGCGGCCGTGCTGTTCGACGAGTTCCACGAGCGCAGCTTGCAGGGCGACACCGGACTCGCACTGTGCCTCGATGCGCGTGCCACGCTCGACACCGATCTGCGGATCGTCGTGATGTCGGCCACGCTCGACGGCGCCGCGGTGTCTGCGCTGCTCTCGCGGGCGACGGGTGCGACGGTGCCCGTGGTCACGGCGGCGGGTCGCCTGTATCCCGTGGTGGTGCGATATCTCGGCCGAGCGATGCCGGTCTTGCCGGGCGGTGACGAGTCGCCCGAGCGGCTGCTCGCACTCGCCGTGCAACGCGCGCTGCGCGAGTGCGCGGGCGATGTGCTCGCCTTCTTGCCGGGCGCGGGCGAGATCCGTCGTACGCTCACGATGCTCGGGGGTATGCCCGAGGTCGATGACTCGGTCGTGCTGCTGCCTTTGTACGGCGAATTGGCCCCTGCCGAGCAGGCGCGCGCCTTGGAGCCGGACCCCGCTGGGCGCCGTCGTGTGATCCTCGCCACCAACATCGCCGAGACCAGTCTCACGCTGCCTGGCGTGCGCGCGATCGTCGATTCGGGGTTGGTGCGCCGTGCAGCGTTCGATCCGGTGACCGGCATGAGCCGCCTGGAGACCCGGCGCATCTCCCGCGCCGCCGCCGACCAGCGCGCGGGTCGCGCCGGACGCGTCGCCGAGGGGACCTGCTACCGGTTGTGGAGCGAAGGCGCGCAGCGCAGCCTCGCGGCGCAGACGCCGCCCGAGATCCTCGAGGCCGACCTCGCGCCGCTCGCGCTCGACCTTGCGGAGTGGGGCGCTGAGGAGGCGGCGGCTCTGCCCTGGCTGGATGCCCCGCCCGCGCCCATGCTCGACAGCGCGCGAGACCTGTTGGGCCGGCTCGGTGCATTGGACGATGCAAAGCGCATCACCGCCCACGGTCGGGCGCTCGCGCGCTTGCCGGCGCACCCGCGGCTTGCGCACCTGCTGCTCGAGGCGCAGCGTCGCGGCGAGTCGCGGCTCGGTGCGCAGCTCGCCGCCGTGCTCGGCGAGCGCGATCTCCTGCGAGGCCGGCCTGGCGATGCGCGCGATGCTGATGTGCTGGCGCGTCTCGATCTTGTACTCGGCCGGGGCCGGGGCGGTGGCGCTGCCGGTGACATCGACCCAGGCGCAGTGGCGCGCGTGCGCCGTAACGCCGAGCTCTTCGAGCGGCGTCTGGTCGAGCGTCGCCGCGCGGATGACCCGGCGGTCGATCCCCGCGCGCCGCTCGGCGCCGCCGGTCTGCTGGCCTGCGCCTATCCCGATCGCATCGGGCGCCGTCGCGCCGGCGACGCACCGCGCTTCCTGCTGGCGAACGGCCGCGGCGCCGCCTTCGCGCATGTCGACCGGCTCGGCCGCAGCGAGTTTATCGTCGCACTCGATCTCGACGATCGTGATCGCGAGGCGCGCATCCTGCTCGCGGTGGCGCTGGATCGCAGGACGCTCGAAGCGGCAGCTGACGGACGCCTGCGGCGCACGGTCGAGGTCGCGTGGTCGTCCCAGGACGAGGCCGTGGTGGCGCGCGAGGTCGAACGGATCGACGGCCTCGTCGTCGGCGAGAAGCCGTTGCCGCGCGTGCCACCCGAGGCCGCGCGCGCGGCGATGCTGGAGGGTCTGCGGCAGCTCGGACTCGACGCGCTGCCGTGGACCGACGAGGCTCGCTCGTTCCGCGCACGCATCGAACTCGCGCGCCGCAGCGCCCTGCCGGGCACCGGAGACTGGCCGGATTTCGCGGCCGCCGCCCTCGCCGCAGACTACGACTGGCTCGAGCCCTGGCTCGAGGGGATCACGCGGCGCAGCCACCTCGCACGCCTGCCCGTGCTGGACGCGCTGCGGCTGCGGCTCGGCGCCGAGCGTTGTCGCAGACTCGATGACTGGCTGCCGTCGAGCCTCACCGTGCCCACCGGTTCGCGGATCCGGATCGACTATCTCGATGACCTCGCGCCTTGCGCATCGATGCGCATGCAGGAGGTATTCGGCATGGCGACCACGCCACGGCTCGCCGATGGGCGCTTGCCCGTGACCTTCAAGCTGCTCTCGCCTGCGCAGCGACCGCTGCAGGTGACCGCCGATCTCGCGAGCTTCTGGCGCAACGCCTATGTCGAGGTACGCAAGGACATGCGCGGGCGGTATCCTCGCCACCACTGGCCCGAGGATCCGCTGCAGGCCGAGCCGGTGCGCGGCATCCGCCGGCGGACCTGAAGGGCGTACCGATCGGAGGGGCGGATGATGATGACGGATCGTGTCAGGGTCTGGATGTTCGGCGTCGCGCTCTGGCTCGCCGCTGCGCCTGTGCCGGTGCGCGCGCTCGACACCGCCGCCGCAGACGATCGCATCGTCGCGCGCGAAACCTGTCCGGCACGGGACCCGGACTACGCCGACTACCGTTCGCGCCAGATGGCGAACTATCGCCAAGAAGCGAAGGCCGCGAAGGCGCAGGGGCTCGCGATGAGTCCGTCGACGGTAGCAGAGGCCTCGATCCTCTCGGCAGCCGAATACCTCGCGCGCGGTGCTCCCGGCATCACCTGCGAGCGCATCACCTATCTCAGCGATGGACTGAAGGTGGTCGGTTATCTTTGGCGACCTGCCACCGCGCGCGACGGCGATCGCTTGCCGCTGCTCGTGTTCCATCGCGGCGGTGCGCTGGAAGACTCGAAGCTCAGGCCCAACACCCAATTCGGCTTCGATCGCTTCGTGCGCGCAGGGTATGTCGTCATCGGCACGCAGTACCGTGGCAATGATGGTGGCGAGGGTCGGGAGGAGTTCGGGGGCGCCGATGTGCGCGATGTGCTCGCCGTGACGCGCATCGGGCAAGCCTTGCCCTATGTCGATCCGCGGCGGGTGTTCGCGCTCGGCTATTCGCGCGGTGGCATGATGGCGCTGCTCGCGGCGCGGACAGGCGCGCCGCATCTCGCGATCGCCACGGTGGGTGCACCCACCGATCTGCGCAGCGCCCGCGCAGCGGCGGACGCCGGCAGCCTAGCGACGGCGCGTCGCCTGATCCCTGGCTTCGACGTCGACCCGGATGCTGCGTTGAGCGCGCGCTCGGCGATGGCCTGGGCGGAGGAACTGCCTGCGCCGGTGCTCATCCTGCACGGCGGCGCCGACCCCATCGTCTCCGCCGCCGCACACGCGCTGCCGTTCGCGGCCCGCCTGCGCGAGCTTGGCAAGGTCCATGACCTCGTGGTCTACGAGGGTGACACCCACGGTCTGCAAATCAGCGGTCGAGAGCGCGACGAGCGCATCCTCGAGTGGTTCCGGCGTTTCGACGCCGTGCTGCCGTCCCCCTAAGGACGCGCGGAGAACGGCGTGCCGCTGCGTCCATGCAGCGAAGCCTGCAGCTCGGCGACGATGGAGAGCGCGATCGCCTCGGGTGAGGCGCCGCCGAGATCGAGGCCGACGGGCGCACGCAGCCGTGGCCGCAGCGCCTCGGCCAAAGATCCAAGCTCCGCGTACAACCGTTCGCGCCGTGCAGCGGGACCGAGCAGACCGACATATGGGATGGCGCTGATGGCGAGCGCGGCAAGGTAGCGGCCATCTGCGACCAGGTTGTGGCTCATCACCACCGCCGCGTCGAACCCGTCGAGTGCGACGACGGCGCCTGGGTCAGCAGCATCGACCGTCACGATACGGACTGCGTCTTGGAAGCGTGCGGCCTCGACATAGGCCGGTCGGTGATCCACCACGGTCACCTGCCAACCGACCTGCGATGCCATCCGCACCACCGGCTCCGCATCGGGGCCTGCGCCGCAGAGCAGCAGCGCAGGGGCGCGTGCCGCAGCGACTGCGAACGAGCCGTCGCGCAGTATCGCGCGGCCGGGTGGCAGCACACCGACCGACGAGGCACCGTCGGCATCGCCGCCGAGTCCGCTGCCGAGTGCGCTGCCCACCGACAGGGCGCCATCGCCGCTTCCGAGGTCGATCTCGAGCAGCGCCGGTTCGCGGCGTATCGCGGTCGACAACCATCCGCGCAGCAGCGTCAGGGAACTCCCCGCATCGAGGCGCCAGAGCAGGATGCGCATCGCACCCTCGCAGCCAAGGCCGAGCCCCCACACCGGGTCATCGGAGCCGCGGCCGTCGTAATGGCGCTCGAGGACGCGATCGTCACTGGCCAACAACCGCTGTGCGTGTTCGTGGAGGTCGCCTTCCAGGCAGCCGCCGCTTAGCAGGCTGCGGCGTGCGCCGCTCGATGACAGCAACATCAATGCGCCTGGCTTGCGGTAGGTGGAGCCTTCCGTGGCGATGACGAATGCCGCGACGAGCCGGTGTCCGGCGACCGTCTCGCGATCGAGGAAGTTCAGCATCGTGGGCGCTGCAGCCGCCGTCAGAGCGGCGCACCGTCCTCGCGGCTCACTGCGATCACCGCCGAGCGTGCGGGCAAGCCGCCACCATCCGGCCAATGGCTCGCAGGCGCGTCTACCGTGCCGCCCTCGCCGGGGTGTTGGATGCTGAGGAACAGCGTCTTACCGTCGGGCGTGAACTCGCAGCCGCAGACCTCGGCGCCGACGGGGGCACTCAGCACCTGCGTCAGTCGTCCTCGGTCCGGCCCGCTCGTCGGCACCACGAAGCAGCCGTTGTTGCCGATCAGCTTGGTATCGGCGTCGGTCACCACCCACAGGCGACCCGAGGGGTCGAAGCCGAGGTTGTCCGGACAGGCGATCGGGCTCACAGCACCCCGGTCGGCATACCCCGCGTAATAGACATCCTCGCGGGCAAGCGGTCCGGCGGTGAGATCTTCAGCGCGAGTCAGGAAACGTGCCGCGCCATCACGCGGATCGCCCGCGAGCAGGAACACGTTCCAGGCGAAACGCGAGCTCGCCGCATCGTCGCCGTCCTCGATGAGTTCGACGATGTGGCCGAAGTCGTTCTTGGGCCGCGGATTCGCGGCGTTCGGGCCGAGGTCGATGTTGCGGCCCATGAAATCGCGGCGCTCGGGTGCGCGCGAGTCGTTCTTGGTGAGCGCCATGTAGACGCGTCCCGTCACCGGACTCGGTTCAACATCTTCGGGCCGATCCATCGGCGTGGCGCCGAGCAGATCTGCGGCCTCGCGGCAGCGGATCACGACCTCTGCTTGGCTCGTAAAGCCGGCTTCGCTGTTTAAGGGGCCGCGCTCGTCGTACACCAGCGGCAGCCACTCGCCGCGTCCGTCGGCGTCGAAGCGCGCGACATGGAGCGTGCCATGGTCGAGGAGGTCGCGGTTGGCGGCGCGGTCCTTCGGGTCGAAGCGATCGCGACTGACGAACTTGTAGACATACTCGAACTTCGCGTCGTCGCCCATGTAGGTGGCCACCCGCCCGTCCTTTGTCAGGATGGTGTTTGCGCCTTCGTGGCAGAAGCGGCCGAGTGCGGTGCGCTTGCGCGGCGCCATCGTCGGTTCTTGCGGGTCGATCTCGACGATCCAGCCGTGCCGAAGCGCCTCGCGCGGTTCGCGGCGGACATCGAAGCGCGGATCGACGGTGTCCCAGCCGTAGGCGGAGCCTTCACGCAGCGGCCAGCGGCGATGCGCGCGCTTCGTCGCTTCGTCGGCGTCCGCGCCGCCCGCCCAGGTCCGTGCGCCGCCGAAATAATCTTGGATGTTCTCCTCGGCGGTGAGGTAGGTGCCCCAAGGCGTCTTGCCACCCGCGCAGTTGGCGAAGGTGCCGAGCACCCGTGTGCCGGTGGGGTCGGCGCTGGTCCGCAGCAGCGCCGCGCCGCGTGCGGGTCCGGAGATCTCCATCGGGGTGTTGGCCGTGATACGCCGTGTCGCGGGTGCGCCCCGTACGACCTGCCAGCCGCGCATCCCGCGGCGCACTTCGAGCACGCTCACGCCATGCGCGGCCTGCATCCAAGCGACGATCTGCGGCCGTGCCGCGATCATCGCGGCGACCTGTCGTGCTTGATCCGAATCGGATCCGGACAGGCCTGCGAAGACCAGTTCATCCACGTATTCGTGGTTCGCGCAGAGCAGGCCGGCATCGCGCTGCCCGCGCATCGGGAAGAAGGCCAACGCGTCGTTGTTGGTGCCGAAGCGGCGTTCCTGGCGCGTCGCCGCGTCGCGATCCAGCCAGTCGAGCGTGCGCAGATCGCGGGTGGTGAGGCCCGGATCGCCTTCGAACAGTGGGTCGCCGAAGCCGACGACCACCTGTGACCGCAACCCTGGCGACAACCGCAGCGCGTCTTCCAGTGATGGCGCGAGGGCCGTGTAGGACTTGACCGTCGCACTGTGCGTGGTGTCCGCCCCCGCGCCGAGAGCGGGCAAGGCACCGGTCGCTGCCGCGGCACCGGAGGCGGCGAGGAACCCGCGCCGCGACAATCGTTGCTCGAGCAGTGCGCCGAAATAGATGGATTTGCGGGTCATCGGATCGTCCTCGTCGAGTGGATCTGGCAGCTTAGCGGGACGTCGCTGCGGCCGGCGTGAAGATCATGTGGCAGGCGAGTCCTTAGATGGGCAGGCCTTCGAGCACGGTCACGAAGAAGCGGCCCTTACCTTCACGCAACCTCTTCGCCGCCTCGTACTCGGCCGATCTCCAGAAGCCCCAAGCGGCTTCTTTAGAAGGGAACTGCGCGATCAGGATGCTCTCGCCGCGCGGGTCGCCCTCGGCGACCTCGACCTTGGGGGCTGGGGTGACCGTCAGGTAGTGCCCGCCGTACTTTCGGTAGATCGGCGGTAGCGCAGCGCTGTAGGCCTTGAAGCCTTCCAGGTCGGTAATCTTGCCCTGCACCAGCAGATAGGCGGGCGGACCGCCTGCGGCCGCAGCGCCTTCGGGCGTGTCGTTCATCCGATGAGTCCTTCCGCGCGCATCGCGGCCTGTACGGACGGCCGCTGCGCGATGCGCTGGTGGTAGGACTGTAGCGTCGGCCACTGCACAAGATCGATGCCGCCGTAGCGGCACCAGCCGAGCACGGTGAACAGATAGGCATCGGCGACCGTGAAGCCACCGCCGAGCAGATGCTCGTGACCCTCGAGTGACTGTGTCAAAAATTCGAAGCGCTTGCTCAGGTTGGCGCGCGTGGCGGCCTTCTGCTCCTCGGTCACGCCCGGGGCGAAGAAGGGGCTAAAATTTTTGTGCACTTCGGAGTTGATGTAACCCAGCCACTCGTGCAGCCGGTAGCGTGCGAGCGTGCCATGAGCGGGCGCGAGGCCGCTATCCGGCTTGAGATCCCCAATATACGGCAGGATGGCCGTGCCTTCTGTCAAAACCTCACCATCATCGAGGCGCAGCGCTGGCACGTAATTCTTGGGTGTGACCTGCGCGTACTCTTCGCTGCCCGCGGTCTTCTGGCCGCGGCCCTCGACCTTGACGGCCTCGAACGCCAGACCCGTCTCGCGGAGTGCAATGTGGGCGGCGAGCGAGCAGGCACCGGGGGAGTAATAGAGCTTCATGGCAGGGATCCTTGGGCAGGGTCGTGGAGAGGGGGGGTATCGGACAGCGGAAGAGGAGACTCAGCGAGTCGGTATTTTAGCAACGCGGATGAGTTCATAGGTGCAAAGGGCGACCGTGGTCGCAAGATTCAGCGACTCGACGGCCGGGCCTGAGGTACCACCCCGGCTGTCATGCGGGCCGTCCCCGGCGATGGAGAACACCGCATCGCCCGCGAGCGCGCGCATCTCCGGCGAGGCGCCGCGCCCCTCGTTGCCGAACATCAGGCAATCAGCTGCCACGAGTCCTCGGGCGGTGTCTCCTTGCGCGGTGATCGACCGGCCGCCGATATCCATTAACGCGATCCTCGTGTAGCGTCGCCGCAAGGTCTCGAGCGTGACCTCGGTCTCGAACGGCAGACCGAAGACGGCACCCATGCTGGCGCGGACCACCTTGGGGTTGTACGGGTCCACGCTGTCGGGCGACAGCAGGCATCGGAAGCCGCCGAACCAGGCGAGTGAGCGCAGGAGGGTCCCGAGGTTCCCCGGGTCCTGGATCTCATGCAGGTAGATCGCCCGCTCGCCCGGGGTGGGCGACGGCGCAGGCAGGATCGGCACGACGGCCATGACACCCTGTGGTGAACGCGTATCGCTCAACTGGCTCATCTGACGCGAGCTGAACGTCTCTCTCGGCAACTGCATCGGGAATCCGACTGGCAGCCCCGCAGCGAGATACTCGTGGCTGACGAGGATGCGTGAGGTCAGAAGTGCCGGCCGGCGCGCGAGCGCCTTGCCGAGTTCCAACACCAGATGCTCGCCCTCGGCGAGGTAGAAGCCGAGCGCTTGTCGCTGCGCCTTGTCCTTCAGTGTTCTGAGTTCGTCGAAGCTCATGCGCAGTCCTGCTGTACTGGGGCGCCGTTGATGCTGTGCGCCACCGCCTCCGCGAGCTTGATGCCATCGACGCCCGCTGAAAGGATGCCGCCTGCATAGCCTGCGCCCTCGCCGCCGGGGAAGAGCCCGCGAAGGTTGAGGCTCTGCAGCGTGTCGACATCGCGCGTGATGCGCAGCGGCGAGGAGGTGCGGGTCTCGATGCCGGTGAGCAACGCATCGTCTCGGTCGAAGCCGCGGATCTGGCGACCGAACACCGGCAGCGCTTCGCGCATCGCTGCGATGGCGTCGGCTGGTAGTAGCGGCGCGAGGTCCGTGAGCCGGATGCCGGGTTTGTAGGAGGGCTGTACCTCGCCGAGCGCAGTCGACGCACGGCCCGCGACGAAATCGCCCACCAGTTGCGCGGGGGCCGAGTAGTCGCCGCCGCCCATCTCGAAGGCGAGGCTCTCGAGACGCTCCTGCAGCGCGAGGCCGGCGAGTGGCCCGCCCGGGAAGTCCTTCTCCGGGTCGATACCGACGACGATGCCTGCGTTGGCGTTGCGCTCATTGCGCGAATACTGGCTCATGCCGTTCGTGACCACGCGCTGCGGCTCGGAAGTCGCGGCGACCACTGTGCCGCCCGGGCACATGCAGAAACTGTAGACCGAGCGGCCGTTGGCGGCGTGGTGTACGAGCTTGTAGTCCGCGGCGCCGATCGCTGGGTGACCGGCGAAGCGCCCGAGCCGCGCGCGGTCGATGAGCGACTGCGGATGCTCGATGCGGAAGCCGATCGCGAAGGGCTTGGCCTCCATGAACACGCCGCGGCGGTGCAGCATGCGGAAGGTGTCGCGCGAGCTGTGGCCGAGCGCGAGCACCACATGGTGCGAGGCGATGAACGTCCCGTCCGCGAGCTGTACGCCGCGGACCTCTTTCGCGCCGTCGCACTCTTCGATCAGCAGATCGAGGACCTTGCTCTCGAAGCGCACCTCACCGCCGAGGGCGATGATCTCCTCGCGCATACGAGCGACCACGCCAGTCAGGCGGAAGGTACCGATGTGCGGCTTGTTGACGTACATGATCTCGGGCGGCGCGCCCGCCCGCACGAACTCGCGCATCACCTGCCGGCCGAGATGCCGCGGGTCCTTGATCTGGCTGTAGAGCTTGCCATCCGAGAAGAGCCCCGCGCCGCCCTCGCCGAACTGCACGTTCGACTCCGGGGTCAGCGTGCGCTTGCGCCACAGCCCCCACGTGTCCTGGGTGCGGCGGCGGACATCGCGGCCGCGCTCGAGCACGATGGGTCGATAGCCCTGCTGCGCGAGCACCAGCGCCGCGAACAGCCCACAGGGACCGAAGCCGACCACGAGCGGCTGCTCGAGGGACGCTGCGGGCGCCGTCGGGGGAGGGCGGAACGCGGTGTCGGGCGCGGGTATCACATGCCGGTCGTCGCGGTGCGCCGCAAGCACGCGCGCCTCGTCGCGCACCGCCACATCGACGATGTAGACGAAGGAGAGCTCGCGATCCTTGCGCCGCGCATCGTGGCTGCGCTTGAAGACGCTGAAGTCGAGGAGGTCCGGCTCGCGCAGGCCGAGGCGCTTGAGGATGGCGCGGCGCAGGGCGTCCTGGGTGCGCGCCTCGGTGGGGTCGCCCCAGGGGAGCGTCAGTTCGGTGATGCGGATCATGGTCCGTTTCCTGGTCGGTGGTCCCGACAGAGGCCTCGAATCGCGCTAGTCTATCCTCATCATGGCCCGATCCAAAAGCAGCGGCAGTTGGCTGCGCCGTCACGTCACTGATCCCTTCGTCAAACAGGCTCAGATCGACGGCTATCGATCGCGCTCGGCCTACAAGCTGATCGAGCTCGACGAGAAGGACCGCCTGATGCGTCCCGGGATGCGGGTGCTGGACCTCGGCTCGGCCCCCGGCGGCTGGTCGCAGGTCGCTGCCAAGGCGGTCGGTGCGAAGGGCCGGGTGCTGGCGACCGATATCCTGCCCATGGACCCGATCCGCAACGCCGATTTCCTCCAAGGCGATTTCACCACCGATGCGGTGGTCGAGCAGATCAAGGCGTGGCTCGGGGACGGCAAGTTCGACCTGATCGTCTCCGACATCGCGCCGAACCTCAGCGGCATCGACTCCGCCGACCAGGCCCGTTCGATGCATTTCCTCGACTTGGCGCTCGATACCGTGCGTCTGATGCTCAAGCCCGGCGCCCACTTCGTCGCCAAGATGTTCCAGGGGCAGGGGTCGGACGAATACGTGAAGGATCTGCGCAAGCACTTCGGCAAGGTGTCCATCCGCAAGCCCAAGGCCTCTCGGCCCGAGTCGCGCGAGGTTTACATCGTGGCAAAGGAGTTGAAGCGCTGAGTGGCGCGTTAAACTAGCGACCGACGACAGGCGATCATCTGCGGCGGGCCCGTAGCACAGCGGTTAGTGCAGGGGACTCATAATCCCTTGGTCCTTGGTTCGAATCCAAGCGGGCCCAGTCCAGATCTGCCAGCAGTGCTCACACGCTGTCCGCTGTGCCTATCCCTGCACCAATGCTCTGCTGCTACGCCGACCTTTTCGACTGTAGAGCCAGAGCCCCGCCACGCAAACGCTCAAGGCGATGACTTCAATGCGAGGGAGTTCCTCTGTCGGGCTCCACGCCCGCGGCGGCGAGGGCAGCCTTCTTCCTCGCCCTGTTGCGGGCCATCATGTTGAGAGTCTCGACTATTGCCGAGAAGGCCATGGCGGCGTAGATGTACCCTTTTGGCACATGGACTCCGAAGCCCTCGGCAATCAGCGTGGTTCCGATCATCAACAGGAAGGCGAGGGCCAGCATGATGATCGTGGGGTTGGCACTGATGAAGTTAGCGAGAGGGTTGGCGGCGGCCAGCATCACGGCCACCGTGACGAGGACGCGATGACCATGATGGGGACATGCTCGGTCATGCCGACGGCGGTGATGATGCTGTCCACCGAGAAGACGAGATCGAGGATCAGGATCTGGGCGACGGCGGCGGAAAAGCCGATGGACGCGGCCCGGGTGTTGAACATGTCCGGGTTTGGGGTCGGGTCTACGTTGTGATGGATTTCCTTTGTCGCCTTCCAGACGAGGAACAGGCCGCCGGCGATCAGGATCAGGTCGCGCCACGAGAGACCCTGGCCGAAAACTTCAATGACCGGCTCGGTGAGCTGGACGATGATGGCAATCGTGCCAAGAAGGACAAGGCGCATCCCCAGGGCGCAGCCGATCCCAATCCTTCGTGCCCTCTCGCGTTGTTCGACGGGAAGCTTGTTCGTCAGGACCGAGATGAAGATCAGATTGTCGATCCCCAGCACCACTTCCATGGTGATTAGCGTGACGAGGGCGGCCCAGGCCGCCGGGTCGGCGGCGAGCTGCGTGAGGTATTCGATCATGTCGGTTCTCCAGATCTGGCGTGCAGCAAGGCGTTACCCAAGGATGCGGCGAAAGTCCCGGCGCGGAGTTTGGTTAGAGTTCACCGCTCGAGCAGTACGCGACCGGCATCGGCGTTCGCCGGTAGTTCAAGATCAAACCGGTTTTGACGTTGCGCGGTGATAGGCAGCCGATTCTGGGATGCAGTTGGTTCAAAAATCGGAGCCCGTCGGGCAGTCGTGCGCTCGCGCGGTAAGCTTGTTCGTTGTCCCAACCTTCGAATTCGATGCGGTAGATCGCGGCGAACATGACCGCTCGCCCCTCGCCATCCTCGCAGTGGATGAGGATGCGGTTGGGTTTGGTCAGCTCTTGCTGCACCGCAGCCACAAAAGCGACGATCTCCGTCTGGCTTGGATAGATCGACGTCGGCAAGTGTCGATGCCGCACGCCGATGCGGGCGAGTGCTTTTTTCTCTGCCGCGACTTCGCGATCCTGGCCGCTGCGAAAGTCGATCACCGTCTGGATCCCGCGACGTTGGGCCACCCGTGCGAGCTTGGCGGGCGGCATCGCGGCTGATTGGAACAAAACGCCCGGTGACACGGTGGTGAAACGCGAGTGCAGGTGCACCCACCACGCGTAGATCAGTCCGCCGACGATGAGCGGGGTGACGGGAATCCAAAGCCAATCATTCATTGGATGGGTCTCATCGAGATACGAGCGGTGACAAACTCGGGCTGTAAAATGTTGAGGTCGCGATTTTTGATCGCTTCCCAGCGCGTTTCCCGAGCCAGTCCGGGCTTGCCGAGGCTGAGAAAAGCGCCACGCGAATACCACATTGCAAAGCGACGCTCGATCGTCACCAGACAGTTCGCGCTTTGCGCGGCGGTCTGCAAGGCGCGCCAGTCGTCGAGACGTAACACGAGAAGGCCGTGTTTACGCGCGTGATCTTGCAGTGCACTCGGGTCGCCACGCTCGATGATCGGGACCGATCGCCCGAGCACCATCGAGAGCGTGCCCGGATACGGGCTTGCATAATGAGCACCGGTGCCGTCGGCAAAGTCTGCAACCACCTCGGCAGGCAAACTATTGACCCCAAGCCGGGGATAAAGATAACCGAGCGTGACCGTGGTGGCCGAGATCAACAACACGACGGTCGCTATGCTCGCTCGCCGCCACGCGCACACGCCGGCAACGGAGAGCATGGTCACCGACACGATGGTCGCAACAACGACGAACGTTGAGGGCGCGAGCCAGCAAACAAAAACTGACAGCGACACCACCGGCAGCGCCGTCATGATCACCGATGAGATCAAATGCAGCCGTCGCGACTGCGCATGATTGTTCAAGACGTGTGCCGTCAGTAGGACGATCGGGATGGCGAGCGGCAACAGGTATCGCTCGAAGGTTCTGACGAACAAAAACGGAATGAGCGCCAGAGCGATCCACAGCCACAGAGCGCGAGTGATTTCGCGATCCTCCGCTTCGATGGTAGAGCGTGTCCCCGCGCGCAGCAGGACAAATAGCCACGGCAAACTCGCCACGGCGAGCCCGGCAATCACCGCTTGCAAGTTCTTCAGACTGGGCCAACCGAACTCTCGATCAGCGCTGTCGTCGGCAAGACGATCGAGCCAATCTGGGCTCGACAAGCTCAACAGCAGAGGCCAGAGACTGATCAGCACAAGAGCGAGAAGCGAGGTGGACCAGATAACCGCAGGTTTGACTGACTGTCGCGTTACGACCCGAAACGCCACTACGGCAGTGACGATGAACCACAACCCGATCGGTCCCTTGAAATAGAACCCCGCCGTCGTGGCGAGCGCTGCAGCGAGCCACCAAGACGAGCTCGGTGATCTTTGTTGGCGGAGCAGGGCCGTCAAGGCGGCTACCGTACAAACTGCGACCGGCAGATCGAGCATCGCGCGACGCGACTCGATCGCGATGGTCAGTAACGAGAGTGCGATCAAGAAAGGCAGTAGACGATCGCGCTTAAAGAGGTCCGAGTAGAGCGTGGCAATCAAGGCAGCAAAGCCGAGACCCAACAACAATGACGGTAAACGCGCGGTCCAAAATTCGACGCCGAAAGTGCTGAAGCTCAGCATCATCAGCCAGTACAGCAGCGGCGGCTTTTCAATTCGCAACTCGCCATCGAGCACGGGGGGCCACCACGCGCCGAGCTCGAAGGATTGAATCGCCGTACGCATCGAATGCCAGTACTCATCAAGTCCCGTGATTCCGGTTGCCGATTCGATGCCAGTGCCAAGAGCCCAAATTGCGAACGCAACGACCAGCGCTAGTCGCGCGAGGCCATGGCGTTGCAGGGCGTTGCTCGTCACGGTGTCTCGTTGGTGTGAGCTCGCCATCGGGGCAACTGGAGTCACAGATAGGCGATCAGACCACAAATCGAAAATACGATCACACCCGCCCACAAAACATCCGACGGATAGTGCCGACCCGCGAGAATGCGCCCCGTGCCGACGAGAAGACCGATGCCGACGGTCACGCCGAGTGTCAGTAAGGCACGCTGCGGCCAAAGATATCGCGCGACGAAAAACAGTGACGTGCTCCAGAACGCTGCGGCAGCATGATCTGAGGGAAATGACCGGCCGGCTCCGCCGCGCTCCGGTGCGCCACCGGCACCCGGATTGCTAATGTGACGAAATTCCTGTGTGCCGCCGAACTGCACGGTGTCGACGGGGCGCGGCCGGCCCCAGGCATTCTTGAAGACTCCGTTGACGATCAGGCCCGGGCCGACGGCGAGCGACAACAGGAGGAAAACTCCGACACGCTGCCACTGCGGCGAGCCGTATCCAAGGCGATACGCGAGAATGCAGGCGAGCGACGCACTCGCCCCGGCAATGACGAATACATTTTCAAAATGGCGGTTCAGAGCATCGAAAAACAGCAGCGAGGCGAATGGCCACTCGCCCGCGCGCTCGTCGTAAACCAGCGCGACGATCCACAAATCGGTTTTCGGCAGATCGACGAAGAGCAACAGAGCCACGGCCAGCACGCCGACGGCGACCAGCTCGGGATATTTCTGAAGTCGTGATGGAGCGCGCGGAATCACGCTGCGCAGTGTCGAATTTCAAGGTGACGATCTGGCGTCGGATTTCCTACATTCGCGTTGCGCGTGCCAGAGCCGCGCCGTCCGAGCGAGAACGCCCGTCACCGGAACGATCTCGGTGCCTTGCGGCCGCACGCAGGGCCAACGCACGAGCAAATCGGACGGCAATGACGTTCGTTCGTCGGTCACCACCAGCAACGCCTCTCGTTGCAGGATCGGCTGACGACGATTCCAGATTCCGTACTGGGTGCGGATTTCATCACTTGGCTGCCACAGTCGGACGGGCGGACGTTCT
>CAMAQZ010000039.1 GCA_945860725.1 Klebsiella pneumoniae | reverse complement strand
TCGGCGGAGATCATCGTGATCACGCTCGGCATCGTCGGCACCGCACCGCTCGGCACCCGCATCGGAGTGCTGGTTGTGATCGCGCTGCTGATGACGGTCGGCGTGTACGGGCTCGTCGCCGGCATCGTCAAACTCGACGATGCGGGTCTGCACCTGACGCGCTTCGCCGGCACCAGCGCCGGCGCCCGCCTGGTGCGCGGGATCGGGCGTGGCCTGCTCGCAGCGGCACCGGTCCTGATGCGCGTGCTCGGAGTGGTCGGCACGGCGGCGATGTTCCTGGTCGGCGGCGGGATCCTCACGCACGCGCTGCCCGCCCTGCACCCTCTCGGAGACGATGGGATCCTCCACGCACTGCTCAAGCTTTTGATCGACGGCGGAATCGGCGTCGTGGCGGGCGCGCTGGTGCTGGCGGGTGTGCGCCTCGTTCACCCGCTCGTCAGCCGCAGCCTGCAACGGCTGAAGGGCTCGCCGGCGGACTGAAGCGCTTTACCCCTGAGCCGGAACGCCAAGACCCGCAGCGAGCGCGAGTTCGGCGACCAACGCAGGCGGTAAAAGACGGGCCTCGCCCGGCCGCAGGTCTTCCGGCAACCCGACGGGTCCGTAGCGTAGCCGCGTGAGCCGGCTGACCTCATGCCCCACGGCGCTCCACAGGCGTCGCACCTCGCGGTTGCGGCCCTCGTGCAGGGCGACGCGGAACCAGGCATGACCTTCGCTGCTGCCTTGCGCTTCGATGCGGTCGAACCTCGCCGGCCCGTCCTCGAGCATGACGCCGCGACGCAAGCGCTCGAGCGCCGCGGCATCAGGCTGGTCGCGTATGCGCACGAGATACTCGCGCTCCACCTCTGAGGACGGATGCATCAGGCGATGCGCGAGTTCGCCGTCGTTGGTGAACAGCAGCAAGCCTGCCGTGTTCACATCAAGACGCCCGACCACGATCCATCGGCCGGCAGGGGCCGCAGGCAAGCGATCGAACACGGTCGGTCGACCTTGCGGATCGCTGCGGGTGGTCACCTCGCCGAGCGGCTTGTGGTAACCGAGCACAGCCACAGCGCTCAGCGACGACGATGCCGATCCCATCACAGGCTGCGCCACCGGTCGCCCATCGACCATGATCCGGTCTGCAGGCCCGACGCGCAGACCGAGATCGGCCAGCTCGCCGTTGACCTGCACGCGCCCGGCACGGATCCACTCTTCGATGGTGCGGCGTGAACCCAAGCCGAGGCCGGCGAGGACTTTCTGCAGCCGCTGCGGCGGCAGGGGGACAACGGTCATGGATCATCATGATACAAGCGGTACATGCCCATTACCGTGGCATAACCTGAGGTTATGACGACATCGCCTTCCGGACCCACGACCGTCACCGTTGCGGTCTAAGCTGCAGCCCATGATCCACGACAGCATCCTCTCCACGATCGGCAACACGCCCGTCGTGCGCATCAATCGGCTTGCGCCTGCCAACACCACGATGTTCGTGAAGTGCGAGGCGTTCAACCCGCTTCACTCGGTGAAGGACCGGCTGGCGATCGCTATCATCGAGGATGCCGAGCGCCGCGGCACGCTGCGTCCCGGTCAGACGGTCGTCGAGGCCACTTCGGGCAACACCGGCATCGCGCTCGCAATGGTCTGCGCCGCCAAGGGCTACCCGTTCGTCGCCGTCATGGTCGAGACCTTCTCCGTGGAGCGCCGCAAGATCATGCGCGCACTCGGCGCCAAGGTGATCCTCACGCCCGCGGCCGAGCGCGGCTCGGGCATGGTGCGCAAAGCCGCGGAACTCGCCGCCCAGCACGGCTGGTTCCTGTCGCGTCAGTTCGAGAACGAGGCGAATCCGGCCTATCACCGCAACACCACCGGACCGGAGATCCTGCGGGATTTCGCCGGGCGACGGCTCGATTTCTTCGTCTCTGGTTGGGGCACGGGCGGTACGCTGACCGGCGTCGGTCAGATGCTCAAACTGGCGCGGCCCGAAGTGCAGGTGGTCGCCACCGAGCCTGCCACCGCAGCGCTGCTGTCGGGCCAGGCGTTCACGCCGCACAAGATCCAGGGCTGGACACCGGACTTCATCCCGAAGGTGCTCGATCGCAGCGTCGTTGACCGCATCGTGCTGGTCAGCGACACCGAATCGCTCGACACCGCGCGCGCGCTCGCCCGCGAGGAAGGCATCTTCTGCGGCATCTCCTGCGGCGGCGCTTTCGCCGCTGCGCTCAAGGTCGCGCACGAAGCGCCAGCCGGCTCGGTGCTGCTCACCATCCTCCCGGACACCGGCGAGCGCTACCTGTCGACGGCATTGTTCGCGGACCTGCCCGAGGGCAGCGACCCGGAACCGTGAGCGGTATCGCACCGCTGCCCACGCCGCTGCGGCTGCAGCGCGGCGGCGAACTCTTCGAGGGAGTGGTCGCTTTCGAGAGTTGGGGCAGTCCCACGACGGCGCGCGACAACACCATCCTTCTTTATACCGGGCTGTCGCCGTCCGCGCACGCCGCTGCGACGTCCGACGACCCACGACCCGGCTGGTGGGATCCACTGATCGGACCCGGGCGCGCGCTCGACACCGACCGCTACCATGTGGTCTGCGTGAATTCTTTGGGAAGCTGCTTCGGCTCCACCGGACCGGCCTCCGTCGACCCGCGCACAGGCCGGCGTTTCGGCAAGGATTTCCCGGAGCTTTCGCTCGAGGACATCGCTCGCGGCGGTCGCGCGGTGCTCGATCATCTTCGCATCGAGCACGCCCACACACTCGCCGGCGCCTCGCAAGGTGGCATGGTGGTGCTCGCACACGCCGCGCTGTTCCCGGGCGACGCGCAGCATCTGCTGTCGATCAGCGGCACCGCGGCAGCGACGCCGTACGCGATCGCGCTGCGCAGCATCCAGCGCGACGCCGTCGCGGCCGATCCCGACTTCCGACAGGGCGACTACCCGACCGACGCACCGCCGCGCAACGGTCTCGCGCTCGCCCGGAAGATCGGTACCGTCACCTATCGATCGGCTGACGAACTGCAGCAGCGCTTCGGTCGAGCACCCTCACGCGAGGGACGGGACTTCGCGGTGCAGGACCATCTCGCGCAGCAAGGCGCACGCTTCGCCGACAGCTTCGATGCGCACTGTTACCTGCAGCTCTCGCGTGCGATGGACCGGTTCGACCTCGCTGCGCATGGCGATCCGGTGCAGGTGCTGCGCCGTGCCGCGCTCCGCTCGGCACTCGTCGTCGGAGTGCGGCGCGATGCGCTGTTCACTCTCGCCGAACAGGCAGCGCTCGCCGCACTGCTGCGCGCAGCGGGCGTCGCCACCGAGTTCGCAGAGCTCGACAGCTTGACCGGGCATGATGCGTTCCTGGTCGACTTCACGAGCTTCGATGCGCTGCTGCGACCCTGGTTCGCCGCGCGGGCTCACGCATCGCTATAGGGGCGACAGCAGCTCGGCCTCCTTCAAGTTCAACCGTCCGTGGTGGGCGAGGATCGAGAACAGCGTCCCCAAGGCGTCGCCGACATGCCAGAGCAGACGCGGCGGTCCGGACGCCTTCCGACCGGAGCCGCCCATCAGCCCGACGCGCACCGCTGCCGCAAGGCAGAGCTCGAACAGTTCGCGCTAACCGTCCTCGAGCTCGAGAGCCTTGAGCATCGTCATGAGGTCCGGCGGCGTGCCGTCTTAGCCTTTGGCTTAGCCTTTGGCTTAGCCTTACGCTTGGCCTTCACCGCCTGCGTTCGGACCTCCTCGACCTGCCCCTGCAGCACGCGGAACAGGCTGTCGATGAACTCCTTGCGCTCACCGGAAAGGCGCGTCTCGTCTTCAGGGCTGAAATCGTGAGCATCCAGTTCGCCACTCGCCAGACTGCCTTGGCGGACCTGGATGGCCTCGAGCGCGGCGAGCCGTTCGCGCAGCGTCCACACTTCGCTGCCGAGCACCACGACCATGGCGAGGATCTTGTCGATGGCCGGATCGCCAAAGAAATATGGCCGACCGCCGCGGATGGTGCGACGCATCGGGTGGCGGGCGGTGCGCGCCGCGCTCATTTCAAGGCTCCAAAGCAGTACCAGAGGATGCCATCGGTGAGGCGGCCGGTCTTGTCGCTGTCGACCAAGGGCGGCCGCTCAGCAGCCTCACGCCATACCTTCTCGCCATACCAGCCGACCGAGGGGATCACGAACTGCAGGTAATTCTTCGGCGCAAAGCCCGCTCGGCGGCAGATATCCTCGGGCTTGAGGTCGCGGAACGGCTTGTAGAACGGCTCGTTGTTGTAGGCGCCGTCCCAATCGAGATAGAAGGCATCGTACGGCGACAGTTGCGAGTTCGGCGGCAGCTCCATGTGCAGCATCAGGCCGCCCGGCTTCAGCACCCGGTGGGCCTCGGCGAGGATCCGCTCGATGCCCTTGCGCGGCACCTCGTGCAGGAACATCGAGGAGAACACCACATCGAAGCTCGCGTCCGGGAAGTCGAGCGATTCGGCGTCCATCTGGTGGAAGTGCAGTTCGCGGCCCTGGGCTTGGGCGCGCGCGTGGGCATAGCGCAGGCAGGGCGCGGCGACGTCGATGCCATGCACTTCGGCGGCGGGGAAGTGATCCTTCCAGGAACCGGTGTTGTGGCCGATGGTGCAGCCGAGGTCGAGGATCTTGGCGGCCTTGAGCTGCGGGAACTTGAGCTTGATGAAACCGGCGATCGACTGGCCGATATCGTCGAGGTTCTGGCCCATCAGCCCGAACGAGAACACTGCGAGGCCGTTGTCATACAGCGACCCGGCCGCCAGGTCCCCCTCCTCGTACTCGCCGTCGTAGTTGCCGGCCATGAGGTGGACATCGAGCGCAGACACGCTGCGGGGGGTCTTGAATCCGGGCTGTAGCGCGAGCGTGCCACGGACCTTGCTGGCGCGGGACTGGCTGGCACGGGAGAGCCGCGCCGCTTTTTCTTTGAGCGCGCCGCGGTTGCGCTCGAGCGCCGGGAACACCGACTGCCAGACCAAATCCTGCGTGGTCACGCGCAGGCTCGAGTAGAACTTGAAGTACTCGTTCGGCTTGAGCGCCGCATGGACCTCCGGGCCGTCCTTCGGGCGGCGCCCGCGGCTGCGGCGGAAGGCCGGCTCCACATCGGCGTCCCAAACGGCACGCATGCCGCCTGCCATGTCATTCAGGACATGCGCACGCAACCCCGAGACGAAGTTCATCCGCGCCTTCTCGTCCCGGGTCTTGTCGAGCTTGAGTTCGTGCTTGAGATCCAACATGGGCATCCTCCTCGCGTGGCTTCGGCTGATGGTACCGCACCCGGACGATTGCGCGCCCCGGGGACCCGACCACACAATGCAGCCATGAACGCGCCGAACCCGCGACCCCGTTGCCTTCACCCTTCCCCGCTCGCCGCCACCCTGGCCGTGCTGCTCACGCTGTCGGTCACCGCGGCTTGCACTGATCGGATCGAGGCGGGCGCCCCGTTCGCGGACGCGCCCACGGACGCGCCCACGGCGCGGGCTGACCTGCTGCGCATCGCCACCTGGAACCTCGAGTGGCTGATCGCGCCCAATGCCTTCCGCAAGCTCGCTGCCGAATGCGTTCCGCAGGGCGCCTCGCCCGGCACCCGCAAGCGCTTCATCCCCTGCAACGTCGCCGACCGCCTGGAGCGCAGCGAAGCGGACTATCGCGCCCTCGCCCGCTATGCCACTGAGCTCGATGCCGATGTGGTGGCGCTGCAGGAAGTCGATGGCGCAGATGCGGCGCGGCGTGTGTTCACGGACCACGACTTCTGCTTCACCCGCCGCGAAGCGGTGCAGAACACCGGCTTCGCCATCCGCAAGGGGCTGCCACACCGCTGCGGCAAGGACTTCGAGCCCCTGTCCCTCAACGGCCGTGTGCGCCGCGGCGCCGAGCTGATCATCTACCCCGGCGACGCGCGCGAGATCCGCCTGCTCTCGGTGCACCTGAAATCCGGCTGCGCACGCCGACCGCTCGACGACCCGGGCGAGGCGTGCAGGGTGCTGGCGCGACAGGTCCCCGAGCTCGAGCGTTGGCTCGATACGCAAGCGGCGGCCGGGCGGCACTACGCCGTGCTCGGCGACTTCAACCACGACCTGCTGGCGGGGCAACCCCCGGCGCGCAACGCAGAGGGCGCCGTGCGCCATCTCTGGTCGGAGATCGACGATGGCGATCCGGCTGGGGCACGGTTGGTGAACATCGCCTTCGCGCAACGCTTCAGCAACTGCCACCCTGGCCAGAACTACCGCAGCTACATCGATCATCTCGTACTCGGCGGCTCGCTGGCCGCGTGGCGCGTCCCCGGCTCCTTCATCCGTCAGGGCTACGAGCCGAAAGACGCCCTGCAACGCAAACTGGCCGACCATTGTCCGATCGGCGTCGATCTGCGCCCCCCTCCCTAGGCCGTACCGCCCCTCCTCTGACGACCGGAGCCCGCCATGCTCGATCTCGTCTTCGAATCCGCCACCGTCATCGACGGCACCGGCAACGCACCACGCACAGCCGATGTCGGCGTGCAGGGCGGGATCATCCGCGAGGTCGGACGGGTGGACGGCGCCGCGCACCGCCGGATCGACGCCAGCGGCGCCTGGCTCACCCCGGGGTTCATCGATCTGCACACCCACTACGATGGCCAAGCGAGCTGGGATGAGACCTTCAGTCCGAGCGTGCAGCACGGGGTGACCACGCTGCTGTTCGGCAACTGCGGCGTCGGCTTTGCCCCGCTCGCGCCCGGCGACCGGAACCGCGCCATCGAAGGGCTGATCTCGCTGATGGAAGGCGTCGAGGACATCCCTGGCGTCGCCCTCGTCGAGGGCGTCCGTTTCGATTGGCAGTCCTTCCCCGAGTATCTCGACGCGCTGGAGCGGATCCCGCACACCCTCGATTTCCTCGCGCAAGTACCGCACGACCCGCTGCGCATGGCGGTGATGGGCGATCGTGCGCAGGCGCAGGAAGCGGCCACCGCCGCGGACATCGCCGCGATGCAGCGGCTGCTGCGCGAAGCGCTCGCGGCGGGTGCCGCCGGGTTCTCGACCGGACGCACCGACAACCACCGCACCACGGCCGGCGTGCCGACACCCGCTGCAGAGGCCACAGCGGCGGAGCTCGCCGGGCTTGCGCAGGTGTTCCGGGACCGGCCGCGGGGCGTGCTGCAGCTCGTGAGCGATTTCGACCTGCTGCACGGCCCCGAACGGTTCGATGCCGAGTTCGACTTGGTGGAGTTGCTGGCGCGCCAAAGCGACCGACCGCTCTCCATGACTTGGCTGCAACGCGATCCGGGCGGCGCACAATGGCAGGCGATCCGCGCGCGCACCGACGCGGCGGTCGCCGCAGGACTGCCGCTCTGGCTGCAGACCGCGCCGCGCGGCATCGGTGTCCTCCTCGGCCTCGACACCAGCTTCCATCCCTTGATGGGCCATCCGGGCTATGTCGAGGTGGCGCAGCTGCCGCTCGCAGAGCGCGCGGCGGCGCTGCGCGACCCGCTGCGCAAGGCACGTATCCTTGCGGAGAATCCAGGCCGTATGTCGGGGGACGGCACACCCATCCCACCGATCGTCGATCTGATGCTGGCCCGCGTCGATCTGCTGAGCGGCCGCATGTTCCCGCTGGAGGCCGGCTACGAGCCGACCGTGGCGCAGAGCTTCCTCGCCCGCGCCCGCGCCCGCGGTTGCGGCGCGCTGGAGGCGATCTACGACCATCTGTCCGCCAGCGACGGCAGCAACCTCATCCACTTCCCGATCTTCAACTACAACGACGGATCGCTCGAGGTCGTGCGCGAGATGCTTGGGCATCCGCGCGCCCTTTATGGGCTCTCTGACGGTGGCGCACATGTCGGCACCCTCTGCGATGCCAGCACCACCACCTTCATGCTCGCGCATTGGTGCCGCGACCGCAGCACCGGACGCCTGGCGCCAGAGACCGCCGTCGAGATGCTCACGCACCGCAATGCGCGCCACCTCGGCCTCACGGACCGCGGCATCGTCGCGCCAGGCCTGCGTGCCGATCTGAACCTGATCGACCCGCTGCGTCTCGCCTGCGGCACCCCACGACTGGTGCGCGACCTGCCGGCGGGCGGCAAGCGACTGTTGCAGATCGGCGAGGGCTATCTCGGCACTTGGGTCGCCGGCGAAGCCGTGGCGCTCGCGGGGACGGTGCAAGAGGCTCGCCCCGGGCGGCTCGTGCGCCTGCGGTAGCGCAGACGCCAACCGTTCCTGTCATCGAGCTGTCGTAACCCGCCGGGGGGTCGAAGCCGTCCCCCGTTCCGTATTATCATAGGAAGTTAACCCGGGTCCTGCCCATCGATCGGGCGGGTTTTCCCGTTTTCCAACCTTTTCGCTCCAGCCACGGAACCTGCCATGCCCCGTACAACCGCCCTCGCCGACATCCGCAACATCGGCATCATCGCCCACGTCGACGCCGGCAAGACGACGACGACCGAGCGCATCCTCTATTACACGGGGCGCAAGCACACCATCATCGACATCCACGACACGAAGGACCTCAAGACTTCGACGACGACGGATTACCTCGAGCAGGAGCAGAAGCGCGGCATCACCATCCAGTCCGCCGCGGTCTCGACCTTTTGGCGCAAGAAAAAGATCAACGTCATCGACACCCCGGGGCACGTTGACTTCACCATCGAAGTGAACCGTTCGCTGCGCGTGCTCGACGGCGCGGTCGTGGTGTTCGACGGCGTCGCGGGCGTGGAACCGCAGTCCGAGACCAACTGGCGCCTCGCCGACAACTACGACGTGCCGCGCATCTGCTACGTCAACAAAATGGACCGCAGCGGCGCCTCGTTCACGCGCTGCGTCGACATGATCGACAAGCGTCTCAACTCGCGGCCGCTGCCGGTGCACCTGCCGATCGGCTCCGAGGATAACTTCAAGGGCATGATCGACCTGGTCGAGATGAAGGCCTTGGTGTGGGACTCGGACGACAAGGACGCGCAGTGGGTCGTGCTCGATGTCACGGCCGACCTTGCCGACACGCTCGGCATCACCGTGCCGACCGATCGCGCGATCCTCGCCAGAGTGTTCGAGTACCGCAAGGAACTCGTCGACACCTGCCTCGAGATGGATGATGTCGCCATGGAAGCCTTTCTGCTCGAGGAGAAGGACCCCACCGTCGAGACCCTACGCGCCTGTCTGCGCAAGGGCACGGTGACCGGCATCTTCAACCCGGTGCTCTGTGGCTCTTCGTACAAGAACAAGGGCGTTCAGCAGCTGCTCGACGCGATCGTCGATTACTTGCCGGCGCCGACCGACGTCTCGGCCATCAATACTGTCGATGCCGACGGCAATCCCATCGGCGAGCGTCTTTGCTCGGACGACGAGCCGTTCTCGGCGCTCGCCTTCAAGGTCATCAACGACATCTACGGCGCGCTGACCTTCGTCCGCGTCTACTCAGGCGTGCTCGCCAAAGGCATGTCGGTCACCAACACCACACGCGGCAAACGCGAGAAGATCGGTCGGATGGTGGAGATGTTCGCCAAGGAGGCCAACCCGATCGAGGAGGCCCGCGCCGGCGATATCATCGCGCTCGTCTCGCTCGCCGAGACCGACACCGGCGATACGCTCTGCGACACCGACCATCCGGTGGTGCTCGAGCGCATGCGCTTCCCCGAGCCCGTCATCAGCGTCTCGGTGCAGCCTAAGATCAAGACCGAGCTCGAGAAGTTCGGCGCCGCCCTCGGCAAGATGGTGCGTGCCGATCCCTCGCTGCGCCTCGAGACCGACCGTGAGACGGGTCAGACCATCCTGCGCGGCATGGGTGAGCTGCATCTCGATGTGACACTCGATCGCATGCGCAGTGAGTTCAACGTCGAGGGCATCATGGGCGAGCCGCAAGTCGCCTATCGCGAGGCCTTCACGAAGCCGATCGAGCAACAATACGTCCACAAGAAACAGACCGGTGGTTCGGGTCAGTTCGCCGAGGTGTGGATCAAGTTCGAGCCGCTCGAGCGCGGCAAGGGCTTCGAGTTCGTCGACGATACCGTCGGCGGATCGGTGCCCCGCGAATATGTCCCGGCGGTCGAGAAGGGACTGAAGGTCCAGCTCGAGGAAGGCGTGCTCGCGAAGTTCCCGACCGTGGACTTCCGGGCCACGCTGTTCGACGGCAGCTATCACGATGTCGACTCGAACGCCCTGACCTTCGAAATCGCGGGCAAGGCCTGCTTCCGCGAGGCGATCCCGAAAGCCTCGCCAGTGCTGCTCGAGCCGGTGATGAAGGTCGAGGTGGTGACCCCGGGTGATTATCTGGGCGATGTCATCGGCGACATCAACCGCCGCCGCGGCTCGATCCAGGATCAGCTCGAGCGCGGCACCAGCATCGCGGTCGTGGCCACCGTGCCGCTGTCGGAGATGTTCGGCTACATCGGCCAGCTTCGCGCGATGTCGAGCGGCCGCGCCTCGTACACGATGGAGTTCTCGCACTACGACCTCGTGCCGCGCAACGTCGCAGAGAAGGTCATCGAGGAAGCACGCAAGCCGAAGGCCTGAACGCCTTCAGCGTCCGTCGAGGGAGGACACCATGACCCATCACGCCGACATCGCCGCATTTTCAGACCGTTTCCTGGCCGCGCTGGAGCACGCCTCGCCGGACGAAGTGCGCGCGTTCTACACGCCGGATGCGCGCTTCTGGCACAACTTCGACGGCCTCGCGCAGACCGTCGATGAGAACATGAAAGTCCTCGCCTGGATGGTGCGCAAGTTCCCGGACCGACGCTACCGTCTCGTGCGTCGCGAGATCCTGACGGACGGCTGGGTGCAACAGCATGTCCTCGAGGGGCGGTTGCCGAACGGCACGGATGTGGCGATGCACGCCTGTTGCATCGTGACGATGCGCGATGGCCGCATATCGCGCATCGAGGAATACCTTGATCCCGCCCAAGCGGCGGCGATCCGCAGCACCTAGAGCGACCTAGACAGGCCGACGCGACTGCGTAATCCGAAACCGCGCAGCCACGAAGGCCGCATCGGTGAGCGTGGCGTTGCCTGCTGGATTGAGTCCGGTGACGTGATAGTCGCTGTAGGCGGCGGCGAAGTTGAGCGGCATCGGACCGGTCAGGTTGACCGTGAGCTGTGCGCCTGAGGCTGAGAATCCGTCCTCGGCCCGCGCGATATAGCGCTCGTCCATCGAATACAAAAACGCGGTGATCGCGCCGCCGAGGCGTGCGTCTGTCGTCGCCTGCTGCAACGCGTCATCCCCATCGACAGAGCGGATCACGAAGCCGATCGGCCCGAAGCGCTCCTCGCCGTAGAGGACTCGCGCGGCCTCGCCCGACGCCACGCCGAGCAGCAACGGCGTGCGGGTACGCGCCTGCGGGAACTCCGGGTGGAAGTAGGGGGCGGATCGAAGCAGCACGTGGCCACTGCGCTCAGCCGCCTCGCAGAGTTCATCGATCAGGGTCGGCGTGGCCGGTGACTGGATGGCGGCGAGGATGCCGCCGGCACGCTTCGGATCGGCAGAGATCGCTGCCATCGCGGCAGCCAACCGCACGCCGAACTCCTCCGCCGAGACCCGGCCGGAGTCCGTGGCGATACCGGTGGCGGGGACATAGATGTTCTGCGGCGAGGTGCACATCTGCGCCGAGAACAGGCTCATGGTGGTGGCGAGAGACTTGATCACCGGCTCGATGTCGGCGGCTGACTCGACCACCACCGTGTTGACACCGGAGGTCTCCGAGTAACAAAGGGCCGGCCAGGCATTGGCCTCCACCCAGGCGCCGAAGCGCGCGCTGCCGGTGAAATCGACGATCGCCGTGCGCGGGTCTTTGATGAGCCGCTTGCCGAGCGGCTCGGCCGCCGTGTCGAGGCATAAGGTGACAAGGTCCGGCTCGAAACCTGCGGCGGCGAGTGTCTCGCGGCAGATACGCACCGCGATCGCCATCGGCAGCACGGCGGTCGGATGCGGTTTGACGATCACCGGATTGCCGGTCGCGAGGTTGGCGAACATCGCCGGATAAGCGTTCCAGGTGGGGAAGGTGGCGCAGGTGAATACCACCGCGACGCCGCGCGGTACGAGGCGGTAGCGCTTGTGCAGACGCAGTGTGGCCGCACCAAAGCGCCGCTCCCAGAGCGCCTCGCGCGCGACCGCCGACATCGCCTGATCGGCATAGACCAGTGCCTCGACGCCCCGGTCGAGCGCGTTGGTGCCGCTGCCCGTATAGCTCATCAGGGCGCCCTGCCCTGCGGTATGCATCACGGCCTGCGCTGACTCGAACACCGCATCATAGAGACGGTCCACGATCTCCATGCACACGCCGACGCGCAGCGCCGGATCGGCGGCGGCCCAACGCGGCATGGCGCGCGCTGCAGCCTCGTAGAGCGCATCGGGATCGGCACGCGGATAGTCGATGCCGAGCGGCTGCTGCGTGTAGGGCGACACTTCCCCCATAAGCCGTCCGAGGGTGCCCGGCTGCGCGAGCTCGAACGGACGACCGAGCGCCGCCGTGAACGCGGCCTTGCCGGCCGCTGCTGCCGCCGCGCCGCCCCGATGCCGATCGGGCGTCTCCGGGAACAAAGAATGATACCGCCGGTCGCTGCAGGCGAGCGCCGCAGAGGCGAGCGCCTCACGATGCTTGGCGTAGAGGTCTTCGGTCATCGTGGCTTGCTCCTCGGCAGCGCCCGCGGCCGTCGCCACTCGAGGTCGTGGCGTCGCAGACCACGCACTGTGGTCTCCTCGGCCGACAGCACCAACCGGCGGCCGGACAACCGGGCGTGACGGAACTGGCTCGTGCCGACCATGGCAGGGTTGGCCGCGATGCTGACAAGGTGCTCGACGACTCCACGTACGAGACGCCAGCGCCCGGCATAGCTGAAGTAGCCGTCGAAGGCCCCTGCACGCTCGCGCAGCGTCGCCGCGCGTGGGTTGGGGCTCGCGAAGGGCTCACGACCGCCCGCCATGATGCACGCGCTCATGAAACCGTCAGCGGTATAGAGCAGCAGGCCGGACGCATCGGCGCCGAAGGGTTCGGTGATACGGCCGTCCTCGTAGGTGATGCGCCAGGCGTGATACGCCCAGGCCCCCAAGATTTCAGAGCGCCGCACCGCCGGCGCGCGGCTCATGCCTGCGCTCCGGCGCCGAACGCGGGCAGGACGCAGGCCTCGCGATACCCACGCTCGTAACGCGACACGATCTCCTCCACGGACTCGATGCGGCGCACGTCATCCACGCCCTGACCCGCCGACCAGATGTCCTTCCAAGCTTTGACCTGATCTTGGGTGCCGCTGAGGTCCATCTTCGACTTGCCCTGCAGGTTGTCGGGATCCAGACCCGCGGCGACGATGCTCTCGCGCAGATAGTAGGCCTCGGCGCCGGTGAAGACCTTGGTGAGCACGAGGTCCTCGAGCGAGGCGCGCGTCACCATGTCCTTGTAGTTGGGCGTCGCGAGGCTCTCGGACGCGACGATGAACGGTGTGCCGGCGTTGGAGAGATCGGCACCGGCGACCTCCGCCGCGCGCACCGCCGCGCCGGAGCCGATCGCACCGGACAGCACGATGACACCGTCGAAGAACGTCCGCACCGCCGCGATGAAGGCGAACGGCGAGATCTTGCCGGTGTGGCCACCCGCACCCGCTGACACCAGCATCAGGCCATCGACGCCGGCCGCCACGGCCTTGCGCGCGAACGAGAGCGTGCTGACATCGGCGAATACCTTGCCGCCATAGGCGTGCACGCGCTCGATGGCCGGTACGGGACTGCCGAGCGCCGTGATGACAAGCGGTGGTCGGTGACGCGAGACCAGGTCGAGCTCAGCGGGCAGACGCTCGTAGGAGCTGTGCGTGACGAGGTTGAGCGCCCAGGGACCCAGATGCGGCGGCCGCTCCGCCGCGAGCGCCGCATGACTGGCAGCGATACGCCCCATCCAATCGTCGAGCACCTCTGCGGTGCGGGCATTAGGCGCCGGGAAGCTGCCGACGATGCCCGCACGGCAGCAGGCCAGCACCAGATCGGGCCCCGACACCAGGAACATGGGTGCGGCGATCATGGGCAACCGAAGGCCGCGCCCGAGTTCGCCCAACCGTTGCTGCCCACCTGTCGCTGTGCCGACCATGACCGTCTCCCTGATGACTTGCATAATGATACTATCGTGGCGGTTTACGCGACACGCATCGGACACCAGAGATCGCAACCATGGGCAGCGGCGTCTTTATCCTCGGTGGCTACCAGACCGACTTCTCGGCGAACTGGGCCCGCAACGGCTGGGAACTGGCCGACGGCATGCGCGAAGTGCTGGAGCAGGGCCTCGCGTCCACCGGCCTCGAGGCACAGGACCTCGACACCGCCCATGTCGGCAACTTCGCGGGCGAACTCTTCTGCAACCAGGGCCACCTCGGTGGACTGTTGGCGGCAGCGCTGCCCGGGCTCGCTGGCATCCCCGCCTCCCGCCACGAGGGCGCCTGCGCCTCCGGCAGCCTCGCTGCGCTCGCAGCCGGAGCAGAGATCGAAGCCGGCCGCTACGGGCTCGCCGCGGTGGTCGGCATCGAACAGATGCGTAACGTCCCCGGTGACCAGGCCGCGCAGCTGATCGGCCCCTCGGCGATGTGGGCTGGGCACGAATGCATCGGCATCAAGTACCCCTGGCCCCATGTGTTCAGCGAACTCGCGGGCGAGTATGAGCGCCGGTTCGGCCTGCGCTACGAACACCTCGCGCGCATCGCCGAGATCAACTTCGGCAATGCGCGCCGTAACCCCAACGCGCAGACCCGGCGCTGGGAATTCAACGAACGCAGCTTCACCGCAGACGACACCGCCAACCCCGTCATCGACGGCCGTATGCGCAAGCAGGACTGCGGACAGGTCAGCGACGGCGCGGCCGTGGTGTTCCTCGCAAGCGAGGCGGTCGCCCGCGCGTGGGCGCAGCGGCAGGGACGAAGCTTCGAGTCGGTCTCCCGCATCGAAGGCTGGGGACATCGCACCGCGCCGATCACCTACGACGCGAAGATCGCACTCAGCGCGGGTGAGCCTTACGTGTTCCCGTTCGTACGCGCCACCATCACCGATGCGTTCCGCAGAGCAGGCATCTCGGGCGTGGAGCAGATCGACGGCATCGAGACCCACGACTGCTTCACCAGCACGCAATACATGGCGATCGACCATTTCGGCATCACGCCGCCGGGACAAAGCGGGCAGGCGATCGAGTCCGGCGATATTGAGATCGGCGGCCGGATCCCCATGAACCCGAGCGGCGGACTCATCGGACTCGGACATCCGGTGGGTGCCACCGGCGCGAGGATGCTGCTCGATTGTCATAAGCAGGTCACCGGCACGGCCGGCGGCTATCAAGTGGCTGGAGCACGCCGCTTCGCCACGCTGAACATCGGCGGCAGCGCCACCACCACCGTGAGCTTCATCGTGGGCCGCGCCGCCTGAGGCGGGCCCGTACCTGACCCGTCGACACGGACGAGGAAATTCCCATGCGCAAATACTCTGACATCAATCCCGCCGACCCCGAAGATCGTCCGACCTGGGTCGATGGGATCGACAACCCCTATCTGCATGGCCCCTACACGCCGGTGGTGTCAGAGGTCACCGCGGTCGATCTGCGCGTCACGCAAGGCAGGGTGCCGGACGATCTCTACGGCGCCTACCTGCGCCAGGGCCCCAACCCGGTGTTCGAACCGAAGGGTCAGTACCACTGGTTCGACGGTGACGGCATGATCCATGGTCTGTATCTCCGCGACGGCCGCGCGAGCTACATCCGCAAATGGACACAGACCCGCGCGCTGCACGATGAGATCGAGCACGACAAGGTCGAGCTCGCCGGGATCATGGGTCCGTACGACGTCTCGCGCATCGCTGGCCACGAAGATTCCGCGACGAACAGCGAGTACTGCAAGGACACCTCCAATACCACGCTCAACTTGCACAACGGCAAGCTGCTCTCGGCCTGGTACAACGCCGGCAGCGTCTACGATGTCGACCCGCTGACGCTCGAGACCCGCGGTGAGGAACGTTTCGGCGGCGGAGTGGATACCGCCCTGAACGCGCACGGCAAGGTGGATGTCCGCACCGGCGAATACATCAACTACGGCTACGCCGACCTCCAGCCCTGGCTCACCTATTACGTGATCGCCCCGAACGGCACGCTGCGGCACAAAGCGCGCATCGATCTGCCGGGACCGCGTCTGCCGCACGACACGACGATCACGCCGCGCTTCACGATCCTGCACGACTTCCCGCTGTTCCACGACACCGCCGTGCTACGCCGGACCGGCTATCGCGTGGTGCAGTTCCGTCGCGACCTGCCGAGCCGCTTCGGCGTGATCCCGCGCTACGGCACGCAGGAGCAGGTGAAGTGGTTCGAGTTCGAGCCGGGTTACGTGCTGCATATGGTGAACGCCTGGGAAGACGGCGACTGGATCACGATGGACGGCTGCTTCCAGCCCGACCCCACCATCCGTCGCAACCCGGAGGAAGGCGCGCTCGGGTCGATGCTCGCCTACCTGCGCTACAAAGGACACCTGCGCCGCTGGCGCATGAATGTCGTGACCGGCGAGAAGAGCGAGCAGCAACTCGACGACCTGAACGTCGAGTTCTGTCTGCCGGACCTCGACCTTTACGGCGTGAAGAGCCGCTACTCCTATCACCAGCTCATCCCGACCGACCTGCAGACCCTCGCCTTCGAGGGCTTGGTCAAATACGACCATGACAAGGTCACCCGCGAGGTGTACCACTACCCGCGCGGCTGGTTCCCAAGCGAGACCTCGTTCGCGCGCAGCACGCGCGCGACGCAGGAAGACCACGGCTACTGCGTGACGCTTGCCACGAACATCTCAGACTACCGCTCCGAAGCCTGGATCTTCGACGCGCAGGACATCACCGCCGGTCCCATCACGCGCATCGCCATCCCGGGCCGCATACCCGTCGGCTTCCACGCCAGCTGGTCCTACGGCCGGGATCTTTGGCCCGCTGCAGCCGACCGTCGCGTGTCGCACGCCGCCTGAGGGACCGCCGCCCTCTGCAGGCCTACCCAGGGTCTATCCCGGGGTCATACAGGCCCCTTGGCGAGCTCGGCCTGCAGGGCAGCGACCAAAGACGCCGGGGTGTCCTTGGTCGTGCGGGTCCGCTCGTAGGCGTGCGCGGTGCGCACCTTGCGGTCGAACCACACGAGTTCATGCTCGGGTTGATTCGGACGGGTCGCGGCCAGCCAGATCGCCGTGTCGGCACCGGATCGCTCGTCACGCAAGATGGGCCGCAGGATCTTGCGGAAGCGTGGCAGCGAGCGCTGGACGCCCGCCGTGTCTGACCAGCCGGGGTGCATGACATAGAAGTCGACGGCGAGCTGACCGTAGCTGTCGCGCCAGTGCTGGTTGAGGACCATCTGCGCGCGTTTGTGGAACCCGTAGGCCACTGTGCCGTTGTAACGCGCCGGATCGGTGACATTGAGCATCGCCGTCGATAGCGGCACGTTGTACCCACCGCCCGAAGTCACATTGACCACCACGGTGCCGCGACCCAGCACCCCCTTCGCGATCAGCGCCTCGGTCAGCTGGAAGTGCGACAACAGATTCGAGGTAAACGAGGCCTCACGGCCCTCTGTAGTGACCACTAGATCGTCGTTCAGCACGCCAACATTGTTCATCAAGGCATCGATGCGCCGGCCTCTCGCGATGAGGCGCTCGATCAGGCGCTGCGTGTCGGCGGTTGAGGTGAAATCGCAGCACTCCGTATCGAGACCTGCGAGTCCGGCAGCCTGCGCATCGGATTCGAGCACCCGCAGCTTGCCAGCGCTGCGGGCCGCAGCCGTGACCGTGGCACCGCCGCGCAACGCCGCGAACACCATCTCGCGGCCCAGACCGCCCGAACCACCCGTCACCAGCCAATGCTGACCCGCGAAATTGAGGTTAGTGCGGGGCCAGAAAAGCTTGCGCCACAGATACCCCACCTGGGTGAAGCTAAGCGTGAACCGACCGTAGAATGCGGCGATTTTCTTGAGTTGCTGTAAGTTCATCGGTCGATGCCTCTGCGTTTGCTAGACTGTTTCTGAAGATGCTGCGAAAAACTCCGCCAAGGGACATCGAGAGCATCCGCAAGATGCTGCGCCGCGGCGAGGGCGCCCGAGTGCTCGAGGTGATCGGCGATCGGTGGTCGTTCCTGATCCTGCGCGACGCCTTCCTGCAGGTCCGACGCTTCGAGGATCTGCGGCGTCGCACCGGCGCGGCGCGCGGCACCTTGGCCGCACGGCTCGCCGATCTGGTCGCGCACGGTGTGCTGCAACGGCTGCCCTATGGTCCGGCGCCGGACAAGCTGGATTATCGGCTCACCGAGAAAGGCCTCGGTTTCTATCCGGTCGCGCTCTGCATGTGGAAGTGGGAGAACCGCTGGAGCGCAGGGTTCGACCTGCCGCCGCGCATGATCCACCGCCGCTGCGGCCACGCACTCGACCCGTTGCTCACCTGCGGACACTGCGACGAGGTCCTGCATCTGCGCGACATCCGCTTCAACACAGGTCCAGGCGCGGACCATGCGGCGCGTCCGGCGCGGGCCACGCGCCGCCGTCAGACCGCAGGTCCGGGGGGCTATGACAAAGGTGTCGATACCACCATGTTCCATTCGGTCGATACGGTCGGCGACCGATGGACCGCAGTGCTGCTCGCGGCGCTCTTCTTCGGGCTGAAGCGCTACGACGACATCAATGCAGCGCTCGGCATCGCCACGAACATCCTCGCCGACCGGCTGCGGCTGCTGCTGTCGGCAGGCGTGATCGAACGCCATATCTATCAGGAAAGACCTCCCCGCCACGAGTACCGGCTGACAGAGAAAGGCTTCGATCTGGTGCCGTTCACGCTCGCGATGCATGAATGGGGTGCGCGCTGGATGCCTTCGCCCCACGGCCCGGTGATCCGCTTGCAGCACAGCTCCTGCGGTCATCACTTGCGCAGCCGGCTCACCTGCAAAGCCTGCGGTCAACTGGTCGATCCGCATGATGTGATGATCGCACCGCCCCCAAAAGCGCGTCGGCCGCGAGTGGCGCATCCCCAGCCCCGCGCTCAGCCGCGCGGCGGCAAGGGGAAGAAGCCGCTCGTGCGCCGCACATAGTCCTGGTAGTCCGGACGCTTCTTGAGCATCCGGCGCTCGAGCAGTTCTTTGCCCATCATGCCGAGGATCGCCCAGGCCATCAGCGCCGGGGACACGAAGCCGATCCAGCCCCAAGGCACTTCGAGCGCGATCAGCGCGAAGCCTAGCCACACGCAGCACTCGCCGAAGTAGTTGGGGTGGCGCGAATAGCGCCAGAGTCCCATATCGAGCACCTTGCCCGCGTTCGCGGCATCGCCCTTGAAGCGCGTGAGCTGCAGGTCGGCGACGCCCTCGAAGACGATGCCGAACAGCACCAGGGCCGCGCCTAGCCAGGCGAGCGCGCCGAGCGCCGCGGGCGTGGTCGAGACCTGCGCGAAGATGAAGGGGGCCGCGAGGATCACCACCGTGAGACCTTGGTAGAGGTTCACGAAGATCAGGCTGTGCAGCGCGTAGCTCTTGCCCTGAGATTCCACGTGCTGGCGAAGGCGGGCATAACGACGGTCTTCCTTGCCCCAGTTGCGCCACAGCAGATAGCCACCGAGGCGCAGAGACCACAGCAGCGCGAGCACCATCACCAGCGTTCGGCGATCATCCGCGCCACCTCCTAACTGCCAACCGATCACCGCAGCGATGCCGAGACAAGGCGCGAACCAGATGTCCACGATGCTGGAGTCCTTCATCGCGAGCCCAATGACCCAGACGACGACAAACGACAGCATGATGAAGGCTGTGACAAGAATACTCAGATACATCAAAGATTGGTGATACTCCACAATTCCCCCTCGCCCATCGTGCGGGCTCTTGTGTCAATGTCCAAAAAGTGTTCAGGGCGGCGGCGCAGGCTACACCGACAACGCCCCGCTGCGCGGCGGGATCCATCGGCGCGCCTGCTGCTCGATGATCAGTTCATCAAGGCGGGCGGCGAGCGGCAAGGGGATCGCGACGGTGCGCCGGGTATCGAGATGGGCCGTCGAGGAGATGACTTCTATCGCGCTCGCCAGCTGGCCACGCGTCTCATCGACGATGAACATCACCGCCAGCATCCGCTTCGGACCGCGCTCGACGAGACAGGCATGGCCCGTGACGACATGACCGACATGCAGCTCGTCGAGGAACCAGACATGGTGCTCCAGATCGAACATGCCGATCCTGCTTTCGTGGACCTGCGGCGCCGAGATCCCCATGAGTTCCATGAAAGGGTAGCCGGCCATGTCGTACAGCTCGGTGTAGTGCTGTACATTCACATGACCGTTCAAGTCCTCCCAGTGCGGTGGCACGGTGTGGCGCACGAGCACCGGCAGCTCCCGGACCTGCGCCACGGATGGCATCTCGACTCGCGCCAATGGACCCCTCCTTACGCTGCCCTGAAGTCTGCAATCCTCAAGTGACTTGCACAACAGAACCTGCTGTCCTATCCTGACTTCTTGTACGCGGCTGCGCAAGGGATAAACACCACATGAGCCAACCCGACCACGTTGCCACCGTCCGCGACTATTACGCCGCATGGGTGAAGGATGACTTGCCACGGGTGCTCGCCCTCTGCACCGACGATGTGGTGGCCGGCATCATGCCGGG
>CAMAQZ010000038.1 GCA_945860725.1 Klebsiella pneumoniae | reverse complement strand
GATGCCGCGCAGCAGGCCGCCTGCGACGCTTCCGGGACGGTCGGTCTGCGCTATGTCGAACGCAAGAGTGTCGTCGCCGCGCGTTACCCGGCCAACCCCAACGGCTCGCCGGACGGCCTCGCCGCGCTCTGCAACCTCGACGGCCGCGTCACACTCGCCATGCCGCATCCCGAGCGCGCCTACCGCAATGTCCAGTTGTCCTGGCGCCCGGACGGCGCCGACGCCGTGGGCGAGGATTCGGGCTGGATGCGCATATTCCGCAACGCCAGGGTCTGGCTCGGATGACCCCCGCCCGCCCCACGGGGCGGGGCGGCGTAGCGGGGACTTCGCTCTCTTTCAGCGCGTGAGCGGCTTGTAGCGGATCCGGTGCGGCTGTAGCGCGTCCTCGCCGCGGCGCTTGCGGTAGTCCTCGACGTATTCCTGGTAGTTCCCCTCGAACCACACCACCTCCGAGTTGCCCTCGAAAGCGAGGATATGGGTGGCGATGCGGTCGAGGAACCAGCGATCGTGCGAGATGACCACCGCGCAGCCCGGATAGGCGAGCAGGCCTTCCTCCAGCGCACGCAGGGTCTCGATATCGAGATCGTTGGTGGGTTCGTCGAGCAGCAGCACATTGCCACCGGACTTCAGCACCTTGGCAAGATGCACGCGGTTGCGCTCTCCGCCCGAGAGTTCACCGATCAGCTGCTGCTGCTGCGTGCCCTTGAAATTGAAGCGACCGACATAGCTGCGCGACGGGGTCTCGAAGTTACCGACCTTGATCATGTCGAGGCCGTTCGAGATCTCCTGCCAGACGCTGTTCTTGTCGGTGAGCGATTGCCGTGACTGGTCGACATACGCGAGCTTTACGGAGGGGCCGATCCGCAGTTCGCCGGCGTCCGGCTGCTCGGCGCCGGTCAGCATGCGGAACAGGGTGGTCTTGCCGGCGCCGTTCGGGCCGATGATGCCGACGATGCCACCCGGTGGTAGCCGGAAGTTCAGATCGTCGATCAGCAACCGGTCACCGAAGGCCTTGCGCAGGCCCTGGGCCTCGATGACGAGGTCGCCGAGCCGATCGCCCGGCGGGATGTAGATCTCGTTGGTCTCGTTGCGCTCCTGGAATTCGCGCGAAGCGAGCTCTTCGTAGCGCTGCATGCGCGCCTTGCTCTTGGCCTGCCGCGCCTTCGGGTTCTGGCGCACCCACTCGAGCTCGCGCTCGAGGGTCTTGCGCAGCGATTCGCGCTCACGCTCTTCCTGGCCGAGCCGCTTCTCTTTCTGCTCGAGCCAAGACGAGTAGTTGCCGTGATAGGGGATGCCGTGGCCGCGGTCGAGTTCGAGGATCCACTCGGCGACGTTGTCGAGGAAGTATCGGTCGTGGGTGACCGCGATGACAGTGCTCGGGTATTCCTCAAGATATTTCTCGAGCCAGGCGATCGACTCGGCGTCGAGGTGGTTGGTGGGCTCATCGAGCAGCAGCATGTCCGGCGCCGACAGCAGCAGACGACAGAGCGCCACGCGGCGCTTCTCGCCGCCTGAGAGCAGGCCGATCTTGGCATCCCACGGCGGCAGGCGCAGGGCGTCGGCGGCGATCTCGAGCTTGCGATCGAGCTCCCAGCCGCTGGAGGAATCGAGCGCGTCCTGGAGGTTCGCCTGTTCTTCCAGCAGGGCGTTCATCTCGTCGTCCGACATCGGGTCGGCGAAGCGCTCGCTGATGGCGTTGAAGCGCTCGAGTTTGGCGAACAATCCGCCGATCCCGAGCACCACCTCTTCACGCACGGTTTTGGCGGCGTCGAGTTCTGGCTCCTGTGGCAGGTAGCCGACCTTGATGCCGGATTGCGGCCGCGCCTCGCCTTCGATGTTGTGGTCGAGGCCCGCCATGATCTTCAGCAGCGTCGATTTGCCCGAGCCGTTGAGACCCAGCACGCCAATTTTTGCGCCCGGGAAGAACGACAGGCTGATGTCGCGCAGGATGTGACGCTTGGGGGGCACGATCTTGCCCACCCGGTTCATCGTGTAAATGTACTGGGCCATGCCTACATTATCGCCTGTGCTAGGCTCGACCGCATCATGTCCGAGGTCTTGGTCATCGCCGATGAGCGCCTGGCCCGCTACGGGTTCGGTGCTGGGCACCCCTTCGGCACCGACCGCCAGGGGGCGTTCCGTCGTGAGTTCCAGGACCGTGGCCTGTCGCAGCGCTGCCATCTCGGCACGACCCGCGAGGCCACTCCCGATGAGCTCGCGCTGTTCCATGATCCGGCTCACCTTGCCCTGCTGCGCGCGCGATCGCTGAGCGGTCAAGGTTGGCTCGACGGAGGCGACACCCCGGCCTTCCTCGGCGTCTACGAGGCCGCGGCCGATGTGGTCGGTGCGACGCTGAGCGCCGCCGAGGCGATCATGGGGGCAGAGGCGCGTCAGGCCTTCGTGCCGATCGCCGGCCTGCATCACGCCAGCCGCAAGGGGGCAGCAGGTTTCTGCGCCCTGAACGATTGCGGTGTCGCCATCGAGTGGCTGCGGGCTCGGTACGGGTTGCAGCGCATCGCCTATGTGGATATCGACGCCCATCACGGCGATGGCGTGTTCTATGCCTTCGAAGAGGACCCCGATGTCGCGTTAGTCGACCTGCACGAGGACGGTCGCTACCTCTACCCCGGCACCGGCGCTGCCGAGGAGACCGGACGTGGCGCGGCGGTGGGCACCAAGTACAACGCACCGTTGCCGCCCGGCGCCGATGACGCGGCCTTCGATGCCGCGTGGGGTCCCGCGCTCGAGTTGCTCGAAGCACAGCGCCCGGAGTTCATCTTGCTGCAATGCGGCGCCGACAGCCTCGCGGGCGACCCCCTCGCGCATCTGGCGTTCACCCCTGCGGTGCATCGTCGGACGGCGCGCGATCTGGTGCGGCTCGCCGAGCGCTTGGGGCACGGCAGGGTGCTCGCCTTGGGCGGTGGGGGGTACAACCGGGACAACATCGCTGCCGGATGGTGCGCGGTGGTGGAGGGTCTCATCGGCGCGGGCTGATGTTGCGGTAGAATAGTGGCTCACCCGCCCCGAGAGTCGCCCATGTTCCCAAGCCAAATGGCCATCGCAGGATTCGACCCCGAGCTCGCCGCCGCGATGACCGCGGAGCGGGTGCGTCAGGAAGACCACGTCGAACTCATCGCCTCCGAGAACTATGCGAGCCCTCGCGTGCTCGAGGCGCAGGGATCCGTGCTCACGAACAAATACGCCGAAGGCTATCCCGGCAAGCGCTATTACGGCGGTTGCGAATTCGTCGATATCGCCGAGCAGCTCGCCATCGACCGCGCGAAGCAGCTCTTCGGCGCCGATTACGCCAATGTCCAGCCGCACTCCGGCTCGCAGGCCAACGCCGCGGTCTATCTCGCGCTGCTCAATCCCGGCGACACCATCCTCGGCATGAGCCTCGATCACGGCGGCCATCTCACGCACGGCGCCAAGGTCAACTTCTCCGGCAAGCTCTACAACGCCGTGCAGTACGGGATCCGTCCCGACAACGGCGAGATCGACTACGACGCGCTCGAGCGCCAAGCCCTCGAAGCGAAGCCCAAACTTATCATCGCGGGGTTCTCGGCCTACTCGCGCTTCCTCGATTTCGCGCGCTTCCGCGCCATCGCCGATAAGGCGGGCGCACTGCTGCATGTCGATATGGCGCACTTCGCGGGGCTCTCGGCGGCGGGCGTCTACCCGAACCCGATCCCCTACGCCGATGTCGTCACCAGCACCACCCACAAGACGCTGCGGGGTCCGCGCGGCGGCATCATCCTCGCGCGGGCGAACGATGAGCTGACCAAAAAGTTCAACTCGCGGGTGTTCCCGGGGACGCAAGGCGGGCCGCTGATGCACGCCATCGCCGCCAAGGCCGTGGCGTTCCTCGAGGCCCTGCAACCTGAGTTCAAAGATTACCAGCGCCAGGTCGTGGCCAACGCCCGCGCCATGTGCGCACGCCTGCAGCAGCGTGGCTATCGCATCGTCTCGGGCGGCACCGACAACCACCTGTTCCTGGTCGATCTTTCGGACAAACCAATCAACGGCAAGGAAGCCGATGCCGCGCTCGGCGCTGCGCACCTCACGGTCAACAAGAACGCCGTGCCGAACGATCCGCGTCCGCCGATGGTGACGAGCGGCATCCGCATCGGCACACCCGCCTGCACCACCCGCGGCTTCAAGGAAGCCGAGGTCGAGCAGGTCGCCGACCTCGTCGCCGATGTGCTGGACGCGCAGGGCTCCGCCGAGGCCGTGGCAGCGGTGCGCGATAAAGTCACGGCGCTGTGCCGTCGGTTCCCGGTCTACGAGCCCTCGGGGCGCTGAGCGGCCCGCGGCGCTGACGGGGCGACACCATGCACTGTCCCTTCTGCGGCGACGAAGACACCAAGGTCAACGACTCACGGCTGGCCGCCGAGGGTCGGCAGATCCGTCGGCGGCGCGAGTGCCTCGCCTGCGGCGAGCGCTTCACCACCTTCGAGACCGCCGAGCTCGTGATGCCGCTGGTCATCAAAAGCCACGGCGAACGCCAGCCCTTCGACGAGCAGAAGCTGCGCAGCGGCATCCTGCGCGCGCTGCAGAAGCGTCCGGTCGAACAGGAGAAGATCGAAGCCGCCATCGAGCGTATCGCCCACCGCTTGCGAGCGCTCGGTGAGCGCGAGGTGGCTTCGCGCCAGGTCGGCGAGTTCGTGATGGAAGAACTGCGCCACCTCGACGAAGTCGCCTATGTGCGCTTCGCCTCGGTGTACCGCAGCTTCCAGGACATCGAGGCGTTCCGCGACGAGGTCGATAAGCTGCGTACGCGCCGGCGGCGTGAGCCGCTCGCCGGTCAGTTGTCCTTGCTCGGCGGTGAGGCCGATCCCGCCGGCAAGGCGACCCCGAAAGGCGCGGCGCCCGTCGTCGGCAAGCCGCCGCGCCGCAGCCACTAGCGCCCGCCCATGACGGGTACTCCCTTCGATCGTCGAGCGATGACGCGCGCGCTCGAACTCGCCGCCCTCGGTTGTCGCAGCACGCAGCCGAACCCGCGGGTCGGCTGCGTCATCGTCCAAGGCGAGCGTGTCGTCGGGGAGGGCTGGCACCAACGCGCCGGCGGTCCGCACGCCGAGGTGTTCGCGCTGCGTGCAGCGGGTGAGGCCGCTCGCGGTGCCACGGCCTTTGTCACCCTCGAACCCTGCAACCATCACGGTCGGACACCCCCCTGCACGGACGCCCTGATCGCCGCGGGCGTACAGCGCGTGGTCTATGCGAGCGGTGACCCGAACCCCGAGGTCGATGGTTCGGGCGCAGCGCGGCTGCGCGCCGCTGGCATCGAGGTGTTGACCGGACTGATGGCCGCCGAGGGTGAGGCGCTCAACCTCGGGTTCTTCAGCCGCATGCGCCGGGGTCGTCCATGGCTGCGCCTGAAGCTCGCTGCGAGCCTCGATGGGCGCACCGCGCTCGAGTCCGGGGAGAGCCGCTGGATCACCGGTGAGGCCGCCCGCGCCGATGTGCATGCGTGGCGCGCCGAGAGCGCCGCGATCCTCAGCACCGCCGCCACCGTGCTCGCCGACGATCCCGAACTCACTGCGCGCCCGTCCAACGGGTCTTCACTGAGGGCAGGGTCCGAGGTCATCGGATCGGTCGTGGGCGCTGCCGACCTTGCGCCACGGACGCCGCTGCGCGTGTTGCTCGATGCGCGGCTGCGCATCCCGGCGTCGGCGCGGGTGTTCGCGGCCGAAGGCGAGGTGGTGCGTTTGGCCGCGGAAGGCGCGCGAGGAGACCCCGCGACGCCCGCCCCCGGCCGTATCGTCCCCTTGGGCACCGATGCGGCAGGACGGTTGTCCTTGCCTGAGGCGCTCGCCTGGATGGGCGGCGAGGGGCTCAACGAAGCCTGGGTGGAAGCCGGGCCGACGCTTGCCGGGGCACTGCTCGAGGCAGCGCTCGTCGATGAGCTCGTCGTCTATCTCGCGCCGCGATTGCTCGGCCCCGACGCCCGACCGCTCGCCCGGTTACCGCCGCTTGCACGGCTCGCGGATGCGGCGGCTTGGCGGGTGCAGGACTTGCGCCAGATCGGGCCGGATGTCCGTATCATGCTGCGCCCGGGCGGCTGAAGTCGTCCCCGCATCGATCGGTCGTCAACTTTTTTCTAAGGAGAGGATGGGCGTGTTCACCGGTATCGTGCAGGACGTCGGTCGACTCACCGCGCGCGAACCGCGCGGCGGTGACATGCGGTTGCGCATCGGCGTCGCCCGCCTGCCGCTCGAGGGCGTGCGCATCGGTGACAGCATCGCCGTGAGCGGGGTCTGTCTGACGGTGGTAGAAGTGGGCGCTGGCGCCTTCAGCGCTGATGTCTCCAACGAGACGCTGTCGCTCACCACCCTCGGTGCCCTGGGCGAGGGGTCGCCGGTGAACCTCGAGCCTGCGCTGCGTATCGGCGATCCGCTCGGCGGGCACCTGATGTCGGGTCATGTGGACGGCATCGGCCGATTGCTCGCGTTCGCAGAAGACGCCCGCTCCTGGCGCATGCGCTTCGAGGTGCCCGCCGCGCTCGCGCGTTATGTGGCGCGCAAGGGCTCGATCGCGATCGACGGCATCAGCCTCACTGTCAACGAGGTCGAGGGCCGCGAGTTCGGCGTCAACATCATCCCGCACACCTTCGAGGCCACGACGCTCGGCAGCGCCGTGCCCGGCCGTGCCGTGAACATCGAGGTCGATCAGATCGCGCGTTATGTGGAGCGCCTCGCGGGCGCAGGAGAGACAGCATGAGCTTGCGCAGCGTGGGTGGCACCGGCAACGTGGCGGGCGGCGCGCCTGCCAGCGACTTCGACCGCATCGAAGACATCCTCGCTGATCTGGCTGCAGGTCGTATGGTCGTGATCCTCGACGATGAAGACCGCGAGAACGAGGGCGATCTCTTGATGGCCGCGGCCAAGGTGCGACCCGAGGACATCAACTTCATGGCGCGCTTCGGCCGCGGGCTGATCTGTCTCACGCTCACCCCTGAGCGCTGTCGGCAGCTGCGCCTGCCGCTCATGGTGAGCGACACCGACCGCGACCACCGGACCAACTTCACGCTCTCCATCGAGGCGGCCGAGGGCGTGACGACCGGTATCTCCGCCCACGACCGGGCGCACACCGTGCGCACGGCGGTGGCCGAGGGCGCACGACCCGAGCACCTGCGCCAACCGGGGCACATCTTTCCGCTGATGGCGCAGCCGGGCGGCGTGCTGACACGCGCCGGGCACACCGAGGCGGGCTGTGATCTCGCCCGACTCGCGGGCTTCGAGGCGGCCGCCGTCATCGTCGAGATCATGAGCGATGACGGGACGATGGCCCGTCAGCCCGAGCTGCTGCGTTTTGCGCGTCAGCACGGACTGCGCATCGGTACCATCGCCGATCTCATCCGGCACCGCTTGCGGGCCGAGCGCTCCGTTGAGCGCATCGCCGAGCGCAGCATCACGACCGCGCATGGTGCATTCCGCTTGATCGCCTATCAGGACCATGTGCATCGCGATGTGCACCTCGCCTTGGTGAAGGGCGATCTCGAAAGCCGTGGTCGCGATGGCGTGGCGCCGCTTGTTCGGGTGCACTTGCCTGGGACGCTGCGCGACCTCGTGGGCGTGATCGAGCCGACGCCGCGCTGGACGCTCGATGCCGCGCTACGGCGTGTCGCCGAGGACGGCTCCGGTGTGGTCGTGCTGCTGCGGGGTGCCGAATCGCCGCGCGACCTCGCCGATGCGGTGCTCGAGGCGCCGGTCGGCGAGGACGGTGCTGACGCCAACGCAGTCGCCCCGGTGTGGCGCACCTACGGCATCGGCGCGCAGATCCTCCGCGACCTCGGCTTGCGCCGCATGCGCGTGTTGTCCTCGCCCAAACAGATGTTTGGCCTCGCCGCTTTCGGTCTCGAGGTCGACGAATACATCGCGCCGGGTACGGAGTCCGTCGATGCGCCTTGAACCGGTCAGCAGCGCGGTGGGACCCGCCGGGAGCGGGCTCGATGCGAGCGATCTGCGCATCGCGGTGTTAGCTGCCGAGTTCAACTCAGCCTTCGTCGAGCCGATGCTCGACGCCGCGCGCGCGGCTTGGGTGCGGGCGGGCGGCTTACCTGCGGCGTTCGTTGCGCATCGTGTGCCTGGGGCGTTCGAGTTGCCGCTCGCCTGCCGCGAGGCGGCCCGGACCGGCCGCTATCATGCGGTGGTGGCGCTCGGCTGCGTGATACGCGGGGATACGCCACACTTCGATTTCGTCTGTGCTGAGAGCGCGCGTGGCCTGATGCAGGCCGGTCTCGAGACGGCGGTGCCGGTGATCTTCGGCGTGCTGACCGTGGATTCTGTGCCCCAAGCCGAGGAGCGCGCTGACGCGGCGCGGCTCGACAAGGGCGGCGAGGCGGTGGCTGCCGCCATCAGCATGGCCCATACGCTCGCTGCGATCCGACGGGGCATCTGACATGGCACCTGACAAGCCTTCGCTCGATGAAGAGCGGTCGGACGACGACCGACCCGCCGAGGGCGCACCGACCCGCGCCCCCAAACGTCGTGCCGCGGGTGCCGCCGTGCGCGACCCGGGCTCCGCCGCCCGTGCCAGCGCGCGCAAGCTCGCCCTACAGGCGATCTATCGCGTGCAGCTCAACGAGGGTCCGTGGCAGGATCTCGTCAGCGAGTTCGCAGACGATCCGGACATGGCCCGCGCCGACCGCGCGTATTTCGAGGTGCTGGTGCGTGGCGTGTGCGGCGCACGCGAGGCGCTCGATGCGCAGCTCGCCGGCTGGACCGATCGTACGCCTGCACTGCTCGATCCGGTCGAGCATGCCGTGCTGCTGATCGGGCTCCATGAACTGCGCGAGCGTCTGGAGGTGCCGCGTCGCGTGGTGGTCAGCGAAGGTGTACGGCTCACCAAGCGTTTCGGTGCGACCGATGGCCATAAGTTCGTCAACGCCGTGCTCGACCGCGCGGCGCGCGAATTGCGTCCGCACGAGCACTGAGCCAGCGGATATGCCGCTCGGCGAGTTCCAGCTCATCGACCGCTTCTTCCGCGCCTGCGGCGCGGACCGCGACGATGTGCGGCTCGGGGTCGGCGACGACGGCGCGTTGCTTAGGACACCGCCTGGCGATGATCTGATCGCGGTCAGCGACACCCTCGTCGAGGGCGTGCACTTCCCCCACGGCAGCGACCCGCGGTCCATCGGCCACCGCGCGCTCGCCGTCAACCTCAGCGACATCGCCGCGATGGGCGGTGTGCCGAGATGGGCGCTCTTGTCGTTGACCTTGCCCGCCGTGGATCCCGCATGGCTTGCGGCGTTCGCGGCAGGATTCGGCGATCTGGCAAACGAGCATGGCGTCGCGCTGGTCGGTGGTGACACCACGCGCGGGCCGCTCACGCTCGGTGTGCAGGTGATGGGCGGCGTCGCAGCGGGGCAGGGCTTGCGCCGCAGCGGCGCCCGTCCGGGCGATGCCTTGTTCGTCTCCGGTCGGCCAGGCGAAGCCGCGGCGGGGCTCGCCTCGATCATGGCGCAAGGGCTCGCTGATCTGCCGGCCGCAGAGCGCCGCGTCCTCGAGGCGCGTTTCCTTTTCCCGCAGCCGCGCGTGGCGTTGGGCCAGGCCCTGCTGCCCCTCGCGAGCGCCTGCATCGACCTCTCGGACGGACTGCTCGGCGATCTGGCGAAGTTGGCGGCGGCGAGCGGCTGTGCGGCCTTGCTCGAGGTCGACGCCTTGCCGCGGCTCGCGGCGCTCGACGCCGTGGCATCGCAGCCGTATGCGCTGCACGGGGGTGACGATTACGAGCTGTTGTTCACGGTGCCCCAAGCGCGCATTGCGGCCGTGACGGCGTTGCCGGATGTGACGCGCATCGGCGAGATGCGCGCCGGGTCAGGCGTGACGCTGCTCGAGGGCGGTCGCACGCGCGCAGCAGCGCATGCGGGCTTCGATCACTTCGCCGGCTGAGCGTTAGTGTCCTTGTCGCGCTCAATCAGCGCGTAGGCGGAGTGGTTGTGGATGGACTCGAAGTTCTCCACCTCCACCACGTAGGCCGCGATGCGCGGCTCACGGTCGAGGCGCAGCGCCACATCACGGACCAGATCCTCAACGAACTTCGGGTTGTCATAGGCGCGTTCGGTGACGAACTTCTCATCCGGGCGCTTCAGGATCCCATAGAGCTCGCTCGAGGCCTCGGCCTCAACGATATCGATCAATTCCTCGATCCATACGGCTGCGCGCAGCCGCGCCGTGATCGTCACATGGGAGCGCTGGTTGTGCGCACCGCGCTCCGAGATCTTCTTGCTGCAGGGGCAGAGGCTGGTGACGGGCACCACCACCCGCACCGAGAGGGTCTCCTGATCGCCGCGCCGCACGCCGCTGAGCGTGGTGCGGTAGTCCATCAGACTCTGCACGCCGGACACCGGTGCACGCTTCATCACGAACAACGGGAACTCGATGTCGATATGGGCGGCATCGGCCTCGAGCTTGTCGATCGTGTCCTGCAAAAGCCCGCCGAGCGTCGTCACCCCGATCACGCGCTCGCGATGGAGGATCTCGATGAAGCGCGACATGTGCGTGCCCTTGAGGTGCTGCGGCAGGGCGACCGCCATGCTGAAGTGCGCGATCGTGTGCTGCAGGGCTTGCGAGCGGTCGTGCACCTGCACCGGATGCGCGAGGCCGCGGATGCCGACCTTGTCGATGGCGAGCCGACGCTCGTCTTGGCGCGATTGGACATCATCCATCGCAGTGCGTGCCGCGCCGGTGTCGGCAGGCGGGGGAGGGGGCGTCAAGGCGATGCTCCTAATTGCTCAGCGTCTATTGTGCAGCGACACGGCGCGGCGTGCCGCGCAGATCCTGCCACCAAGGTTCGATACGGCGGGCGAGCCCGACCGGGTCGAGACCGGCGGCCACGAGACAGTCGTTGCGGCTGCCATGTTCGATGAATGCGTCCGGGATGCCGATCAATTGCAGCGGGATCATCACCCCTGCAGCAGCCAAGGCCTCGGCGATCGCCGCACCGGCGCCACCGGCCACCGCGTTCTCCTCGAGGGTGACGAGCGCGCTATGGCGGGCAGCGATCGCCAGCAGCAGATCGAGGTCGAGCGGCTTGATGAAGCGCATATTGACCACCGTGGCATCGAGCCGTTCGGCGAGCTTGAGCGCGGGGCTGAGCAGCGTCCCGAACACCAAGAGCGCGAGCCCGCTGCCGCCTTCGCGACGGATCACGCCTCGGCCGACCGGCAGCGCCGACATCTGCGCGACGGGCGGCGTGCCATCGCCCACGCCGCGCGGATAGCGCACGGCCGAGGGGCCGCTGAGCGTGGTGCCGGTGTAGAGCATCTGGCGGCACTCATCCTCGTCGGCGGGCGCCATGAGCACCATGTTCGGGATGCAGCGCAGGAAGGAGATGTCGTAGGCACCTTGATGGGTGGCGCCGTCGCTGCCGACGAGACCGGCGCGATCGATCGCGAACACCACCGGCAGATTCTGCACGGCGACATCGTGCACGAGCTGGTCGTAGGCGCGCTGGAGGAAGGTTGAGTAGATCGCGACCACCGGCTTCAAGCCCTCGCAGGCGAGACCTGCAGCGAAAGTGACGGCGTGTTGTTCGGCGATCGCGACATCGAAGTAGCGTTCCGGGAAACGCCGCGAGAACTCGACGAGGCCGGAGCCCTCGCGCATCGCCGGCGTGATCGCGACGATCTTCGGGTCTTGGGCGGCCATATCACAGAGCCAATCACCGAAGACCTGCGAGAAGGTTGGTCCCGCGGATTTTTCCTTGAAGATCGTGCCGCTTGCCGGGTCAAAGGCACCGGGGCCGTGCCAGGTGATGGGGTCGGCTTCGGCCGGCGCGTAGCCCTTGCCCTTGCGCGTCACCACGTGCAGGAACTGTGGACCCTTGAGCAGGCGCTGGTTGCGCAGCGTCGTGACCAGTGCGCCGATGTCGTGACCGTCGATCGGCCCGATATAGTTGAACCCGAGCTCCTCGAACAGGCCGCCCGGCAGCACCATGCCTTTCATGTAGGCCTCGGATCGGCGCGCGAGCTCCCAAGCGTTCGGCATGCGGCGCAGCGCCTTTTTGCCGGTCTCGCGCAACGCCGCGTACTTGCGGCTGGAGAGGATGCGGGCGAGATAGTTGGACAGAGCGCCGACGTTCTCCGAGATCGACATATCGTTGTCGTTGAGCACCACCAGCAGGTCCGCCTTGAGCGCACCGGCGTTATTGAGCGCCTCGAAGGCCTGACCGGCGGTCATCGCGCCATCGCCGATCACCGCGACGACGCGCCGCGCCGAGCCCTGCTGTTGTGCGGCGACCGCCATGCCGAGCGCCGCGCTGATCGAGGTGCTCGAGTGACCGACGCCGAAGGTGTCGTAGGGGCTCTCGGCGCGGGTGGGGAACGGCGCCAGGCCGTCTTTCTGCTTGATCGTCCCCAAGCGGTCGCGGCGACCGGTCAGTACTTTGTGCGGGTAAGCCTGATGGCCGACGTCCCAGACCAGCCGGTCCTCCGGGGTGTCGAAGACATGATGCAAGGCCACGGCGAGCTCGACCGTCCCGAGTCCTGCGGCAAAGTGGCCGCCCCGCGTCGCGACGGTGTGGATCAGGTAGTCACGCAATTCGGCGCAGACCGCACCCAGCTCGCTCGCGGCGAGCGCACGCAGATCCTGAGGGGAGTCGATGCGCGACAGCAGGGGCCAGCGGGACGCGGAAGCGTTCATGGGTGAATATTACAAAAAAAGCAGACGGTCAGCGGTCGCGATGCATCAACTCGAACGGCCGACGACGAAGTCGGCGATCCGGGCGAGTTCGGCGCCTGAGCGACCGAGCGAGGCGATCGCCGACCGAGCCCGTGCATGCTGCGCTGCCGCGGCCGCCCGCGCACCCTCGAGTCCCATCAGGCTGGTGTAGGTCGGTTTGGCGTGCGCTGCATCGGCGCCGGCGACCTTGCCGATCGAGGCCGTGGTGCCGGTGACATCGAGGATGTCGTCCTGGATCTGGAAGGCGAGACCGATCGCAGCGCCGTACTCACGCAAGGCTGCGCACACCGGTCCGTCGAGTTCACCGGCCGCCGCTGCGCCCATCAACACGCTGGTCTCGATCAGCGCGCCGGTCTTCAGACGGTGCATGATCTGCAATGCTTGCAGGTCGAGATGATGCCCCACCGACTCGAGGTCGATCGCCTGGCCGCCTGCCATGCCGAAGGTGCCGATGCCCTGTGCCAACAACCGCGACATCGTCAGGCGGCGCAGGGCCTCCGCGCCGTCATGAGGGGCTGCAGCGAGCAACTCGAACGCGAGCGCCTGCAGGGCGTCACCCGCCAAGATGGCGGTGGCTTCGTCGAAGGCGCGGTGGCAGGAAGGTCGCCCGCGACGCAGATCGTCGTCGTCCATCGCCGGCAGATCGTCGTGCACGAGACTGTAGACATGGATCAGTTCGACCGCGGCGGCCGGATCATCGAGCGATTCGGGCGGGGCGCCGAGCGCCGTGCCGGTTGCGTAGACCAGCGTGGGCCGCAGGCGTTTGCCGCCGCCGAGCACGCTATAGCGCATGGCCTCCCGCAGCCGCGCCGACCCCGCCTCGGGCAGCTGCAGCGCACGCTCGAGCACCGTTTCGATGCGCGCAGGCCAGTCGTTGCCCACGGCGCTCATCAGGCGGGGCTGTGGTCGCCGTCGAGCTCCGGCTCACCCTCAGCCTCGTCGTCGAAGGGGCGAGCGAGCACTTCCCCGTCCCGTTTGAGCAGGATGTCCACCCGGGCCTGCGCGGCCTCGAGGGCGACTTGGCACTCGCGGGTCAATGCGACACCACGCTCGAAGGCCTTGAGGGACTCCTCGAGCGGCAGCTCGCCGCCCTCCAGTCGCTCGACCAAGGTCTCGAGTTCAGTCAGGGATCTTTCGAAATCGGGGGGGCGTTTGCTGCGGGTCATGCCTTGACTTATACAACAGCGAACAAACCCGCGGCGAGTGCGGCGAGTGTGGGTTGACGCTGCGCCCATCCACGGCATAATACCGCTCCCCGTTAGACCTAGTCTAATTCCGGCCCCAGGTCGACCAACCCAAGGAGAGTGACTGTGCAACTTAAAGGCAGCAATACCGAGAAGAACCTCAAGGACGCGTTCGCCGGTGAATCCCAGGCCAACCGTCGATACCTCTATTTCGCAGCCAAGGCCGATGTCGAAGGCCTCAACGACGTCTCGGCGGTGTTCCGCTCGACGGCGGAAGGCGAGACCGGCCACGCCCACGGTCACCTCGAGTACCTCGAGGCGTCGGGTGATCCGGCCACGGGTCTGCCGATCGGCAACACCAAGCTGAACCTGCAGGCATCGATCGCCGGTGAGACCCACGAGTACACCGACATGTACCCGGGCATGGCCAAGCAGGCCCGCGACGAGGGCTTCGACGAGATCGCGGATTGGTTCGAGACCCTGGCCAAGGCCGAGCGCTCGCACGCCAACCGCTTCACGAAGGCGCTGGAGTCCATCTAAACGGCTTCACGGCGCGGTGCCGCAGCCTGCACGGGTTGCGGCACCGCCGTCGTCTTCTCCGTTCTACGCTCGACCCCATGCAGAGGGAAGAATGAGCCAAAGCCACATCCCGGCCGGCCACGAAGGATCGCTGGATGCGCCGACCCGCCACCCGCTCGCTTGGCGGGACCCGTCGTTCTACGACGAGGCCGCGCTCGACAAAGAATTAGAGCGTGCGTTCGACATCTGCCACGGCTGCCGCCGTTGCTTTTCGCTCTGCAACGCCTTCCCCACTTTGTTCGACACGATCGATGCCGCACCGTCTGGCGAGGTCGATACCGTCGAGAAGAAGGCCTACTGGGATGTCGTAGACCACTGTTACCTCTGTGACATGTGCTACATGACGAAGTGCCCGTATGTGCCACCGCACCCCTGGAACCTCGATTTCCCGCATCTGATGCTGCGCGCCAAGGCCGTGAAGGCCAAGAAGGGCGAAGTGCGCTTCCGCGACAAGATCCTCGCGTCCACCGATGTGGTCGGCTCGATCGCCGGCATCCCGGTCGTTGCGCAGGCCGTCAATGCCATCAACAAGACCGAGATCGGCCGCAAACTGCTCGATGCCACGCTCGGCGTCGCGGTCGACGCGCCGGTGCCCGACTACCACTCCAACAGCGCCCGCAAGCAGCTCGCCGGACGCGAGCTCGCGGCGCCGGCGACGCCGACCGCCGAGACCCGCGGCAAGGTGGTGCTCTTTACCACCTGCTACGGCAACCGCAACGAGCCGGACCTCAACATCGACCTCGTCGAGGTGTTCGAGCACAACGGCATCCCGGTGAAGATCGTCTCGCAGGAGAAATGCTGCGGTATGCCGAAGCTCGAGCTCGGCGATCTCGAGGGCGTCGCGCGCCACAAAGAGACCAACATCCCGGCGCTCAAGCAGGCGATCGACGAGGGTTACGACATCGTCGCGCCGATCCCGTCCTGCGTGCTGATGTTCAAGCAGGAGCTGCCGCTGATGTTCCCCGAGGACACCGCGGTACAGGCTGTGAAAGCCCGTATCTTTGATCCCTTCGAATATCTCATGCTGCGCCACAAAGCAGGGCTGCTGCGCACCGACTTCGAGGGTGGCACGCTCGGCAAGGTGAGTTATCACGTGCCTTGCCACTTGCGCGTGCAGAACATCGGGCTCAAGACTCGCGATGTGCTGCAGCTCGTCCCCGGCACCACGATCGATGTCATCGAGCGCTGCTCAGGCCATAACGGCACCTATGCCGTGAAGAAGGAGTTCCGCGCCGCGTCGGTGAAGATCGGCAAGCCGGTCATGAACCGCGTCGCCAAGGCGGCCCCTGACCACTACACCTCCGACTGCCCCATGGCCGGCCACCAGATCGAGACCGGTCTGCCTGAGCCGAAAGAACCGACCCACCCCTTGAAGCTGCTCCGGCAGGCTTACGGAATCTGAACATGCAGAAGCTCACCCCCGCCGACCTGATGACCCTCGAGCGCTATGCCCGTGAGCGCACGGAGTTCCGCACGCGTGTCATGGCCCATAAAAAGGTACGCAAGCTCAGTGTAGGCCCGAACACCTCGTGGCTCTTTGAAGACCGTCTCACCATCCAATATCAGGTGCAGGAGATCCTGCGTACCGAAAAGATCTTCGAGCCCGAGGGCATCGTCGAGGAGCTCGAAGCCTACAACCCGCTGATCCCGGACGGCCGCAACTGGAAGGTCACGCTTTTGATCGAGTACCCGGATCCGGCCACGCGTCCCGCAGCGCTCGCGCGTCTCAAGGGCATCGAGGATCGTTGCTGGGTGCAGGTCGCAGACTTCTCGCGGGTGTTCGCCATCGCCGATGAAGACCTGGAGCGAGAGAACGAGGAGAAGACCTCCGCCGTGCACTTCCTGCGTTTTGAGCTGACCGATGCCATGGTCGCCGCATTGCGCGGCGGCGCACATCTCTTGGCGGGCATCGATCATGCGAACTATGCGCACTCGGAGGATTCTCTGCCGACCGCGCTGCGTGAGTCGCTGTTCGCCGATCTTGCCTGACGGACAGCGCGCGGGAGCCGCGCGCGGTATAATGTAACGATGGCGAAAGACTACGATGCCTCCGCGATCGAGGTGCTCTCCGGTCTCGATCCGGTGCGGCGCCGGCCGGGGATGTACACCGACACCTCGCGGCCCAACCACCTCGCGCACGAAGTCATCGACAACAGCGTCGACGAAGCACTGGCGGGTCACGCCAGTCGCATCGATGTCACCTTGTTCCGCGACGGCTCGGTGGAAGTCGCCGACGATGGCCGCGGCATGCCCGTCGACATCCATCCAAAAGAGAAGGTCAGCGGCGTCGAACTGATCCTCACGCGGCTGCACGCCGGCGGTAAGTTCGACGGGGCGAGCTATGGCTTCTCGGGCGGCCTGCATGGCGTCGGCGTGTCGGTGGTGAACGCGCTCTCGAGCCGCCTCGATTGCCGGGTGCGGCGCGGCGGTAAAGAGCACGCGATCGGCTTCCAGTCCGGCAAGCTCGTCTCGCCGCTCGCCGTGATCGGCAGCGTCGCCCCGCGCACCACCGGCACCACGGTGCGTTTCTGGCCGGAAGTGAAGTTCTTCGACACCGACAAGTTCTCCGTGCCGCAGTTGCGCCATACCCTGAAGGCGAAGGCTGTGCTCTGCCCGGGGCTGCGCATCACTTTCGCGCAGGAGTCCACCGGCGAGAAGGACGAGTGGTTTTTTGCGGGCGATCTCGGCACCTATCTCGTCGAAGAGCTCGGTAGCGCCCAACGCATCCCCGCCGAGCCCCTCACCGGCAAGCGCGAGCAGGACAGCGATTCGGTCGAGTTCGCGCTCTGCTGGGCGCCTGGCATCGAGAACGCCATCGCCGAGAGCTATGTGAACCTGATCCCGACCCCTGAAGGCGGTACGCATGTCAACGGTCTGCGCAGCGGCACCGCAGCGGCGGTGCGCGAGTTCTGCGAGTTCCGCAACCTGCTGCCGCGCGGCGTGAAGCTCTCGCCCGAAGATGTCTGGGACGGCGCACGGTTCGTGCTGTCGGTGAAGATCCGCGAGCCGCAGTTCGTCGGCCAGACCAAGGAACGGCTCGCTTCGCGGGATGCAGCGCAGCTCGTCGAAGGCTACGCCAAAGACGCCATCGGCCTGTGGCTCGCGCAGCATCCGGATGCCGGCGAGCGCATCGCGCAGCTCGCCATCCAGAACGCCCAAGACCGGATGAAGGCTGCGCAGAAGGTCCAGCGCAAGCGCATCTCCGGCGGCCCGCCCTTGCCCGGCAAGCTCGCCGATTGCGCGGGCGATGACCCGTCGCGTTCCGAGCTGTTTTTGGTCGAAGGCGATTCGGCGGGCGGCTCCGCCAAGCAGGCGCGAGACAAGGAGTTCCAGGCCATCATGCCGCTGCGCGGCAAGATACTGAACACTTGGGAGCTCGAGCCCGGCGAGATCGGCTCCTCGCAGGAAGTGCACAACATCAGCATCGCGATCGGCGTCGACCCCGGTGCGGCCGATGTGCGCGGCCTGCGCTACCACAAGGTCTGCATCCTCGCGGATGCGGATTCCGACGGTCAGCACATCGCGACCTTGCTGTGCGCGCTTTTCCTGCGGCATTTCCGACCGCTGGTTGCGCAAGGCCATGTGTTTGTCGCCATGCCGCCGCTCTACCGCATCGATGCCGGCAAGCAGGTGTTCTACGCCCTCGATGCCGCCGAGCGTGATGTCTTCCTGCACCGCCTCGAAGCCGAGAAGGTGCGCGCCAAGCCGCAGGTCACGCGCTTCAAGGGTCTCGGCGAGATGAACCCCTCGCAGCTGCGCGAGACCACCATGGATCCGCGCACACGACGTTTGGTGCAGCTGACGCTCGATCCCGCCGATCAGGCGGACAGCCTGATGGACATGCTGCTCGCCAAAAAACGCGCCGCAGACCGGCGCGAGTGGCTCGAAGAAAAAGGCAACCTCGCGCAGGTGATCGTCTGATGAGCGGACAGGGACCTGCTTTCGAGGGTATCGAGCGGCAGCCGCTGCGCACTTTCACCGAAAAGGCGTACCTCGAGTACTCGATGTACGTGATCCTCGATCGCGCGCTGCCGGCGATCGGCGACGGCCTGAAGCCAGTGCAACGGCGCATCATCTACGCCATGAGCGAGCTCGGCTTGTCGGCCGTCTCCAAACACAAAAAATCCGCCCGTACCGTCGGCGATGTGATCGGCAAGTTCCATCCGCACGGCGATTCGGCCTGTTACGAGGCCATGGTGCTGATGGCGCAGCCCTTCGCCTACCGTTATCCAGTGGTGGACGGTCAGGGGAACTGGGGTTCGCAGGACGATCCCAAGTCCTTCGCTGCGATGCGCTATACCGAATCCAAGCTCACGCGCTACGCTGAAGTGCTGCTGCGCGAGTTGGGCGACGGCACGGTCGATTGGCAACCGAACTTCGACGGCACGCTCGAGGAGCCCACGGTGCTGCCTGCGCGTCTGCCGAACGTGCTGCTCAACGGTACGACCGGCATCGCGGTCGGTATGGCGACGGACATCCCGCCGCACAACCTGCGCGAAGTCGCCGCGGCCTGCATCCACCTGCTCAACGAACCGGACGCCTCATCGCGTGCGCTCATGAAGTTCGTGAAGGGACCGGACCTGCCCACCGGCGCCGAGATCATCACGCCGCGCGCCGAGATCGCGGCGATCTACGACAACGGCACCGGCAGTTTCCGCGCCCGCGCCACTTACCGCATGGAGGACGATCACATCGTCATCGAAACGATGCCGTGGCAGGCCAGCGGTTCCAAGGTCCTCGAGCAGATCGCCGAGCAGATGCGCGCCAAGAAACTGCCGATGGTCGACGACCTGCGCGATGAGTCCGACCACGAGAACCCGACCCGACTCGTCATCATCCCCAAAGGCCGCAAGGTCGATGTCGAGCAGCTGATGGCGCATCTTTTCGCCACCACCGACCTCGAGCGGAACTATCGCGTCAACCTCAATGTGATCGGCCTCGATGGTCGGCCGCGCGTCATGGGTCTGCGCGACATCCTCTCGCAGTGGCTGGAATTCCGCATCGCGACGGTACGGCGCCGCCTCGAGTGGCGGCTCGACAAGGTCGAGCGTCGGCTGCATATCCTCGACGGACTGCTGGCGGCCTTCCTGAACCTCGACGAGGTGATCCGCATCATCCGTCGCGAGGACGAGCCGCAGCCGGTGCTGATGAAGCGTTTCTCGTTGAGCGAGATCCAGGCGGATGCCATCCTCGAGACCAAGCTGCGCCACCTCGCCAAGCTCGAAGAGATGAAGATCCGGGGCGAGCAGGCCGAACTCGCCACCGAGCGCGACCAGTTGCAGTCGGTGCTCGGCAGCGAATCCGTGCTGCGCAAGCTGGTCGGTACCGAGTTGGCGGCCGATGCCGAACGATTCGGCGATGCACGCCGATCGAAGATCGTCGAGCGCGAGGCCGCTCAGGCCATCGACGAGACCTCACTTATCGCCAACGAACCGGTCACTGTCGTGCTCTCCTCCGGTGGGTGGGTGCGCGCTGCCAAGGGCCACGAGATCGACCCGCATTCGCTGCAATACAAAGCGGGGGATGTCTTCCAGGCCGTCGCCCGCGGCCAGTCGCTGCAGCTCGCCACGTTCTTCGACTCCACCGGGCGCAGCTACAGCCTGCCGGCGCACACGCTGCCCTCGGCGCGTGGGCTCGGTGAGCCGCTCGCGGGGCGGCTCAATCCGCCGGATGGTGCGAAGTTCACCGGCATGATGATGGGCGAGCCGGCGAGCCGTTGGTTGCTCGCCTCCGACGCCGCCTATGGTTTCGTCGCGCGCCTCGAGGACCTGATCAGCGACCGCAAGGCCGGCAAGACCGTGCTCAACGTCCCGGAGGGCGCATTGGCGTTGCCGCCGGTGCCGGTCACCGACCCGAAGGGGCTGCTGTGCATCGCAGTCGTCGATAGCGACGGAGAGAATGGCCGTCTGCTCGTGTTCCCCGTGGCCGAAGTGCCGGATATGCCGCGCGGCAAGGGCAACAAGCTCTTCAACATCCCGGCTGCGCTCGCCAAGGAGCGTTCTGAGGTGGTGGCGGGCATCGCGGTGGTGCCGCCCGGCGGCAAGCTGCTGGTCTGGAACGGCGAACGCAGCCGCGAGTACTCGGCGGCCGAGATCAAAGAATTCTTGGGCGCGCGTGCGCAGCGCGGCGCCGTGCTCACCCGGGGTTGGCGTGCTGTGACGCGGCTCGAGGTCAGTTAAAGACGACGGTCTTGTTGTCGTTGAGCACCACGCGGTGCTCCAGATGCCAGGTGACCGCGCGCGACAACACCGCACTCTCGATGCCGCGGCCGATCGCCTCGAGCGCGGCGGGAGAATGCGCGTGCGTCACGCGCTCGACCGACTGCTCGATGATCGGGCCTTCGTCGAGGTCATCGGTCACGTAGTGCGCCGTGGCGCCGATGATCTTCACGCCGCGCGCATGCGCCTGCGCATAGGGCTTGGCGCCCTTGAAGCTCGGCAAGAAGGAGTGGTGGATATTGATGCAGCGGCCGGCGATGCGAGCGCTGAAGGCGGGCGTCAGGATCTGCATGTAGCGCGCGAGCACCAGCAGGTCGGCGCCGCTGTCCTGCATCAGTTGCAGGATCTGCCCTTCCTGCGCGACGCGGTTGACCGAGTTCACCGGCATGAAGTGGTAGGGCAGGCGGTTGAATTCGGCGAACTCGCGCATGTCCTCGTGGTTCGAGACGACACCCACGATATCCGCCGGCAACTGGCCGCCGCGCCAACGGTGCACCAGATCGTAGAGGCAATGGCC
>CAMAQZ010000037.1 GCA_945860725.1 Klebsiella pneumoniae | reverse complement strand
GCAGTTGGGTTGCGACGCAGGTGGTGCGGGTGGCACCGACATAGGTGGGATGCTTCCAGAGCTCCTCGGCCGCCGCCGCATCGCGCGGATCAGCGGCGAAGGCGCGCATCGCCGCGCCGAGCGGTCCTGCGGTGGTGGCGCCCATCGCCTTGAAGTAGCCGATCGTGGTCTCCGACCACTCCACCGGGAAGCGGTGCGCCTGCACGGCCTTGAGCGCATCGGCGAGCTCGTAGATCGCGTTGTCGGCGCGTGGCTGCGAGCTGTGGCCACCCGCGTTGAAGGCGCTCACCTTGTAGCTGGCGTAGGTCTTCTCGGCGGTCTGAATGTTGTAGGACAGCGCCTTGCCGTCCTTGTCGAGCGTGCCGCCGCCCGAGTCGGTGTTGAGCGCATATTCGGCGTCCACCCAGTCGCGGTGCTCGTCGATGAGCTTGCGGGCGGTGGCGCCGGTCGTCTCTTCATCGCCGGTCAGCACCATCACGAGATCGCGCGTCGGCACGAAGCCTTCCTGCTTCAGGCGCGCGAACAGCGCCACCAGCGTGGCGACGCCGTTCTTCACATCGAGGGTGCCACGGCCGTAGAAGAAGCCGTTCGCCTCCTCGAGCTTGAACGGATCGCGCTTCCAGTGTTCTTTGAGCGCTGGGACCACATCGAGATGCGAGAGCAAGAGGATCGGCTTGCGCGCGGTTGTACCCATCGGCGGCTGGCCGCGGTAGCGCACGACCAGATAGGCCGTCTCGTCCAGGCGTCCGAGCAGCATGTCCTGCTCAGCGAAGCCTGCCGTGCGGAGCTCGCCTGCGAGGTAGTCGACCAGTTGCGGTGTCTCGTAGCCGGGCGCGATGCTCTTAAAGGCGATGACTCGCTCGAAGATCTCGCGCGCCTTCGCCTGCAGCGGCGTCAGCGTGGCCGAGGGTGCAGGCGTAGGCGACGGCGCGGCAGCGCCCGTCGTCAACAGGAGTGTCGCTGCCAACAGCGTGGCAACGACGCCCCCGCGACGACGCTTACATCCGGTGGAGCGCACAGAGCTTGTTGCCGTCAGGGTCCCGGAGGTAGGCGAGATAGAGCTTCATGCCCTTGCCCTCGCGGATGCCCGGTGGATCCTCGATGGTGGTGCCGCCCGCGGCGAGGCCCGCCGCATGCCAAGCCTGCGCTTGCTCAGGCGAGCTTGCGGTGAAGCCGAGCGTCGCGCCGTTCGCGGCGGTCGCAGGCTGGCCATCGATTGGCAGCGAGATCGAGAGCACGCCGGTCGGGGAACGATAGAAGATGCGATTGCCATCGACCATGGCGGGCTTGACGCCGAGCGTGCCGAGCAGCGCGTCGTAGAAGCGCTTGGCGCGCTCGAGGTCGTTGGTTCCGATCATGACGTGCGAGAACATCGTATGCGGCCTCCTGCGGTCCTAAAGGAGTCCGAGTAAAACCACATGTCCGCCTGCGGTCAAGTGGCATGGTCCGATGCGGCGGGCGCGTACGCCTCAGGGTATCCTCTGCGGGCTGTCCGCTGCTGGAGACCGGAATGTCCTACCCACACCTGTTTTCGCCCATCACCCTTGCCGGCGTGACGCTGCCCAACCGCGTGCTGATGGGCTCCATGCACACCGGGCTCGAGGACAAAGTCGCGCACTTCCCGCGTCTTGCGGCCTATTTCGCCGAGCGTGCGCGGGGCGGTGTGGGGCTCATGGTCACGGGCGGGTTCGCGCCGAACATCGAGGGCTGGCTCTCGCCCTTCGGATCGCGGCTCGCCACGCATCGCGCGGCGCGCGATCACCGCGTGATCACCGAGGCCGTGCACCGCGAAGGCGGCCGCATCGCGCTGCAGATCCTCCACAGCGGGCGCTACGGCTACCAGCCGCTGCTGGTGGCGCCCTCGCGCATCCGCTCGCCCATCACGCCTTTCACGCCCCGCGCGTTGAGTGCCGCGGGGGTCGAGCGCCAGATCCGCGCCTTCGTGCGCTGCGCGACGCTCGCGCGCGAGGCGGGGTACGACGGCGTCGAGGTGATGGGTTCCGAGGGGTACTTCATCAACCAGTTCTTGGTGACGCACACCAACAAGCGCGACGATCGTTGGGGCGGCTCCTACGAGCAGCGTATGCAACTGCCGGTGGAGATCGTCTCGCGGGTACGCGAGGCGGTCGGCAAAGATTTCATCCTCATCTACCGCATCTCGCTCATCGACCTCGTGCCGGAGGGACAGGACTGGTCCGAGGTCGCGCAACTCGCCCGTGCCATCGAGGGGGCCGGTGCATCGATGCTCAATTCGGGCATCGGTTGGCACGAGGCGCGGATCCCCACCATCGCGACCTCCGTGCCCCGCGCCGCCTTCACCTGGCTCGCACGCAAGCTGAAGGCCGAGGTGTCGATACCGGTCTGTGCCAGCAACCGCATCAACACGCCCGAGATCGCAGAAGCCGTGCTCGCGTCAGGCGATGCCGATTTTGTGTCCATGGCGCGGCCGTTGCTCGCGGACCCGGACTTCGTGCGCAAGGCCGCTACCGGACGCGCGGCGAGCATCAACACCTGCATCGCCTGCAATCAGGCCTGCCTCGACCACACTTTCGCCAACGAGCTGGCATCCTGCCTCGTCAATCCGCGAGCCTGTCATGAGACCGAACTCGTGGTTCGCCCCGTGACGGTGTCGCGCCGCATCGCCGTGGTCGGCGCAGGCCCGGCAGGGCTCGCCGCCGCCACCACGCTCGCCGAGCGCGGCCATGCGGTGACGCTGTTCGAGGCTGCGGACGCGATCGGCGGACAGTTCAACCTCGCCAAGATTATCCCTGGTAAGGAAGAGTTCGAGGAGACGCTGCGCTATTTCGGCGAACGGTTGCGCGAGACCGGCGTGACGCTGCGGCTCGGCACACGCGCGACGGCCGACATACTGGCCGCAGGTTCCTTCGATGAAGTGCTGCTCGCGACCGGTGTGCTGCCACGCGATCCGCAGATCCCAGGGCAGGACCATCCGAGCGTTGTCAGCTATCTCGAAGTGCTCAACGGTTCACGGTCCGTAGGCCGTCGCGTCGCGATCATCGGTGCGGGCGGCATCGGCTTCGATGTCGCCGAGTTCCTCGCGCACGATGGCCCCTCGACCGCGCTCGATCGAGATGCGTGGCGACGCGAGTGGGGCGTCGGCGATCCGTCGGACGCGCGCGGCGGCGTGGCCGGCGTGCGTGCGCAGCCTGCACCGCCCGCACGCGAGATCACGCTGTTGCAGCGCAAAACCGGAAAACCCGGTGCGGGGCTCGGTAAGACCACCGGCTGGATCCACCGCACGGCGCTCAAGATGAAGCGCGTGCAGATGTTGGGCGGCGTACGCTATGACCGGATCGATGATGCCGGACTGCACATCACGATCGCAGACCAACCACAGACGCTCGCGGTGGATACCGTGGTGCTCTGCACCGGTCAGGAGCCGCGCCGCGACCTGCTCGCGCCGTTGCAGGCCGCAGGCCTCAAGGCGCAACTGATCGGCGGCGCCGATATCGCAGCCGAGCTCGATGCCAAGCGCGCCATCCGGCAGGCCACGCTGCTCGCACTCTCGCTTTAAGTGAGACGTCTACGATCAGCGCGGCTGGACAACCGCGTGGCTCACGATCGTGACCAGCAGGGCGCTGCCGAAGGCTGTGGACACCGTCCAATGGGGGAGTGTGAGCGAGAGCGTGCCGCAGAACACTGCCACCGACCACATCCCACGATTGGTCCCGCGAAGGAGCGTCATGGCGGCCTCCGCGCCTTGGCGCGCGTGGTTGAACACGGCGGCGGTCCCACCGACCACTGGGAAGAGCGCGGCGTAGCCGCTCGCCTCCGGGCCGAAGCGCGCGCCGAGCCCGCTCGTCACGAACACCAGTGCCGCGCCCGCGAGCATCCGCGCAGGCAATTCGCCGCGCGAGGGCGGCACCGCAGGGCCTGTTACGGGGGGCGTCATGCGCAGTGTCGCGGATGCGGATGTCGCGCCCATCGCGCGTGGCGCGAGCACGAGCGCGACGAGCGCCACTGCGGTGGCGGCGGCGAGCGTCGCGGGCAGCAATCCGAGCGACACGGCGAGGGCGAGCCATGCCGCGGTGGCGACGGCCGCGGTCACGGGCCACGACAGCCGTGGCGCAAGGCGCGCGTAGAGCACGAAGAAGCCCGTGGTCGCCGCGACGCCCGCCATCGCGCGCTCCGCAGCGGCGACCCCGAACGCGACCCCGTTCTCCAGCGTGAGGATCAAAAGGATGGGGCCAGCGACGATCGGGAAGCTGCCCAACCAACCGGCGGTGCGTTGCCCCCAGCGCCGGCCGGCCAGCGTGACCGCGGCGAGCAAGGTCGGCACCAGCAACAGCTTGAGCGCAAGCATTAGCCCTGCGGTCGCCACACGCCCTCGAGCTCGAGCAGTGCCGCCTTGCGGTCGATCCCGCCGGCGTAGCCGACCAGCCGTCCATCGGCGCCGATGGCGCGATGGCAGGGCACGATGATGGAGATCGGGTTGCGACCGTTGGCGGCGCCCACGGCACGCGCAGCGCCGGGCCTCGCGAGCTGGTCTGCCATCACGCCGTAGCGGGTGGTCGTCCCCCAAGGGATCTCCCGCAGCAACTGCCAGACCTGCAACTGGAACGGTGTCCCGGTCGGTCGCAGCGGCAGATCGAAGGTACGGCGCCGGTGTTCAAAGTATTCCAGCAGCTGGTGGCGGGTGTCCTGCAGGACGGCATGACGGGGCGAGGCGGACCAGTCGTCCCTCAGTCGTGGGGCATGGGCGGCGTCCAAAAAATAAAGACCGACCAGCGCATCGGCAGCGGCGAGGGCAAGCAGCGTGCCCACCGGACTGTCGATCAGCGTGTAGTCCATTAGGTCACCTCGTTGCGGACCGGATCTGCAGCTCACGGCGATGATAGTCGATGACGAGCGTATCGAGGACGCCGAGCATATCCATGCCGATCAGCAAAGCGGGCTCGTCGCGCAGGCGCCAACGCTCGAAGATCGGCAGGTCGACGAAATTGATGCGCGCGTTGCGTACCAAGATGTTGCCGAGCAGGATCGGCGGCGAGGCGACGCTGCGGCCGGCCTGCACATCGCCGGTGACGCCGATGACATCTTCATCGCGGCCTGCCATCTCCCGCCGCTTGACGATCAGCGCGGCGCGCAGTGCTGGTGTGCCTATCGTCTGCTGTGAGCCGGTGTCGATGACCGCCTTGACGCGCACCCCGCCGACGCTCGCCTCCACCCAGGGCACATGTCGATCGAGCAGCTTGATCGGTAGCACGGTGAAGCCGGGTGGTGCGCTGCGTCCCTTGGAGCGGGTGATCTCGATACGGTCTTTTTTGAAGTCGGCAAGGATGCGCCGGTCAGCGAGCGCGGTGGTCGCCAGCACCCCCTCGGCGCCACCGAACACGTCCTCCACCACGACCAAGGTCTGCCGCTCTGCCAGCAGGTCGCCGACCTCGACGGTGCGGGCTTTGACGATCGGTGCGCGCGCTGAGCCGGTGGTGCCACGCAGCAGCACGGTGCGCTTCGGGTCGACCTCGAGCCCGAGTCGCGTCACGGCGGTTTGGGTGAGGGCGGAACGGGTCGCGCCGGTGTCGAGCACCAGCCGCAGCGGGCCCTTGCCGTCGATGTACACCGGCACCCAGATGCGCCCGATCCGATCGCGGAGGGTCGGCGAGACATACCGTGGCTCGGGCGCGGAGATCTGTACCTCTTCGAGGAGCGGGGTGGGCGGTGCCTCAGGTGGAACGCTGGACAGGCTTTGCGCAGTCACTCCACCCGATATGATGGCGGACAAAACGGCGACCGGCAGTGTGTGCGATGAGCGTCTTTCTCGCGCCCGCCACGCTCGGTAGGAGTTGGATGATGAGACGGGTGCTTCGGCGTGTCGTGACATGGGGCGGTTTGGCCTTGCTGGTGTCGTCGCTGGTGGCGGTGGTTTGGCTGCGACCGTTCCGCATCGCCGCGTTCGATCCGGTCGCATCGAGGACGCTCGGTGAACGCTACGATGTGCGCATCTTGCGCGATGGTCACGGAGTGCCGCACATCTATGGCCGCAGCGACGCCGATGTCGCCTTCGGTCTGGCCTATGCGCATTCCGAAGACGATTTTCGCACGATACAGCAGTCGCTGATGACCAGTCGCGGCCGGCTTGCGCTGGTCGAGGGCCAGTCGCCGCGCTTGTTGAACGCCGCCGCGCGTGCGATCGGGCTGGCGCCGCCGTTCGCGGTGGCGGGTGCTGATCCCGCGATCACCGATTACTTGGTCGGATTGTTGCGGGTGCGAGAGCGCGTCGCCGAGGGCGTCCCGCGGGCGCGTGCGGAGGGCCGTCTCTCACCCGAGCTGTGGGCGGTACTGCAAGGCTACGCCGATGGGATCAACCTCTATGCCGCCCTGCATCCCGAGCAGGTCGTACCAGGCTTCCAGACGCTCCGGGCCGATGACATCGCAGCCGGATTCGTGTTTTTCACGCCGCTCTTCTTCGGTCTCGAGCGGGAGATTCGCACGCTGTTCGCACCCACAGCCAGCCCGCAGATCCCCGAGGGTGGCGGCTCCAACGCGATGGCCGTCGCGCCCACGCGCACGCCGGACGGGGCGACGCGCCTGCTCATCAACTCGCACCAACCCTACGAAGGCCCGTTGGCCTGGTACGAGGTGCGGCTGCGGTCCGAGTCGGGTTGGGACATGGCGGGGGGTGTCTTCCCGGGCTCGCCCTTCATCCTGCATGGCTTCGGCCCCACGCTCGGCTGGGCGAACACGGTCAACCAGCCCGATCTGATCGACACCTACCGTCTCGTCTTGGATCCCGAGGATCTCGACCGCTACCGCTTCGATGGTGTCTGGCGCCGTCTCGAGAAGCGACAGGCCGAGATCCAGCTGCGGCTGTTCGGTCGCTGGGCGGTGCGGGTGCAGCGCGAGGTGCTGTGGTCGGTGCATGGGCCGGTGATCCGCCGTCCGGATGGCGCCTACGCGTTGCGCTGGTCGACGATGGATCGCGTCGATCAGGTGCGGGGCTACTACGCGCTCAACCGCGCGCGCGATTGGCAGCAGTTCGAGGCGGCGCTGCGGCTGCAGGTGATCCCCAGCCAGAACTTTATCTACGCCGATGCCACGGGACGCATCGCCTACCTCTACAACGCGGTGGTCCCGCGTCGGGACCCGTCCTACGACTGGCGAGGGGTGTTGCCCGGCGACACTTCACGCACGCTATGGCAAAGCTACGAGCCTTTCGATCGCATCCCGAGGGTGATCGCACCCGCTTCAGGCTATGTCTACAACGCCAACCATACGCCGCTCACCGCCAGCGCTCCCGCCGACAACCCGGTCGCCGCTGATTATCCGGCGACCTTCGGTATCGAGACCCGTCGCACCAACCGCGGTCTGCGGTTTGCGGAATTGTTGGCCGCCGACACGGCGATCAGCGCGGCGGATTTCGTGGCCATCAAGTACGACAAGCGTTACTCGACCCGTTCGCAGATGGCCGTCTTGGTGGCGCAGATCCTGGCGCGCGATTTCTCAGGCGAAGCCGATGCCGCATCGTTGCAGCAGGCCCAAGCTCTGCTGCGCCGCTATGACCTCAGCGTCGATGCGGACAACCGCGCCGCACCGCTTGCTGTGCTGACGGGCCTGCCGGTGGTGGGTCCCATGCTCTTCGGCGCCCCACCAGGCGATCTCCTCGGCTCGTTGCGCAGTGCCATCTCGTTGCTGCAGTCGCGCTACGGCAGGCTCGATCCGCGTTGGGGAGAAGTCAGCCGGTTCAGGCGTGGCGGCATCGATGCGCCGACCGATGGCGGTCCCGATGTGCTGCGCGCTTTCGAATCGGGATTCGTGCCCGACTCCGAGGGCAAGTTCATCGCTGACAAGGGCGACACCCTGTATTACTTTGTCGAATGGGATCGGCAGGGCCGGGTGAGCGGGCGCAGCGTCCATCAGTTCGGGTCGGCCACCCTCGACCGCAGCTCGCCGCACTATGCCGACCAGGCGCCGCTCTTTTTGGCGGAGCGAACCAAGCCGGTGCTGCTGGACGAGGCCGAGGTGCGCCGCGCGATGCGCCGGGAGTACCGCCCCGGCCGGCTAGGATTGACAATCGCGGCGCCGACGGCCACGGTGATGCCATGACGGAGACCCGCACCCCCGAAGATGTCGCGCCGCGGCCCCGCGACCTGCATTTCGACCTCGAGGCCCATCGCGGCACGCACTGGATGAACGGCGACCCGGTCGCCACGGCGGTGTTCAACGCGCTCTCGCTGACCTTCCCGGACGGCGAGAAGATGTTCATGGATTCGGTGCGGCACTACCGCTCCCGGCTCACTGGTCGGCTGGCCGACGACGTGCGCGGCTTCCTGACGCAGGAGGCGATCCATGCCCGCGAGCATCACGCCCTGAACTCGCTGATCGACCGCGACCGCTATCCGGTGGCCGAGATAGAGGCGCGGATCCGCAAGCGCATCGCCTTCGCGCGCTCGCGCGGTCCGGTGCGCATGCTCTGCGCCACCACTGCGCTCGAGCATTTCACGGCGATGATGGCCGAGACGCACGACCTCTTGCAGGAGCGGCTGTTCGGTCGGACGGCGCCCGAGCTCGAGCGCCTGTGGCGCTGGCATTCATTGGAGGAGACCGAGCACAAGGCCGTGGCCTACGACGTGTTCCTCGAGGTCACGCGCGATTGGCCGCGGTGGCGCCGCTACATGCTGCGGCTCTGGTCGATGGTGTTCATCAGCCTCATGTTCACGCGCAACATCACGCAGTATGCGTCGCTGCTGCTCGAGGTCGACGGTTTCACGCCGCGTGAGGCCCGCAAGGCGGTGCGCCGCTTCCTGTGGCGCGAGCCGGGGATCTTCCGTGCCAACCCGCGCACCTACTTCGCGTGGTACCGGCCGGGCTTCCACCCCTGGGACATCGACAACCGCGCGCAGATGGCGCGCTGGCAGGCGGAGTTCGCGGCCGAAGAGATCCTCAGCCGCCGCGCAGCGACTTGAGGGCGGACTCGCAGAGGCGCTGATGCTCCTCGCCGAGCGGCGCCTTGCGTCCCGCTTCCGCCAAGCTTTCGATGATCAAGGTCGCGAACGATGCCCGGCCGCGTTGCCGGGCGAGAGCGGTGCGCAGGTGCTCGAGCACTTTGTCCTTGGCGTCGAGTTCGCGGACCAACGGGTCCCAGTGGGGCGCCCGGAAGCGGTCCATCAGGGTCTCGACGACATCTTTGCGAGCGGCCAAAACATCTGGCGTGAAGTCCGACTCCGAGAAGTCGCGCAACCCGGCGACGTCGCGCAAACTCTCGGTGGTCACCTGCTCGAATCCCATGCTCCAATCCGAGTGTTCCCGGCGTTCGATGGGCTTGCGCGAGAGAATGCGGATGTCCTCGTGGCGAGGATCGCGTGCAATCCGGCCGACCAGTTCATCGACCGTCGTCGCTTCGCCCTCGATGACCTGGAGGAAGGTGCCGTTACCGTAGAAGAGCATGCCGGTGACGTCACGCGCGGTGTTGTTGCGATGGCATTGCTGCAGCAGGCTGACCAACTGCTCAGCCGACATGGGCGATGAGGCCTTGCTGAGGTAGGAAATCTGGATCATGTGGTGGGCACCTCTTTAGCACATATTATCCCATGCTGTGCTTGGGTGAGGCACTGGCTTGCGGTACCGTAGCGTCATGAAGCCACAGACCCCGTTCTTTATCCTGGGAGTCCTGAGCGCGGTGGTCTACGTGGCGGCCGCTGCCGCTTCGCCACCCCCCACCGTGTGGGCGGCCTTCGATGATCCGGCCCGCAGCACCCAACTCGCGACCGCCTACCCGCAGGTCGATCGTGTCATGCGCGAGTTCGTCGCTCGAGAGCACGTCCCGGGTGCTGCGTGGGGCATCGTGGTCGATGGCCGCTTGGCGCACTTGGGCACCACCGGGCTGCGGGATGTGGAGGGCGCCCGACCGGTGCAGGGCGATTCGGTGTTCCGCATCGCCAGCATGACCAAGTCCTTCACCGCGATGGCGATCCTCAAGCTGCGCGACGAGGGCAAGCTGTCGCTAGACGATCCCGCGGAGCGGTATGTCCCTGAACTCGGTGGCCTGCGTTACCCGACCGACGATGCGCCGCGCATCACGCTGCGACACCTGCTCACGCACGCAGCCGGTTTCCCGGAAGACAACCCTTGGGGTGATCAACAACTCGGCATCTCGGAACAAGAGTTCACGCAGCTCATGCGGGCGGGCATCCCGTTCTCGAACCCGCCCGGCGTGGCGTACGAGTACTCCAACTACGGGTTTGCGATCCTGGGGCGCGTCATCGCCAACGTCTCGGGGCTTCCGACCACACAGTACATCGAGCGCGAGCTGCTACGTCCGCTCGGCATGCGCTCGACGACGCTTGAGCCGGGGACGGTTCCGGCGTCGAGACTCGCGCAGGGCTATCGCTGGGAGGACGCGCGTTGGAAACGCGAGGCGCAGCTGCCGGATGGCGCCTTCGGTGCCATGGGCGGCATGCTCACCTCGCTCGAGGATCTCGGGCGCTATGTTGGGCTGCTGCTCGGGGCGTTCCCGCCGCGCGACGGCGCGGATCCGGGTCCCGTGTCGCGCGCTTCGCTGCGTGAGATGCAGCAGCTGTGGCGGTCGAGGCCGGCGACGGTCACGCGCGATGCGTCGGGCGCGGTCCAGCTCAACGCGGCGGGCTATGGCTACGGCCTGCGGATCTCCCAAAGCTGCGAGTTCGCGCAGGTCGTGGCGCACAGCGGCGGGCTGCCCGGGTTCGGTTCGCAGATGCGTTGGTTGCCGGAGTATGGCGTCGGCTTGATCGCGTTCGGCAACCGCACCTATACGCCTTGGGGCGATGCCTTCGGTCCGGCGCTTGCAGTGCTCAAGGATTCCGGCGGCCTGCAGCCGCGCGCGGTGCAGCCTGCGGCGGCGCTGCTCACCGCCCGCGCCGAGGTGAATGCGTTGGTGGATGTCTGGGACGATGCCGCCGCCGAGCGTCTCGCCGCCGTGAACCTGTTCCTCGATCGGGACAAGGCGCGTCGCCGCACCGAGTTCATGCAACAGCGTGCCGAGGTCGGTGCCTGCCGCGATGCGGGCGGCTGGGTGTCGATCGAGAACCCTTTGCGCGGCGATTGGTTGTTGAGTTGCGAGCGCGGCGACCTGATCGCCTCGGTGACGCTCGCGCCCATCGTCCCGCCGCGCGTGCAGCACCTTGAGCTGCGCCGCGCGCCGGCCGGCGGACCCAAGGCTTCGTCGACCTGCCCTTAATCCGCGGCAGGATAGGACAGCGGCGAGTCCGGTCCGACTGCGGCGAGCATCCGATCAAGACGGGATTTCGGTGTGTTCATGAGCCACTCGAGGACAGGCGCCGCGGCATCAATCCCGCAGCGTGCAGTGCGGCTTCGACCGCTGCCGTGTGATCAGCGTCGCGGGTCTCGATGGTGAAGTCGAGGTCGGCCGCCTTGGCGGGCACATCGAGGAACAGCCGGTGGTGCGTGACGTCGATGATATTGGCACCGGCCTCACCGATGAGGCCGGCGATGCGGCCGAGGGTGCCGGGCAGATCGGTGATCTCGAAACGCAGCGTCACCAATCGCTGTTCGCGCACCAGTTGCCGTTGCAGCACGATGCCAAGCAGTCGCGTGTCGATGTTGCCGCCACAGATGACGATGCCGACCTTGCGACCCCGGAACCGCTCGGGATGGGTGAGGACGGCGGCGAGCCCGGCGGCACCGGCGCCCTCGGCGACGGTTTTCTCGATGGAGATCAGCAGGCTTATCGCGTTCTCGATGTCCGATTCGCCGACCAACAAAATATCTTCGACTAACCGGCCGATGATCTCGCGGGTGATACGGCCGACATTGCGGACCGCGATGCCCTCGGCGATGGTCTGCGTCGCAAACTGTGGCGTGGTGCCGGCGAGTGCCGCGTGCATCGCCGGGAAAGCGCGGGTCTGCACGCCGATCAGGCCGATCGAGGGCTTGATGCCGCGCGCGGCGATCGCCATGCCGGCGAGCAAGCCGCCGCCGCCGATCGGTACGCAGAGACAGTCGATGTCCGGATGGTCCTCGAGCATCTCGAGCGCCACCGTCCCCTGACCGGCGATCACGGTCTCATCGTCGTAGGGGTGCACGAAGACCAGGCCTTGTTCGACGGCGATCTCGTGGGCGCGCGTCTCGGCGTCGGCGAGCTGCATCCCGTGCTGGACCACCTTCGCGCCGAGCCTTCTCGTCTGCTGAACTTTGTTGAAGGGCGCCGACACGGGCATCACGATGGTCGCTGGGATGCCCATGCGTGTCGCATGGTGGGCGACGCCTTGCGCGTGGTTGCCTGCCGACATCGCGATCACACCGCGCCGCCTTTGTACCTCGTCGAGGGACAGCAGCTTGGCGAGGGCGCCACGGTCCTTGAACGAGGCGGTGAACTGCTGGTTCTCGAACTTGAGGTAGATCTCGGCGTCGGTGATCGCCGAGAGCGTCTCGGACCTGTGGCAAGGCGTGCGGACGACATGGCCGGCGAGCCGCCGGGCGGCGTCTTGGATGGATTCGAGGGTGACCGTCATCTACCCATGATACCGTTACTACTTAGCCGCTATGACCTCGACTCCCGATCCCCGAACCCCGCGTTGGCGCCAAGGCGCCCTCGCGCCCCTCCAGCATCGCGTGTTCGCGACCTTCTGGTGGGCAGCGCTGGTGTCGTCCTTTGGGGGGCTCATCCAGACGGTCGGCGCGTCATGGCATATGGCGACCATTACGGATTCGCCGCAGATGGTCGCCCTAGTGCAGACCGCAGGCACGCTGCCGTTCTTCTTCCTGTCGTTGCTCGCCGGTGCGTTCGCCGACACCCACGACCGGCGGATCGTGATGTTGGTCTCGCAAGGGATCATGCTGGTGGCCTCGGCGGCGCTTGCCGGCATTGCCTTCGCAGGCGAGGTCACGCCGGGCTCCTTGCTGCTCTTCACCTTCCTCATCGGCTGCGGAACCGCGTCCTTCGCACCGGCGTGGCAGGCGTCGATCGGCGAGCAGGTACCGCGCGACCAGGTGCCCTCCGCCATCATGGCCAACGCCTTCGGGTTCAATATCGCGCGCAGCGTTGGGCCGGCCATCGGCGGTGTCATCGTCGCGACCCTCGGGGCAGCCGCCGCCTTCCTCATCAACACGCTCTCCTACCTCGGGATGCTTGCGACCTTGCTCTGGTGGCGCCCGAAGCGTGAGCCCTCCACGCTACCGCGTGAGCCGCTCGGATCAGCCGTGGCCGCCGGTATCCGCTATGTCTGGCTGTCGCCGCACCTCATCGCCGTGCTGCTGCGCTGCCTGCTCTTCACGGTACCGCTGTCGGCGGTGCCTGCGCTGATGCCGGTGGTCGCGCGCGATCTGCTCGGCGGAGGAGCCCCGACCTACGGCCTGCTGCTCGGCGGTTTCGGCGTCGGTGCGATGGCGGGGGCACTCTCGAGCGCTGCGCTGCGCGCGCGTTTTTCGAGCGATCGGATGTTGTTGGGGCTGTGCGCGGTCGCGAGCCTCGCCCTGCTTGCGATCGCCTACAGCCCGTGGACGCTGCTCACTTTGTTGGCGCACTTCGCCGCAGGGTTCGTCTGGACGCTGAGTTTGGCCACCTTCAACATCGCCGTGCAGATGTCCTCGCCGCGTTGGGTGACCGGACGCACGCTCGCGACCTACCAGACCTTCGCTTTCGCCGGTATGGCCGCGGGTGCCTGGATCGCGGGTCATCTCGCCACGGATCTGGGTGTGCGGCCAGCGCTCGCGCTCGCCGGTCTCGCTGCGCTCAGCACGTTCGTCGTCGCCCGTTGGTTACCGGTCTCGGTCGCCCGATTTGGATCGCTCGACCCTCATGTGGTCACGGACATCCAGCTGCCAGCGGTCGAGATGGACGACTCCACGGGTCCGGTCGTGGTCATGCTCGAGTACCGCGTGCCGCTGTCCAATGCGCAGACGTTCGCCGCGGAGGTCAATGAACTCGGGCGCATCCGACGGCGTGACGGTGCGCGTGCCTGGTCGGTGAGCCAGGACATCGACGACCCCTTGTTGTGGGTCGAGCGCTTCGAGAGCCCGACCTGGGCCGATTATCTGCGCCGCCACACCCGCCCGACGCTCGCCGATCAGGTGGTGCGGCAGCGCATCGTCCAGCTCATCGAGGGCGAGCGCGCGCGCGTGCGGCGTTTCGTGGGACGCCCGGCGGGCGCCGAACCGCTCGGCGACCGCGCGTCACGCCCGGAGCCCGTCGACCACACGCCGGGTCACGGCTGAAGCAGGATCTCACTCGGCGTCGATGTCCCTTCCTGACAGGATGTTGGGCAGCGTCAGCGCCGCCGCGGCCGACACCAGCAGCAGCGGGGCGATCAGCAGCGTGAAGGCCATCTGCCAGCCGCTCGTCTGCACGACGATCGGCACCAGCGCCGGGAACAGCGCGAAGCCCAGGCTGAGGGGCGCTGAGCCGCAGACGGCGAAGGCGGTGGTGCGCATGGAGGTAGGGTAGAGCTCGGTGAGCAGCGCACCCACGACGGCATTGCTGCCATAGAAGAACGCCGCGGTGAGCGAGAACAGCGCGAGGTCGTGCCAGCGCTCGCGCGGCAGCCACATCAGCGCGACCAGCGCGACCGCGCCGATGACGCACCACAGCGCGAAGGTGTTGCGGCGCGGCAGCACATACTCGCCGACATAGGCGGCGGCGAGATAGCCGAAGATCGCGATGCCGTTGGAGAGGCCGACGATCCATGCCGCCTCGGCTTGCGAGTAGCCCCGCACTACCATGAAATAGGTCGGGAAAAAGAACGCGGTGCCGGCGTAGGCGCAGCCGAATGCGAAGAAGAGCACGATCGAGGCGATCGAACGACGGCGGTACTCGGCAGTGAACAGCCGGCGCAGCAGCCCCCAATCCAGTCCGGATGCAGCACGACCACCGGCTGCAGCGCTCGACGCAGCGGAGACCCGCTGCGCGGCCGTCTGCTCGAAGCGGCCGCTTTCGGGCATGCGCCAACCGATGAGCAGCGCGATCGGCACCACCGCGAAGCCGATGAAGAATACCTCGCGCCAACCCCGTGTCTCGAGCAGTGGGGCCGCGAGCAGGGCGGCGAGGAACCAGCCGAGCGGATAGCCGCACTGCAGCACGCCCATCAGCATCCCGCGATGCCGCGCCGGGGCGCACTCGGCAACATAAGCGGCGGTGATCGGCGCGATGCCTGCGGCGAGACCGAAGGCGAGCGCGCGCAGGATGGTCAGTTGCGTGAGGTCGGTGGCGAGTCCGCTCAAGCCGACGCAGAGCGCGGACAAGGCGAGCAGCCCTGCGAGCGTCCAGCGCCGCCCCCAGGTGTCGGCCGCCAACCCCGCGAACACCACCATCACCGCTGCTGCGATGAAGCCGACGGTCAGGATCAGCCCGATGGTGTCGATACCGACCTTGAACTCGCCCATCATGCCCGGGATCGCGTAGCCGAAGAGCGACTGGTCGAGGTTGCTCATCGTCCAAGCGAACAGGCTGAAGAGTAGGACGGTCACCCATCCGGCGGCAGGGGCGTGTCTTCCGACACCATTTGGAGCGTTCATGATGGAAAATACTACCCCGCCCGGCGTCCCGCCGCAGGAGTTCGTCATGGCCAAAGAGACCCCCGTCCAGCCCCGATCCGCGATGCCCGCCGATCCGATCGCCCGTGTGGCGCGCTCGCGCCACGAATTCGGCGAACACGGCGGGGTCAACCTGTCCATCGAGACCAGCTCGACCTTCACCGTCCTCGAGGCCGGCAAGATGCCGGAGATGTTCGGCGGCCGTGCGGGGCCGAAGGGCGGTTGTTTCCTCTACGGCCGACATTTGAACCCGACGGTGATGGTCCTTTCGCGCCACCTCGCCGCGCTCGAGGCGACGCCGAGCGCGTACTGCACCGCGAGCGGCATGGCGGCGATCTCCGGGTCGCTCCTGCAAGCCTGCGACACGGGCGATCACATCGTCGCCGGTCAGGCGCTCTACGGCGGCACTTGGGCGCTGCTCCACGATTACCTGCCGCGTAAGGCAGCCATCACGACCGCCTTCGTCGATCTCTCGGACCTTGCGGCCGTGGCCCGCGCGTTCACGCCGCGCACCCGCGTGCTCTACTGCGAGACGGTGTCCAACCCCACGCTGCGCGTGGCGGACCTGCCGGCGCTCGCCAAGATCGCGCACGAGCGGGGTGCCCAGCTCATCGTTGACAACACCTTCGCGCCGGTCGCCATCACGCCCGCCCTGCACGGCGCGGATGTGGTCATCCACAGCCTGACCAAGTTCATCAACGGCGCCTCCGACATCGTCGCGGGCTGCGTTTGCGCGGACGGCGCTTTCATCGACCAACTCTACGACCTGCATGTGGGCAGCCTGATGCTGCTCGGACCGGCGATGGATCCGCGCGCGGCCTACGAGGTTGCCACCCGCATGCCGAACCTCGGCCTGCGCATCCGCGAACATGCGCAGCGCGCGCTCGCCTGTGCAGAGCGGCTCGAGGCGCTGGGCGCGCAGGTCATCTACCCGGGTCTCGCCGCGCACCCCGACCATGCGCTCTACGCCCGTCTCGCCAACCCCGGCTATGGCGCGGGCGGATTGTTGAGCGTCGATTTTGGCACGCCGGAGCGCGCCTACCGGTTCATGGAGCATCTGCAGAACGTCGAAGATTTCGGCTATATGGCGGTGAGCCTCGGCTTCAGCGACACCCTGATGAGCGCGAGCGCTTCCAGCACTTCGAGCGAGCTCGATGAGGCATCCCTGCGCGCGGCCGGCATCAGCCCCGGGCTCGTGCGCCTGTCGGTGGGCTACACTGGCACCCTCGAAGATAGACTCGCCCAACTCGAGCGCGGCTACCGCGCTGCCGGAGGCTGATCATGCTCGAAGACGCTATCGTCCGACCCGTCGACCGGTTCTTCGCCGCCTACTCAGACGACCACCGTCATCCGACCAACCAATGGCTGCATGTGCTGTGCGTGCCGGCGATCGTCTGGTCGTTGCTCGCGCTCGTGTACTGCATACCGCTCGGCGCGGGGCTGCCGACCGGATCGCTGGCCGCGGTGATGGCGATCGCCTTGACCGCGTTCTGGCTCTGGCTGTCGGTACCGATCGGCCTCGGCGCCGCCGTGCTGATGGCGTTGTCGTGGGGGTCGGTCGCCGCGCTGCACGCTGCGTTCGGCGCGACGGTACTCGCGGTGATCGGTGCGAGCGTGTTCGTGGTCGCGTGGGTCGGTCAGTTCATCGGCCATCACATCGAGGGCCGGCGACCGAGTTTCTTCACCGACCTTGTTTATTTGATGATCGGTCCGGTGTGGGTGCTTGCCAAGGGATACCGCAAGCTGTCCGTCGGCTACTGAGCGGGCGGCTCGATCTGCTGGCCGTCCGGGTCGAAGAATCGAGTGACCATGCACTCACGCAGGTAGGGACGCGTCTTGCGGTCGCATTGGACTTCGGCCACTTTGGCGGCGGTCTCGCGCGAGTCGAGTCCGCAACTGAACTCGTGCCAATGGAACCCGTCCGCGTTCTGCAGGAACAAATCCACACTCCAGCGCGCCGGGAAACACCAGGCGATGCGCTTGCAGGCCGGCATGTTGCCACCCTCGCGGATGCACTTCTCGCGGGCACAGGCGAAGGCCTTCTCGGGCGTCCCGCCGGTGCAGACCCCGGAGCCCATCTCGGGCGCGTAGACGAAGGCGATGCCGGTGGGACCTGCGGCCTCGGCCGCGGTCGAGACGCAGAGGAGGGCGCAGGTGACGATCCAAAGACGCTTCATGGGTGATCCATCCAGGCTACCGCAGGCTGGGTGGCATACTAACGCCAGAGTCACGGCCAACGGGAGTGCCACCATGCGTCGGATCGTCTTCGCTGCTCTTGCAGTTGCCATCGCGTGGGCCGCGACCGCGCCCGTCTCGGCAGCCGACACCCCCGCCGAGCGGCGCTGGGTGTTCACCGTCAATGACGGCAAGCCGGCGGGCGATCTGGTGGTGCGCTGCGACAAACGCGGCGACTGCGATTCGAAGTACTACTTCAAAGATAACGGCCGTGGGCCGGAGGTCACCGAGCGCTATCGTTTGGCGCCGGACGGCACCTTCACGCGCTATGCCGCGAAGGGCACGACCACTTACGGATCACGGGTCGATGAGCGCTACGATGCCAAAGGCCGCGGTGGCGCCTGGCGCTCGACCACCGAGCAGGGCGGGTCCGATAACGCGGTGGGCAAGCTCTATCTGCCGCTCGGTGGCTCCATGCTGGTATACGAGTCGCTGCTGCGTGTGACAGCGGGCGGCAAGGTCGCCGAAGTGCTGCCGGTGGGCAGCACGCAGCGCCGGACACTCACCCGGGCGACGGTGGGACAGGGCGCGGCGCGGCGCGAAGTGGAACTCGTGGCGTTCACCGGGCTCGGCTTCACGCCGGAGTTCGTCTGGGCGACGACCGGCGCGAACCCGGAACTGTTCGGCATCGTGGCACCGGGGTATCTCGCGGGCTTGCCCGAGGGCTATCAAGACGACGTGGGCCGTCTCACGGAGATCCAGCAGCAGGCCGAGGCCGAGTTGCTCGGCGGCATGACGGCGCGGCTGTCGAAGCCGATGCCGGGCTTGAGCGTGATCCGCAACGCGCGGGTGTTTGATGCCGAGAACGCGCGGCTTCACGACGGTCTGCGCGATGTCTACTTTCAGCGCGGCCGGATCATCGCCATCACGGGCTCGGATGCGCCGCTCGAGGGGGTGACACCCGCCCGTCAGATCGATGCCGCGGGGCGCGTGCTGCTGCCAGGTCTCTTTGACATGCACGGGCACATTGGCCGTTGGGGCGGTGGCCTGAACCTCGCCGCGGGCGTCACCACCACCCGCGATGTCGGCAACGACAACGCAACGCTGCAGCAGATCATCGACGAGACGGCCGATGGCCGGGTCTTCGGGCCGCAGATCGTCGCGGCGGGGTTCCTCGAGGGCGAGAGCCCCTATAGCGCGCGCAGTGGCTTCGTCATCGGCACGCTCGAGGAGGCCAAGCGCGCGGTCGACTGGTATGCGGCGCATGGCTACATCCAGATCAAGATCTACAACAGCTTCCCGCGTCAGCATCTGCGCGACACCGTCGCCTATGCCCACTCCCGCGGCCTGCGCGTCAGCGGCCATGTGCCGGCTTTCATGCGCGCCGCCGAGGTCGTGGAGGCGGGCTTCGATGAGGTCAACCACATCAACCAGGTGATGCTGAACTTCCTGGTCGACGACAAGACCGATACGCGCACACTGCAGCGTTTCTATCTGCCCGCAGAGCGCACGGCGGGCCTCGATTTCGACGGCCCGAAAGTTCAGGCGTTCATCAAGCTCCTGCAGGAGCGCGGCACGGTGATCGACCCGACGCTCACCACCTTCGATTTCCTGCGCCAGCGCGACGGCGAGAGCTCCGCGGCGTTCGCAGCCATCATGCCGAACATGCCGGCGAGCTTCCAACGCGCCCGCATGAGCGGTGGCATGGAGATCCCGAACGAGCGCGTGCATGCGCTCTACAACAAGTCCTACGCGCGCATGATCGACTTCGTCGGGCGTCTGCATCGGGCGGGCATCCCGCTCGTCGCCGGCACCGACGAGATCGAGGGCTTCACGCTGCACCGCGAGCTGGAACTCTTCACGATGGCGGGTATTTCAGCGCCCGACGTGCTGCGCATCGCGACCTGGAACGGCGCGAAGTACACCCGCACGCTCGCTGATCGCGGCAGCATCGAGGTGGGCAAGGCGGCGGACCTCGTGCTGGTGGACGGCGATCCGACTCAGGACATCACGGTGCTCAAGCGCATCGCGCTCGTCGTCACCCAGGGCCGCAGCATCGACCCGTCCGCGGTGTACGCCGAACTCGGCATCAAACCTTTCGTCGCGGAGCCCCCGCGCTGGATAGAGCCGCGCTGAGTGGCGGCGGGCGAGGGCCGCATCGATGGACGACTTCGACTACTCACGCATCCCTGCGCTGCCGCCGGAGGTGTTCGTCGCGCCGCTGCGCAAACCGGCGGGGCTCGGTGAGGACTGGTTGGAACTCGTCCAGCGGGACTACTCCGCCGCCGAACACCGTATCTGGGACGATCTCTATGCGCGGCAGATGGCGCTGCTGCCTGGCCGTGCGTGCCGCGGGTTCCTGCAGGGGCTCGAGCGGCTCGATCTCGGTCGCGGCGGCATCCCCGAACTCGGTGCGCTCAATGAAAATCTCCGTGCACTCACCGGCTGGACCGTAGTGCCGGTGCCGATGCTGATCCCGGATCAGGTGTTCTTCTACCACCTCGCCAACCGCCGTTTTCCTGCTGGAAACTTCATCCGTACGCGGGAGCAGTTCGACTACATCCAGGAACCCGATGTCTTCCACGATGTCTTTGGGCATGTGCCACTGCTCGCCGATCCCGTGTTCGCCGAATACCTCGCCGCCTACGGACGCGCCGGTTGGAAGGCGCTGCGCTACAACCGCCTGAAGGCGCTGTCCGCGCTCTACTGGTACACGGTGGAGTTCGGACTGGTGCTCGAGGAGGGCGCGCTGCGTATCTATGGCGCCGGGGTCCTCTCAGGCCCCACCGAGACCGTGTTCGCGCTCGAGGGATGCTCGCCGCACCGCATCCACCTCAACGTGGATCGGGTGATGCGCACCGATTACGAGATCTCCGATCTGCAGTCGACCTACTTCGTGATCGAGTCCTTCGCCGAGCTCTTCCACATGACTGAGCAGCGCGGTTTCGAGCCTATCTACGAGTCTCTCGCTCCGGCGTTCCAGTACGCCCGTTCGGCCGCCCTCGACACCGACCACATCTACCATCGGGGCACCCAGGAATACCTGCTGCGGGGCGGCCGGTGGTCGGAGACGCTACCCGTTTGATGGGCTGATCCTCGCGGAGCGCTCGGCGGGACTGGCGCCCCGTCCACCCCAGTCTTCCCACACATCCGGACTTCTCACACGTGGTGAGGCGGATGGTTTATCTTTGGCGAATGAAGATCGCCAGCTCCGTTCGGCCCCTCCTGTGCGCGCTGCGCGTCGCAGGCCTCACAGCCCTCCTCACGCTCGCCGGTTGTGCCACCGCGCCCGATGCGGCGGACAAACTTGCCGTCGCCGACCCCGCGCTTGCGCCCGCCACGCTCGAGGCGCTGCGCGAGCGGCGTATCTGGGCGCACGAGGCCTCCGAGCTCCAGCCCGACCCGGCGGTCACCTACGGGCAGTTGCCGAACGGGCTGCGCTACGCGCTCCTGCGCAATGCGCTGCCGAGCAAGACCGCGGCGGTGCGCATGCGCTTCGGGGTCGGCTCCATGATGGAAGCCGACGATCAGCGCGGCCTCGCGCACTTCCTCGAGCACATGGTGTTCAACGGCAGCCAGAACATCCCGGAAGGCGAGATGGTGAAGCTGCTCGAGCGGCTTGGGCTCGCCTTCGGTCCCGATACGAATGCGTACACCAGCTTCCTGGAGACGGTCTACCAGCTGGACCTGCCGGA
>CAMAQZ010000036.1 GCA_945860725.1 Klebsiella pneumoniae | reverse complement strand
ACGCAGGTGAGCTGGTCACCGATGGCCTTGTGCAGCAGCGCCGCGACCACCGAAGAATCCACGCCGCCCGAGAGCCCGAGCAGCACGCGGCCCTTGCCCACCTGCGCGCGCACGCGCGCGATGGCGTCGTCGATGATGCTGCCGGCGTTCCAGTCGGCGGCGCAGCCGCAGATGTCCTGCAGGAAGCGCGCGTAGAGACGCGTGCCCTGCTTCGTGTGGGTGACCTCGGGGTGGAACTGCAGGGCGTAGAAGCGCCGCGTTTCATCCGCCATACCGCCGATGGGCAGATCGGGCGTCGAGGCGATCACCTTGAAGCCCGCCGGCAGATCGACCACGCGATCGCCGTGGCTCATCCAGACATCGAGCAGACCGTGGCCTTCGGCGTTCACGCGGTCCTCGATACCCTCGAGCAGCTTCGAGTGGCCGCGAGCGCGGATCTCGGCGTAGCCGAACTCGTGCACTGCACCCGGCTCGACGCGGCCACCCAGCTGCGCGGCCATGGTCTGCATGCCGTAGCAGATGCCGAGCACGGGCACACCGAGCGACCACACCGCCTCGGGTGCGGCGGGTGCGCCCTGCTGCGTCACGGACTCGGGGCCACCCGAGAGGATGACGCCCTTGGGCTGGAACGCGCGCACCGCGTCATCGCCTACGTCCCAGGGGTGGATCTCGCAGAAGACACCGAGCTCGCGCACGCGGCGCGCGATGAGCTGCGTGTACTGCGAGCCGAAGTCTAGGATGAGGATGCGGTCGGCGTGGATATCGCGGCCGGTCATGGAGAGCGCTTCACGAGATCCGGTAGTTCGGGGCTTCTTTGGTGATCGACACGTCGTGGACATGCGACTCGCGTACGCCCGCCGAGGTGATGCGCACGAACTGCGGCCGCGTGCGCAACTGGCCGATGTCCTGGCTGCCGGTGTAGCCCATCGCGGCGCGCAGGCCGCCGGCGAGCTGGTGCAGGATGGCGACGATGCTGCCCTTGTACGGAACGCGACCCTCGATGCCCTCGGGGACGAGTTTCTCGAGTTCGGTCGTGGTGTCCTGGAAGTAGCGGTCGCTCGAGCCATGCCGCTCGCTCATCGCACCGAGCGAGCCCATGCCGCGGTAGCCCTTGAAACTCGCACCCTGGAAGAGTTCGACCTCGCCCGGGGATTCTTCGGTGCCGGCGAACAGGCTGCCGATCATCACGCAGTGCGCGCCGGCGGCGAGCGCCTTGGCGAGATCGCCCGAATAGCGGATGCCGCCGTCGGCGATCAGCGGCACACCGGTACCCTCGAGCGCGGCGGCGACGTTGGCGATGGCGGAGACCTGCGGCACACCCACGCCCGCAACGATGCGCGTGGTGCAGATGGAGCCCGGACCGATACCGACCTTGACGGCATCGGCGCCGCAGCGAACGAGATCGCGCGCGGCCTCGGCGGTGACGATGTTGCCGGCGATGACCTGTAATTGCGGGAAACGCGCCTTGATGCGCTCGACCGACTGCATGACGCCGCGCGAATGGCCGTGGGAGGTATCGACCACCACGGCATCCACGCCGGCCTCGACCAAAGCCGCCACCCGATCGAGCGTGTCGGGCGAGGTGCCGACCGCAGCGCCCACCCGCAGGCGTCCGCTCTCGTCCTTGCAGGCGCGCGGCCGATCGGTCGCTTTCTGTACGTCTTTGACGGTGACCAGACCCTTGAGCTCGCCGTTCTCACCCACCACCAGCACTTTCTCGATGCGATGCTTGTGGAAGAGATCGAGCACGATCTCGCGCGGCGTATTCTCAGGTACGGTAACGAGACGCTCCTTCGGGGTCATCACCGAGGAGACCAGGGTGTCGAGGGCGAGCTGGAAACGCAGGTCGCGGCTGGTGACGATACCGACCACTTGACGGCCTTGCACCACCGGCATGCCGGAGATGCCGTTCGCGCGGGTGAGTGCGAGGACCTCGCGCAGGGTGGCGTCCGGGGATACGGTGATGGGATCGAGCACCACGCCGCTCTCGTATTTCTTGACGCGCGCAACCTCGCGGGCCTGTGTCTCGACGGTCATGCTTTTGTGGATGATGCCGATACCGCCCTCTTGGGCGATGGCGATGGCGAGACGGGCTTCGGTGACCGTGTCCATCGCGGCTGAGACGATCGGCAGGTTGAGGCGGATCGTGCGGGTCAGCTGCGTCGAGAGATCGACCTCGCGGGGCAGCACTTCGGAATAAGCCGGGACGAGCAGCACGTCATCGAAGGTGAGTGCTTCCTGCAGGATGCGCATCGGAGGTGTCCATCGAGGGCTAATGGACGCTTTATTTTACGCTTCGGCGAGGGTGCGGTCTACGCATCCGGACCGACCCGCGCGGGGTAAACTGCCGATCGGACCCCTTCCGCCGGAGCTGCCTTGTCGACCCGCCCGCCCAGCCTCGTCCGCGCCGACCGCGATATCTATAGCGTCGGCCGCCTGAACCGCGAGGTGCGGATGCTGCTCGACCATGGGCTGCCCTTGCTGTGGGTCGAGGGGGAGATCTCGAACTTCTCGCGCCCCGCCTCCGGCCATTGGTACTTCTCGCTCAAGGACCGCGACGCGCAGGTGCGCTGCGCCATGTTCCGCGGTCGCAACGCCGTACTGCGTATGACGCCCCGCGACGGACAGCGCGTGCTGGTGCGCGCCCGGGCGGGGCTGTTCGAAGCGCGCGGCGAGTTCCAGCTGGTGGTCGAACACCTGGAGGACGCTGGGGTCGGTGCGCTGCGGCAAGAATACGAACTGCTGCGCGCGAGGCTCGAGGCCGAAGGCCTGTTCGACCCGGCCCACAAGCGCTCACTGCCGAAGGCGCCGGGCGTGATCGGAGTCATCACCTCGCCCACCGGCGCCGCGGTCCGCGACATCCTGAACATCCTGCGGCGGCGTTTCCCGGCGGCGCGTGTGGTCATCCACCCGGCTGCGGTGCAGGGCAAGGAGGCCGTGCCGCAGCTGCTCGCAGCGGTCGCCCTGGCGAGCGCCCGCGCCGAGTGCGATGTGCTGATCGTGGCGCGCGGCGGTGGCTCGCTCGAAGATCTGTGGGCCTTCAATGACGAATCGCTGGCGCGTGCGCTGCGCGCAGCGCCCATGCCAGTGGTCACGGGCATCGGCCACGAGACCGACTTCACCATCGCCGACTTCGTCGCCGATGTGCGTGCGCCCACCCCCTCGGGCGCGGCCGAGCTCGTCACGCCGGACGGCGCAGCGTGGCGCGCCGGATTCGCAGCGCTCGATGCGCGACTGCAGCAACTCGCCGCGCGACGCCTGCGCAGCGGCGATGAGCAGCTGATGCGCCTCAGTCGACGGCTTGCCCTCACCCATCCGGGCGTACGACTGCAACAAGGCGCACAGCGGCTGGATGAACTTGAGCAACGGCTCACGGGACGGTTGCGGCTCGTGCTCGCCGATGCGCGACTGCGCACCCAACGCCTCGATGCCCGTCTGGCGCAGGGCTCTCCCGCGCTCGCCCTGCAGCGGCTCGCACAACGCCGTGCGCTGCTCGATGCGCGGCTGAGGGCCGCATTACCGAGGCGCCTGACGGCGCTCGCACAGCGCCATGAAGTCGCACGCCGCACCCTGCACGCGGTGAGCCCACTGGCCACACTCGACCGTGGCTATGCGATCGTCTTGCGCGCTGCAGACGGCGGCCTGCTGCGCGATACCGCCGCGGCGCCGATCGGTACGCGCATCATCGCGCGCCTGGGCAGGGGACATCTCGAAGCCATCGTGACCGGCGCAGCGCCCGCGGATCCAGCGGAGACCCCATGAACGCGCAAGCCTGCCGCCGCAGCGCTTCGCGATCCTCGATGCGCGCCGCCTTGGTCTGCGCCACCTGGGTCTGCGCCACCTTGGTCTGCGCCACCGCGGCGACCCTCGCCGTCGCCGATCTGCCGCGACAGAGCGCCGTACCGGGCGGGGTGGTGCTCATCGACCTCCCCGGCACCGCGCCTCCGACGGTCACCTTTGAAGACAAACGCGTCATGGTGATGCCCAAGGGCGCAGGCTGGGTCGCGATCGTCGGCATCCCATTGGCGCGCAGCCCGGGTGCCGCGAAGGTCGAGATCCTGCAAGGCGCAGCGCCACTCAGCCGCGGATTCACCATTGAGGGCAAGGCCTACGCGACACAGACATTGACGGTCGCGCCGCGACAGGTTGATCTCGCGCCCGAAGATGCCGCGCGCGTCGCGCGCGAGTCACCGATCCTGCGCCAGGCGATGGACACCTTCACCGAGACGCCCCCTGCCACACTGCGCCTCGAGCAACCTGTGCGCGGGCCGCGCTCGAGCTCCTTCGGGCTGCGCCGTGTGTTCAACGGGCAGTCGCGCAACCCGCACTCCGGGATGGACATCGCCGCGCCAACCGGTACGCCGGTACTCGCGCCCGCACCGGGGCGCGTGGTCGAGACCGGGGATTTCTTCTTCAACGGCAACACCGTGATCGTCGACCACGGACAGGGTTTGGTGACGCTCTACTGCCACCTCAGCCGTATCGATGTGCAGCCGGGCGATGTCGTGGAGACGGGCGCCCTGCTGGGCGCCGTCGGATCGACCGGCCGCTCAACCGGCCCGCATCTGCACTGGGGCGTATCGCTCAACCGCGCTTACGTGGACCCTGTCCTGTTCCTCGCCCCGCCGAAGACTTCCGCTGCTTCTGCTCCACCGCCGAGCGCTTCTCCGAAGCGGTGAGGGTGCGCGGACGCCCCTTGCCGCGGGCGTAGGGGTTCGCGTCGGTGCGGAACTCCACCGCGACCGGCGAGGCGAAGAGGTCGAACTCGCGCCGGAATACATTGGCGAGATAGCGGGTGTAGGCCTCGGGGACATCTTTGGTCTGGTTGCCGTGGATGATGATGCGCGGTGGATTGCGTCCACCCTGGTGCGCATAGCGCAGCTTGATGCGCCGGCCGCGCACCAACGGCGGTTGGTGCTGCACGATGGCGCGCTCGAGCGCCTTGGAGAGCTTAGGCGTCGGGATATCGGTCATCGCCGCGTCGTACGCCTTGATAGCCGCAGCAACCAGCTCACCGACGCCGGTGCCGTGGCGCGCCGACATGAACTGCACGGGTGCGTAGGGCACGAAATCGAGCTTGAGTTCGAGCTGACGGCGGATGTCTTCGCGCTGCTCGTGGGGGATGCCGTCCCATTTGTTGATGGCGATCAGCAGCGCCCGGCCGCGCTGCAGCGCAAGCCCGAGCACGCTCGCATCCTGTTCGCCGATGCTGTCGTGGGCATCGACCATGAAGATGACGACATGGGCGGTGTCGATGGCCTGCAAGGTCTTGGCGACGCTCGCCTTCTCAACCACATCCGCAACCTTGCCGCGACGGCGCACGCCCGCGGTGTCGATCAAGGTGAACTCGCGCCCGTCGCGCGCGAACGGCACGAAGATGCTGTCGCGTGTGGTGCCCGGCATCTCGCTCGCGATCACCCGCTCCTCACCGATGAGCCGGTTGACGAGCGTCGACTTACCGACGTTGGGGCGGCCGATGACAGCGATGCGGATGCGCCCATCGGGTACGGTGTCGCGATCGACGACCTCGGGCGTGTCCCATCTTTCGAGCACCAGATCCATGAGGTCACGACAGCCGTCGCCGTGCGCCGAGGCGATCGCATGTGGCTCACCGAGGCCGAGCGAATGGAAATCCGCACCAGCGGTCGACGGGTCGAGCCCCTCGGCCTTGTTGACCGCGAGGAACACGGGCTTGCCGGAGCGACGCAGCTCGCGCGCCACGAAGTGATCTTGCGGGGTGAGACCGGTGCGTGCATCGGCAAGGAACACGAGCACATCGGCCTCGGCGACGGCACGCTCGGTCTGCAAGCGCATCGGCTGCTCGATGCCCGAGGGCTGCTCCACGAGGCCACCGGTGTCGACGACAACATAGGGGACCGGCCCGAGGCGGCCATAGCCGTATTGACGATCGCGCGTGACGCCCGGCATGTCCGCAACCAATGCGTCCCGGGTGCCGGTTAGACGGTTGAAGAGCGTGGACTTGCCGACATTCGGCCGTCCGACCAGCGCCACCACCGGCAGCACCGCCGGCATCGGCTGATCCGATGGGGGGAGCAGCGCGTTCAGCGGCGCGGCCGGAAGGCGCTGACGCGCCCTTCGTCGTCCTGTACGACGAGCAGATCGCCCGCCACCTGCGGCGCATTGGTGACCCGGCCACCGGCCTTGCTGCGTGCCGCAAAGGCCCCGGTCTTGGCATCCAACCAGTGCAGGTAGCCCTCGTTGTCACCGACGACGATGTAGCCGCCGAATGCTGCGGGACCTGACAAGCCACGGCGACGCAGCCCGTCCTGGCGCCACTCCTCGACCCCGGTGCGACGACGCAGCCCGGCCACATCACCCTCGGAAGTGCTCACGTAGACGCGATCGTCGTCGATGTCGAGACCGCGATGACTGGACATCTCGCGAGACCACCACGACTGACCGTTGTCGAGCGCCAACATCGCGACCCGACCTTGGAAGCCTGTGACGAAGACGTCGGCACCCGAGATTTTCACAGCAGAATCGATGTCGACCATGCGCTCGAGTTCGGTACGGCCGCGCGCCGGCGCGACCAAGGCCTCCCAGAGCAGTTCACCGTTGCGCACATCGATCGCGATGGCTCGACCATTGTCGAAACCGCAGATCACGGCATTGCCTGCGATGACCGGTGCGGCCGCACCGCGCAGCGTCAACCGCGGCACCGCCTGTTCTTCCCGCCACAACGGCTTACCTTCTGCGGACGACAGGCCGTGCAGACGACCATCGACCGTTCGGACGACGACGATCTCTGCCGACACCGCCGGCGCCGAGAGCACCTCGCCGCCGAGTTTGACGCGCCAACGCTCGCGACCGTCCTCGGCGGAGAGCGCGATGAGCTCGCCGTCCAGGGAACCGACCACCACGAGACCCGCACCAATGCCCGGTCCACCGGTGAGTTCGGTCTGGGTGCGCACGCGCCACGCGGTACGACCATCGGCGGCTTGCAAGGCGAGGACATCACCCCCGCGACCGGCGGCATAGATCCGTTCGTTGTCGATGGCGGGCGAAAGTCCGGCCCGCATCGCGCCTCCGCCACCTCCCGCCGAAGCGCTCCAGAGGCGATCCACCGACAGCGTCGGCTCGAAATCGACGAGTTCCGCCGGCTGCTCGACATCTTTGTCCTTCGAGCAACCCGCGGTGATCGCGAGCAGCGCCAACAAGGCCAGCGGCGTCGGCGCGTACCGGCCCGCGTTGCGGCGGGTCGTCACGGTTTCACCGGCACAGGCGCCGCGGCCGGCGAGGCGGCAGTAGTGGCAGCAGGCACCGTCACATCCTTCACACCGTCCGCGAGCACATCGGCGATCTTGAGCTGCAGCGAGACCGCATCCACGGTCGGCGCATTACCCGCCGGGAGCCCCACGGCTTCGGCCTTGCGCCAGGCCGCCACCGCTCCCGCACGATCGCCCTTGGCGTAGAGCGCATCACCGCGGATGACATCGTAGAGGGCGGTAAAGGCACCCGGCTCGCCGCCGCCCAATGTGCGAAGCGCGGCATCGGCGTTGTTCTGCGCGAGCTCGACGCGGGCCAGACGGGCACGGGCCACGAGGCGCAGCGGCTCGTCCTTGGAGCCCTTCATCACCCGGGTGAGGCGTACCACGGCCTCGCCGAACTGACCGACCTCGACCTCCGCACGGGCCGCCAACAGGTCGGCCTGATCCGCATAGGGACTGCTGCCGTGCTCGCGACGCAGTTCGTTGGCCAACACCAAGGCCTTGGCACGATCGCCGGTGGCGAGCGTGTCCAGCATCAAGCCATAGGCAGCGCTCGCGGACTGGTGGCGCATCTCGACGCGCTGCTCCCACCAACGCCAACCTGCCAGGGCGCCGAGTCCGAGCAAGATGCCGAGGATGATCCAGAGTACGTTCTCGCGCAGCCACTGCTTGACGCGTTCCCACTGTTCCTGCTCGTTGTAGTAATCATCGATCACGGTCTTTGCTCCCCAACCCCACAGGGCTGATCATCGAACCAGCGGGCCACGGCCGCTGCGGCCGTCGCCAAAGAGATCTCATGTGGTGCGCCAGCGCCCTCGCGCAACGGCTTCAGCTGTGCCACGCCGCGCGTGAGTTCGTCCTCGCCGAGCACCAAGGCGAGCGGCGCCCCGCTGCGGTCGGCACGACGGAACTGCGCCTTGAAGTTACCGCCGCCAAGGTTCACTTCGATGCGCCGACCGGGCAGCGCGCCACGCAGCGTCTCGGCCAAAGGCAACATCGCGCGCGCAGCGGCCTCACCCTGCGCGACGAGGAAGACATCGGCAGCGACGGCAGGCGGTGCCGAGGCGCCCTGCTCGAGCAGCGCCACCACCCGCTCCATGCCCATCGCGAACCCGATCGCTGGCGTCGCCTCGCCGCCGAGCTGCGTGACGAGACCGTCGTAGCGCCCGCCGGAGCACACGGCATCCTGTGCGCCGAGCGCATCCGTGGTCCATTCGAACACGGTACGGGAATAGTAATCGAGCCCCCGCACCAGGCGCGGGTTGAGCTCGAATCTGATGCCGAGCGCCTGCAACATCGCCTGCAACTCTGCGAAGTGGGCACGGGACTCGGCGTCGAGGTGTTCGGGCAGCGAGGGCGCACCGGCGATCAGTGCTTGCATCGCAGGGTTCTTGCTGTCGAGGATGCGCAGTGGATTGCCTTCGAGGCGGCGCAGGCTGTCTTCGTCGAGATCGCCCCGATGCGCGCGGAAGTAACCGCTGAGGTGCTCGCGGTAGCCGCGACGCGCTTCGGCGGTTCCCAAAGAATTCAGGTGCAAGGTGACCCGGCCGATGCCGAGCCGGCGCCAGAACGCAGCGGTCAACGCGATGAGTTCGGCGTCGATGTCCGGACCGGCGAAGCCGATCGCCTCGACATCGATCTGGTGGAACTGCCGGAAACGGCCCTTCTGCGGCTTCTCGTGGCGGAACATCGGACCGACGCACCAGAGCTTGTGGCGTGCGCCGCGCAGCATGCCGTTGGAGATGACCGCGCGCACCATGCCCGCCGTCGCCTCCGGGCGCAGCGTGAGCGCTTCACCGCCCTTGTCGGTGAAACTGTACATCTCCTTTTCAACGACATCGGTGTACTCACCGATCGCGCGCTTGAAAAGATCGGTGTGCTCGACCACCGGCACGCGCATCTCGTCGTAGCCGTAGGCGTGCAACAGTTCGCGGGTGACCCGCTCGAGGAACTGCCAACGCGGCGCCTCGGCGGGCAGCAGGTCGTTCATGCCCTTGACGGGCGCGATCGTGACCGTGCTCACAGCGCACCGCCCGGCGTTGCCGGTGTCGGATCGGATCGCGGCTGTGGCGGCAGCGCGCGGATCGCCCCGGAGGCTGCGATCTCGAAACGGGCGACCGTATTGCGGACGGCATCCGCCGGGATCGCCGCAACACTGCCGCTGATCTCGACCGCCGTGACATCGCCACGCCCCAGCACCACCCGCAGCGGCGGCGCACCCTGCACCGACACACGCTGGCCAGGCTGGAGCACCGCGTAGAGCCGACGCGCACCGGTGGCATCGACGACCTCCGCCCAGCAAGGCTCGCTCGCCGTGAATGCGACCGCGACGCCGTCACCCGGCACGGACGGCACGGACGGCGCGGCGACAGCGGGTGTCACCCCGACGGGCACCGCGGCATCAGGCACAGCATCGGGCACAGCATCGGGCGCAGCATCGGGGGCAAGCGCAAGTGCGCTCGGTGCCGCAGGGACGGGCGCGAGGTCAGCCGGTGCAGGTTCAGGCACCACCGGCACGGTCGGCATCGGCACCGACGCCTCGACCGGCGCCAGGGTGGCTGCGGGCCGCATCTCGGCACCTTGGAGGATCCACCACGCCGCGAGCGCGATCACGAACGCGCCCGCGAGCATCGCCAGACGACGCCCCCAGCGCTGCGTATCGAGCGGCCGCGGCGCTTGTGGGCCACGGCTGAGGTCGGGTAACACCGTCGAACCGCCTTGCTCCGCGTTCCATTGCTCGAGCAGCGGATCGACCGGCACGCCAAGGAATTCGGCATAGCGGCGCAGATGGCCACGACTGAACACTGGGGCGCCGAGCTCCGCCCAGCGCTCACCTTCCAGCGCATCGATGGTCTTGGTATCGCAACGCAACGCCGTCGCGACCTCGGCGGGCGTCTGGCCGCGCGCCGCGCGCAGGCGGGTGAGCTGGGCGCCGATGGGTTCGTTCATGCGACATCCCCCATGGCGACATCCCCCACGGCGCGTGGACGCAGGGCATGGGAGAGCTTGTCGCCGAGGCGCACACGCACGCGATCGTTCACGCGACCGGCGAGCTGACCGCAGGCCGCGTCGATGTCGTCACCGCGGGTGCGGCGGATGGTGGCAAGCACACCGCGCTGGATGAGCTCGTCGCGGAACGCAGTGATCACCGGCATCGGCGAGCGACGGAAATGCGTGCCCGGGAACGGGTTGAAGGGGATGAGGTTGAGCTTCGCGGGCTTGCCGCGCAGCAGCTGCGCGAGCGCGCGAGCCTGCGAACGCTGATCGTTCACGCCATCGAGCATCACATACTCGAAGGTGATGCTGCGTCCGTTTTGTTCATCGATGTAGTGCCAGCAGGCCTCGAGCAGCTCGGCGATCGGGTGCTTGCGGTTGATCGGCACGAGCTCGTCGCGCAGCGCGTCATCAGGCGCATGCAGGGACACCGCGAGCGCGCAGTTGGTCTCCTCCGCGAGCTTGTAGATCTGCGGCACGAGGCCGGACGTCGAGAGCGTGACGCGGCGGCGCGAGATGTCGAAGCCAAGATCATCGAGCATGATGCGCACTGCGGGCACGACATTACGGAAGTTGGCGAGCGGCTCGCCCATGCCCATCAGCACGACATTGGTCACCGGCCGCAGCCCGCCGGGCTCGAGGCCGAGTTCGCGGTTGGCGAGCCAGACCTGGCCGACGATCTCGGCGGTGGTGAGGTTGCGGTTGAAACCCTGCTGCGCCGTCGAGCAGAACGCGCAGTCGAGCGCGCAGCCGACCTGCGAGGACACGCAGAGCGTGCCGCGGTCGGTCTCGGGGATGTAGACCATCTCGAAGGCCTGCGTGCCATCGGCGCGCAGCAACCACTTGCGCGTACCGTCGACCGAATCGTGGCGCGAGATCACCTCGGGCGCGCTGATCACGGCGTGCTCGGTGAGCTGCGCTCGGAAGTCACGCGCGAGATCGGTCATCGAAGCGAAGTCGCCCTCGACGCGCTTGTACATCCACTGCATGAGCTGGCGCGCACGGAACGGCTTGCTGCCGAGCGACGCCACGAACGCCTCGAGCGCGGGCCTTTCAAGCCCGAGCAAGTGGGTACGGGTGTCGTCGGCAGCGGCGTCCATGACGGCAGTGCGTGGCGGTCAGCCGCGCGGGCAGATCTCGATGCTGCGGAAGAAGTACGCGATCTCCTGCGCCGCCGTGTCGGCGGCATCGGAACCGTGCACGGTGTTCGCCTCGATGCTCTGCGCAAGGTCGGCGCGGATGGTGCCCGGCGCGGCCTTCTTCGGGTCGGTGGCGCCCATGATCTCGCGGTTCTTGGCGATGGCGTTGTCGCCCTCGAGCACCTGCAACATCACCGGACCCGAGGTCATGTACTTCACGAGATCGTTGAAGAACGGACGTTCGCGGTGCACGGCGTAGAAACCCTCGGCTTCGCGCTGCGAGAGATGGGTCATGCGAGCGGCGACCACGCGCAGACCGGCCTGCTCGAAGCGACGGTAGACCTCGCCGATGAGGTTGCGGGCTACGCCGTCGGGCTTGACGATCGAGAAAGTGCGCTCCAGCGCCATGGTGAGATTCCTTTTGTCAGGGTACGGGAAGGAGACGGGCAAACGCCTATTGTACCTGTCCAGGGGCTCGGACGGCAACGAAAGACTCAGCGCAAGTGGCTGGTCAGCAAGGGATTTTCAGACGGTGAAGCTTTCGCCACACCCGCATTCGGCCTTGGTCTGCGGGTTACGGAACTTGAAGGATTCGTTGAGACCCTGCTTCACGAAATCGACTTCTGTGCCATCGATCGTCGCCAGGCTCTGCGGATCGACAAACACGCGCACCCCGTGATCTTCGAAGACGAGGTCATCGGGTTGGGTGGAGTCGGCATAGTCGACCACATAAGCGAAACCCGAGCAGCCGGTCTTACGGACGCCCAAGCGCAGGCCTAGCCCCTGTCCGCGGGCGGCGAGGAAGTGGCGGACGCGATCCGCGGCGGCGGGGGTGAGGGAAATAGCCATTCAGCGAGACTCCGTTACAACCGTCAGTGTAGCAAGCGCTTGCCGCAATGCGTCTTCGACCTTCAAGAGCCGGCCAAGTTTCTCAACCGGGATGCCGTGACGGGTCGCCCAATCTGTCGGCGTCTCCGTCCGGGAGCCCGCCGAGGGGGCCGCCGTCGTCGCCGGTTGCCCAACGAGGACTGCCGCAAGGCTCGCGGCCACCGCCCGGGTCTGCGGGCAGCCGAAAATCCGCCACTGCGCCGCGGTGAGCCGACCGGCGGCATCGACCTGCAGGTAGCAGCGCACCCGCGTCCCCTCCCGCAACCGCCCCGCTTCGCCCATCACCCAGCCTTCACCCGCGGGTGCGCCGGGGGCGTCGGCCGCCCGCAGCGTCTCCACCGCGCGCCGGATGGCCGTTGCCGCCAGGTCGGCGTCCGCCGCGCGGCTATAGCGCCCGAACATGATCCGCAGCGTCGATTGGGCGAGTTCGGACGGCAATCCGAGGGCGCGCAGCACATAGGAGGGTTCGCCCGAGGCCGAGTCGCAGGCCGCCCCGCTCGACACGGCGAGCTCCGGTAGCTCGGCCAGCAAGCTCTCGCCCTCGACCCCCTCGATGCTCAACGACACCAAGCCAGGCAGACCGAGCGCCACCGCGGCCGGGTCGAGCGGGGCGTGGTTGCAGCGGATCCCGGACAGCCCGTCGAGCCCCGCCAAAAGCCGCCTCGCCAAGGCGGTGGTGTGCTCGGCATCGAGAGCCGATCGAGCGACGGCGATCGCGGCAGCCCGACCGAAACCGACCGCCTGATGGGTCGCTGGCGTCCCGGGGCGCAAGCCGCGTTCCTGCGGCCCGCCGAACATTAGCGGCTCGAGCCAAGGCCGTGCGGCCTCGCCCACCACCAAAGCGCCGATGCCTTTCGGACCGTACATTTTGTGCGCCGAGACCGACATCAGATCGGCGCCGAGCGCGCTCATCGATACCGGCATCTTTCCTGCCGACTGTGCGGCATCCGTATGCAGCAGCACGCCTGCGGCCCGGCAGACCGCTGCGATGCCTGCGATATCATTGACGAGACCGGTCTCGTTGTTGGCGTGCATCACCGACACGAGCTGCGTGTCGGGCCGCAAGGCTGCCGCCACCGCCTGCGGCGTGATGCGACCTGCGGCATCGGGCTCGAGCCAACCGATCTCGAAGCTGCGCTTGGCGAGGAATCGCGCCGGATCGATGACGGCCTTGTGCTCGGTGCGGCCGATCAGCAGGTGTCGGCCATGATCGGCGCGACCGCGCGCGATGCCGAGCACCGCGAGATTGTCGGCCTCGGTGGCGCCCGCGGTGAAGACGACCTCCGCAGGCGCAGCGCCGACCAACTCGGCGACCTCGCCGCGGGCCCGCTCGACCAGCGCCGCAGCCGCGCGGCCGTGGGCGTGGCGGGTGCTCGAGGCGTTGCCCTGGGTCTGCGGCGCGAGCAGACACTCGACCATCGCCGCCGCCACGGCAGGGTCGAGCGGCGTGGTGGAGGCGTGGTCGAGGAACACCGGCTCCGCGACGCTGTCGAGGCGGGTCACGGCGGATCCGGTGGCTGCGCCGGCGACTTTGCCGTGGGCTCCGATCGCGGCCCTGCGGTGCGGCGTTTTTGTTGTACGGCGGTGAGGATGCCGCGCACGATATTGGCCTCGTTCTGGTCGGGCTCCGCACGGTTCAGGAACCGGCGGATGCGGTCCATCAGGTTGCGACCGCTCGTCGTGCGGTCGCGGAAGCCGATCTCCTCGAGCACCTGCGCAAGATGGATATAGAGACGTTCCATCTCCGCTCCGGTGGCGAGCGGCACCGCCTCGGCGGTCACCGCGTCCGCGGATCGATGACCTGCCCCTCGGGCCCGGTAGACCTCATAGGTGATGAGTTGTACCGCCATCGCAAGGTTGAGCGATGAGTACTGAGGGTTCGCAGGGATACGCAGCAGTAGGTGCGCGCTGGCGAGTTCATCGTTGGTGAGACCGGTGCGCTCGTTGCCGAACACCAGCGCGACGGGCCCGCGTGCAGCCTCCTCGACTGCGCGCACCGCCGCATCACGCACATCGAGCACGCGGATGTTGGGGTCACGCTCACGCGCCGTTGTCGCCACCACCAGGCCGCAATCGGCGACGGCTGCCGCGAGATCCTGCACCACCCGCGCGTCCGCCAGGACATCGGCGCCGCCAGAGGCCCGGGCGGTCGCCTCGGGATCCGGGAAAGATCTCGGCCTCACCAACACCAATTGCGACAGACCCATGTTCTTCATGGCCCGCGCCACGGCGCCGATGTTGCCCGGGTGGGAGGTCTCGACCAGCACCACCCGTATGTCGATCGGCCGTATGTCGATCGGCGGCAGGTTGGCGGAGGGGTTGTCGGCGGGCGGCGCAGTCATGCGTGGTATTCTATCCTCCTTCCCCAGCCGCTCTTTGCCAGCATGCCGCCACTCCTGAACATCGCCGTGCGCGCCGCGCGCCGCGCCGCGGACCTCATCCTCCGCAGCCTCAACCGCCTCGATTCACTCGAGGTCGCCAGCAAAGGTCGCAACGACTTTGTCAGCGAGGTCGACCGGGCAGCCGAAGCGGACATCATCGCCACCATCCGCCGCTCCTACCCGGACCACGCTTTCCTCGGCGAGGAGAGCGGCGCCATGGGCTCGGGCGAGATCGAGTGGATCATCGACCCGCTCGACGGCACCACCAATTTCCTGCATGGCCTCCCGCACTTCAGCGTGTCGATCGGCTGCCGCGTGCGCGGGCGGATGGAACACGGCGTGATCTATGACCCGATGCGGCAAGAGCTGTTCACGGCCTCGCGAGGCGGCGGCGCCCAACTCGAAGGCCGTCGCCTGCGGGTGGGCAGCCTGCGCAACCTCGAAGGCTCGCTGCTCAGCACCGGCTTCCCCTATCGCGCCAACGTCGCATACCTTGATTGCTACATGGCGATGCTCAAGGATTTCATGACGCTCGCCGCCGGGGTGCGACGCTCGGGATCGGCGGCGCTCGATCTCGCCTATCTCGCCGCTGGCCGCACCGATGGCTTCTTCGAGATCGGACTCGGCCCTTGGGACACTGCCGCCGGATCGCTGATGGTGGAAGAAGCGGGCGGTCTCGTGGGGACCTTTTCGGGTGGCGCCTATGCCCAGGGCGGCAACATCGTCGCCGCATCCCCCAAAGTCTACGCAGCGATGCTGGACGTCATCAAACCGCACCTGGTGCCCTCGCTCATCGAGGGCTGACGGCCCGTCGGACTTAGGCCGTCGGACTTAGGCCGAGGCGCTGCCAGGCGCGTCTTTGTGCTCCAGCGAATCGACCACCGCAGTCGTGACCATGTCCGCACCCACATTGACCATGGTGCGCGTCATGTCGAGCAGACGGTCGGCACCGAGTACGATGCCGATGCCTTCGGGTGGGATGCCAAAGGTGATGAGTAAGCCGGCGATGACGGGCAAGGACCCCCCGGGGATCCCCGCCGTGGCGACCGCACCGAGCACCGCGAGCAGCAGCAGCGTGAGCTGCTGACCGAGATCGAGTTGGATGCCGAACACCTGCGCCACGAACAGCACCACGCAGCCCTCGTAGAGCGCGGTGCCCGCCATGTTCATGGTGGTGCCGAGCGGCAGCACGAATCCGGCGGTGGTCGGACGGATGCCGAGGTCGTCGCGCGCCGAGGCGAGCGCTGCCGGCAAGGTCGCGTTGCTCGAGCTCGTGGAGAACGCCGTCACCAGCACAGGCCGGATGCGCCGCCAGAAGTCGATGGGACGGTAGCGCGAGAAGAGCTTTAGCCACAGCGACATCGTCCCGAAGAGATGCAGCAACATCACCACGAGGCAGCCGACGACGAACAAGCCGAGCGCGATGAGGATGTCCCAGCCGACCTTGACCACGACGCTGTAGATCATCGCCGGCACCGCGTAGGGCGCAAGCCGCAAGGCGAAGCGCACGATGCCGGTCATGAGCTCGGTGACGAGTTCGAGGCCGGACTGCAGTTGCTCGCGGCGACGGCCGCCCAGTTGGATCGCTGCGGCGCCGACCAGGATGGCGAAGAGGATCAGCGGCAGGACCTCGCCCAACACGGCGCGGTCGTGGCCGGTGATGGCGCCGATGAGGTTGCGCGGCATGAACATGTCGACCACAGTCGCAAGGCTCATGTCGGGCTGGACCGCCTGCCTCTCGATCAGCTTGCCGGAAGCGTCGCCGTACTGGGCGATGAGACGGGCCTTGGTGTCGCCGTCGATGACCGCGCCGGGTTGCAGCACGTTCATCATCACGAGCCCGAGCAGGCAAGCGATGGACATGTTGAGGAAGAACAGCGTGAAGGTGCGCGCCGACAACGGCCCGAGGCGCGCGAGGTTCCCCAACTGCGAGACGCCCGCCGCGAGCGACGCGAAGACCAACGGCATCACCACGAAGAACAACAGCCGCAGGAACACCTGACCGATGGGGTCGAGGACGGTGACGGCGAATGACCGCGCGGCCTCGAGGACCGCCGGCGAACCGGCGCCCACCCACAGCGTCACGGCACCGGCCACCGCTCCGCCGAGCAACCCGAGCAGGATGCGGTTGGCGAGCTGCGAGTCCACGCCAGCGGCCATCTCAGCGTACCTGGCCGATCACTTCCTGCCTGCGAGCGGACTCTTGCGGTAGCCGTAGAGGAAGTAGATCAGGAGCCCTGCCGCAGTCCACTGCAGGAAGGTGATCTGCGTCTTCATCGGCAGCGAGTACAGCAGGAATGCGCAACCGATGAACGCCAATGGCCCGACCAACCAGATGGCGGGCGTGCGGAAGGGACGGTGGCGGCCCGGCTCGCGGACCCGCAGAACCATCACACCGACCGACACGGTGAGGAAGGCGAACAAGGTACCGCTGTTGGAGATGTCGGCGAGCACACCGACCGGGAAGAAGGCCGCGAAGATCGTCACTGCGATACCGGTGATGATCGTCACCACATACGGCGTACCGAACTTCGGGTGTACCTTGGAGAGCGTCTCGTGGAACGGCAGCAGTCCGTCACGGGCCATCACGAAGAAGATGCGCGTCTGACCGAACAGCATCATCAGGATGACCGAGGGCAGCGCGAGGAAGGCGGCGATACCGATCAACTGCGCGACCTTCTCCCACCCGATCATATCGAGGACATGGGCGAGCGGCTCATCGCTGCAGGCCAACAGGCTACGGTTGACCTCGAGCGCACAGGCCGAGTTGAAGGCCTCGCTACCGGGCGACAAGGCGACCCCTGAGGCATCGGCGACCGGCTGCGCACCGACGGCGCCCACCGCGCCCGCGGCCACCAAGAGATAGAAGACCGTGCAGATAGCGAGACTGCCGATGAGACCGATCGGGATGTTGCGCTGCGGATCTTTGGTCTCCTCGGCGGCGGTCGCCACGGCGTCGAAGCCGACATAGGCGAAGAAAATGGAGGCTGCCGCGCCCGCGACGCCGACGCCCAGACCGGAGGTATCGAGAAAGCCGTTCGGCGCGAAAGGCTCGAAGTTCGTGCCATCGATGACGGGTATGGCGAGGAAGACGAACACGATCAGCGCCACGACCTTGATCGAGACCAGCACCGCGTTGACGGTGGCGCTCTCGCGGGTACCGAGGACGAGCAAACCGGTCACCAGCAGCGCGATGGCCGCGGCGGGCAAGTTGATGAACCCGCCTGCGTAGAGACCCTTGGTAAAGGCAATGGGCAGATCGAGTCCGAGAGTCCGCTCCATGAAGCCGACGAAGTAGTTGGACCACCCGACCGACACCGCGCTCGCGGCGACCGCGAACTCGAGGATCAAGGCCCAGCCGACCATCCAGGCGATGACCTCGCCGAGCACCGCGTAAGAGTAGGTGTAGGCGGATCCCGAGACAGGCACCATCGAGGAGAGCTCCGCGTAGCAGAGCGCCGCCACCGCGCACACAAAGCCCGCGATGACGAAGGAGAGCATCATGCCCGGGCCGGCCTTCTGGGCGGCTTCAGCGGTGAGCACGAAGATTCCGGTGCCGATGATGGCGCCGATGCCCATCATGGTGAGCTGGAAGGCGCCGAGCGAGCGCTTGAGACTCTTCTTTTCGGCAGTGGCCAAGATCTCGTCGAGCGGCTTGATACGCCAGTTCATGGTCGATCCCCCCCAGGGAAGTTGTGCCAGATTGTAGGGGGGTAGCGCACTCGACCGCTAGGGTGCTCTGACGACAGGCGGGCGACCTGCTTAGGGCAGGTCGTCGATCACGAGCTTTTTGCGGGTTGGGAACAGGCTCTCGGCGGTCAAGCCGGTGTCGAGCGCGATGGCGCTCGCGACGTAGATGGACGAGTAGGTACCGACCAGGATGCCGACGACCAGCGCCACCGAGAACCCGTGCAAAACCGGCCCGCCGAGCAGCAGCAACACCACCACCACGATGAGGGTGGTCAAGCTGGTCATGATGGTGCGCGAGAGGGTCTGGTTGACGGATTGATCGAGCACCGCAGCCGGCTCGAGACGCTTGCTGGCCTCGAATCGCTCGCGGATCCGGTCGAACACCACCACGGTGTCGTTGAGCGAGTAGCCGATGACGGCCAACAGCGCGGCGACCACCGACAGATCGAAGAGAGTGCCGGTCGCGGCGAAGAAGCCGAGCACGATGATCGGGTCATGGATGGCGGCGATGATGGCGCCGAGCGACAGCTGCCAGGCATGGAAGCGGACAAAGAGGTAGATCGCGATCAACACGAGCGTGGTCAGGAGAGCGACCACTGCGGCATCGCGCAATTCGGCGCCGACCTGTGGTCCGACCACCTCGAGCCGGCTGACCTCTACGCGCGGATCGACCGCCTGCAGCACGGCCTCGACGCGTCCGCGCACGACATCCGCCGTCTGGCCCTCGGGCGGCGGCAGCCGGACCGCCACATCGCGTGATGAGCCAAAGTTCTGCACTTGGACATCGGTGAACCCGGCTTGCTCGAGCCGTGCGCGCAGTAGTTCGGGGTTGGCGTCGGCAGCGAACCGCGCCTCGACCGTGATGCCGCCGGTGAAATCGACACCAAGGTTCAGGCCGCGGGTGAACAACGCGGCGATCGAGACCACAAACAAAAAGATCGACAGGCCGTAGGCGAGCTTGCGGCTCGTCATGAACCCGAGTCGACTGTCCGATTTGAAAAATTCCATAGGGCGGACTCCGGCGGATCAGATCGACAGGGATTGCGGTCGGCGCGTGCCGCCGTACATCAGTGTCAGCAACGCGCGGCTGCCGAGCAACGAAGTGAACATCGAGGTGAGGATGCCAAGCGACAACACTACCGCGAAGCCACGGATCGCACCGGTGCCGAAGGCCCACAGCACGATGCCCGCGATCAGGGTGGTGATGTTCGAGTCGGCGATCGCGGAGAACGCCTTCTCGAAGCCCTTCGAGATGGCGGTCTGCGGGGTCACCCCGTTGCGCAGTTCCTCGCGGATGCGCTCGTAGATGAGCACGTTGGCATCGACCGCCATACCGACGGTGAGCACGATGCCGGCGATGCCGGGCAAAGAAAGCGCCGCCTTGAAAAGGGTGAGCAATGCCGCGAGCAGGACCACATTGGCGAGCAGCACGATGTTGGCGACCAGACCGAAGGTCCGGTAGTAGGCCAGCATGAAGACGAACAGGATTCCCATACCGATCAGCAGCGCGGTGATGCCCTTGCGGATGTTCTCCTTGCCGAGCGCGGGGCCGACGACGCGCTCCTCGACCACGAACAGCGGCGCAGCCAGCGCGCCAGCACGCATCAGGAGCGCGAGCTCGCGGGCTTCATTGGCACCGAGTCCGGTGATCTGGAACTTGTTGGAGAACACGCCTTGGATAGTGGCGACGCTGATGACCTTCTCTTCTTTAATGTCGCGCTGCACCTTGCGTCCGTCGATGTCGATCTCTTCGCGGCGCTGCTCGATGAACACGACGCCCATCGGCTTACCGAGGTTGGCGCGGGTGGTGCGCAGCATCTCCTCGCCGCCCGCGGTGTCGAGCGTGATGGAGACGCCCGGACCCTGGTCGGTGGCGGCGGTGACGGCATCGATGAGCTGATCGCCGGTGACGATGATGTCGCGCTTGAGGAGCACCGGCTGCCCATTGTTTTCGTACAGCTTCGAGCCGATCGGCGCGCGGTTGCGCTGCACGGCCTCGGAGACGCTGTTCTGCTGGTCCTGCAGGCGCCACTCGAGGGTCGCGACCTTGCCGAGGATGTCCTTCACCTCGGCGGAGTTCTGTACGCCCGGCAGCTGCACGACGATGCGGTCGATGCCCTGCTTCTGCACCACGGGCTCGGAGACGCCAAGTTCATTGACGCGGTTACGCAGCGTGGTGAGGTTCTGCTGAATGGCGTAGTCCTGCCGCTCGCGGACTTGCACGGGTGTGAGCAGCAGTTGCAGCGCCGGGCCTTCGGTCGCGAAGACCTCAGAATAGGCGAGATCCGGCAGGATCCTGCGCAGCGCAGCGCGTACCGCGTCGAGGTCCGACCCGGCCGGCAGCAACACCCGTAGCCCGTTCGGCTGCGGGGCGCCATCAGCCACCGGCGTCACATCGGTGAACGCGAGGCCCGCGCCGCCGAGTGCGCGGCGCACGTCTTGTTCGTAGACCTCGAGCAATTGCGAGACCGCCCCGTCGACATCCACTTGGTAGAGGAGGTGCAGGCCGCCGCGCAGATCGAGACCGAGCGGCATCGGCCGCAGGCCGACCGCGCGCAGCCAATCCGGGGCGCGCGAGGCGAACGACAGGGCAGTCGCGTAGTCCTTGCCGTAGGTCTCATTGACGGCATCACGCGCCTTCAGCTGCTGTGCGACCGAATCGAAGTGCAGCATCAATCGGCCTTGGTCCTCGTAGTTGCGCGACACCACCACACCGCGGTCGGCGAGCAGCCGGATCACCTCGCGGCCGGCGTCGGCTCCGACGGCGGCGCGGTCCTTGCGCACCATCTGCAACGCGGCATCCTCGCCGAACACGTTCGGCAGCGCGACCACAGCGGCCACCAGCAGCACCACCGCGACCAGCCAATACTTCCAGCGAGGGAATTCGAGCATGGATCAGCCCTTCAGGGTGCCCTTGGGCACGAGCGAACTGACCTGGAATTTCTGGACCTTGATCTGCACATCCTTGGCGACTTCGAGCGTGACCACGCCCTCGCCGATCGCGCTGACCTTGCCGAGGATGCCACCCACGGTGACCACCTCGTCGCCGACCGACAGCGACGACAGCATGGCCTGATGTTCCTTAGCCTTCTTCTGCTGCGGACGGATGAGGAGGAAATAGAAGATGACGATGAACAGCACCATCATCAGCAGCGGCGCGAGTTGGCCGCCGGGGGACGCAGCGCCAGCCTGTGCGTAGGCTTCAGGGATCAATCCATTCATGGGAGGGGCCCTCGGAGGTCCGGTCTAAAAAAGGCCGCGAATTATGCCAC
>CAMAQZ010000035.1 GCA_945860725.1 Klebsiella pneumoniae | reverse complement strand
CATGTCATCGAAGAGATCAACAAGCTGACCCGTGGCGAAGCCATCATCACCACCGGCGTCGGACAGCACCAGATGTGGGCAGCGCAGTATTTCGATTTCCGCCACCCGCGTCTCTGGCTCACCTCCGGCTCCATGGGCACCATGGGGTTTGGTTTGCCGGCTGCCATCGGCGCACAGATCGCTAAGCCGGGTGCGCTCGTTATCGATATCGACGGCGATGCGTCGATCCGTATGAACTTCGGGGACCTCGAGACCGTCACCACCTACGACCTGCCGGTGAAAGTGGTGGTGCTCAATAATTTCGGCGATGGCATGGTCAAACAGTGGCAGAAGCTGTTTTTCAAGGGACGGCTGTCGGCCAGCGACAAGTCGCTGCACAAAAAAGACTTCGTCAAAGCTGCGCAAGCCGACGGCTTTCAGTGGGCGCGCAGGCTCGATCGCAAAGCCGATATCAGCGAAGTGGTGCGGGACTTTATCGAACACCCCGGGCCTGCGTTCCTCGAGGTCATCATCGACCCGGACGCCGGGGTGTACCCGATGGTGGGACCTGGACAGTCCTACGATGCGATGATCACCGGCAATCACATCCTCGCCCGTCGTCCGCCGAGCGAGTCGCAGGCGCCCGGTCCGTCAGAGATGTTCTGAGCAACGGCCCATGAGATACCTGCACACCATGGTCCGCGTCTCGGACATCGACGCTTCGCTGCGCTTCTACCGCGACGCACTGGGTCTCGAACTGCTTTCAAAGCGGGACTATCCGCAGGGGCGTTTCACGCTGGTGTTCCTCGCCGCGCCGGGTGACTCTGCGGCGCAGGTCGAACTCACCCACAACTGGGATCCGGAAGCCTATACAGGCGGCCGGAACTTCGGGCATCTCGCCTACGCCGTACCCGACATCTACGCCGCCTGCCAGCGGCTCCTCGACCACGATGTCACGGTGCTGCGACCGCCGCGTGACGGCCGCATGGCGTTCGTGCGCTCGCCCGACGGGATCAGCATCGAATTGCTGCAAGAGGGCGCCGCGCTTGCGTCTGCCGAACCGTGGGCGTCTATGCCCAACACCGGTAGCTGGTAGGCGACCGGTAGCTGCTAGGCGGGCCTCGAGCGACCGCCGCAGAACCCTCCACCAGCCGCGGCCGTCGATGAGATGGCCCTTGCTTGCGGCCGAAGAACTCGAGCGTGCGGCGTGAGAATCCCCTGGGGCGTGTCAGTCATGTGACGGAACTCCAAGTCTGGCAAAGCTCAGATTTTTGGGTCATCGTAAACTGTGTATTCTCCCGCTCCGTCGAGTGATGTCACCGCCCTCCAATTTGTATCACGGTTTGTATTATGCGCAGAGACGAGAACAAGAGGGTTGGCGCTGCGTTCGCCGCCGCCTCCGCAACCCACGATGTGCTGGTCGCCAGACAGCCCATCTTCGATGTGCGGTTGAAGGTGATGGCTCACGAGCTGCTGTACCGCCCGACCCTCGAGGATGAGGGCGCTGGCGGTGAGCTGCCCGGTTCGGCGGCCACCGCGCGCGTCATCCTCGCCGCGATCAGCGATTTCGGCCTGAGGCGCCTCGTCGGCGACGCCGATGTCCACCTCAACCTGCCGGCGGAACTCATCCGCAAACCCATCGACATCCCGTTGCCGCCGGAGCGGGTCGTGCTCGAGGTGCTGGAGGATGTGCAGGCCGATCGTGATGTGATCGCGGGCCTCGAGGCGTACAAAGCCCGAGGCTTCCGCATCGCGCTCGATGATTTCGCTGCGGTGTCCGGACAGGGTGATCCGCGGTTGTTGCCGCTGGCGGACATCGTGAAGGTGGATATCCTGCTGCAGCCCGCCGAGTCCTTGCCTGCACTGATCGATGACCTGCGTGCCTGGAAGATCGAGCTTATCGCCGAGAAGGTCGAGTCGGGTGAACAGTTCGAGCGTTGCCGGAGGCTGGGGTTCACCGGCTTCCAGGGATTTTTCCTGCAACGACCGGAGACCTTCAAAGGACATCGTGCAGAGGGTTTCAAGCCGGCGACCCTACAGGTCCTCGCTGCGCTGCAGAGCTCGGAGTATTCCGCCGAGGACATCGAGAAGCTGGTATCGCGCGATGTCGCGTTGGTGACCCGCCTGTTGCGTTCGCTGAACTCCGCTTACTACGGGTTCTCATCGCCAGTGTCGTCGGTCCGGCACGGTATCAATCTCGTCGGTCGCGATAGTCTCTTGAAGTTGTGTGCGATCCTCACTATGGCGGCCTTCCGCGATCGTCCCAGCTGGCTGCTCGGCAACACGCTGGTGCGCGCTCGCATGTGCGAACTGCTGCGCCCAGCCGGCGATGACCAAGAGGCTGGTGCGTTCTTCATGGCTGGCATGCTGTCGCATCTCGATGCGCTGTTCGGCGTGTCCTTGCCGGAAGCGGTCGGCAGCCTCGACCTGATGCCGTCGGTCAGCGACGCTTTGTTGGACCGCAAAGGTTCCATCGGTCGCGCGCTCTCGGCGGTCGAAGGCTATGAAAAGGGTCGTTGGGACGCGGTCATCGCCGCAGGCTTCGACGATCTGACGGCTGTCCGTGCCGCGTACCTCGAAGCGGTGGGTTGGAGCGAAGAGACCCTCAATCTGACGACCGACTGACGACCGATGGCGGCGTCCCGTCTCAATCGTTGAACATCTTCCACATCGTGCGCCGCGACGGGTCGTACGCGTTGTAGGTCTTGCCGATGGTCGTCGGGTCGCCGAGCGCTTGGACGACGAGGTCGGCGAGGTCGGTGCGCGAGATAAAGCTGAACGCTCGCGGATCATCCGCCAACACGGCGGTGCCCGTGGCCTTGACGTCGCCGAGTCCACCCGGACGGATGATCGTGTGGTCTAGATTGCTCGCTCGCAGGTGGTCTTCCGCCTGGCTCTTCAAGTCCATCACCGTCTTCAGGAATCGACGAGAGGTTGCCGGTGCCGTGGCGCGAGAGTCGCCGGCGCCGATCACCGTGATGAGCACGAATCGCCGCACGCCAGCTGCTTGGGCGCCCTCGATGGCGTTACGGTTGCCCTCGAGATCCGGCCGACGGGCTTTGTCGGCAGGGCCGCCGCCCAAGGTCGACACGACGGCCGCATAACGCTGCGCTGCGAAGGCGGCTTGGATCTGCCCGGGATCGAACGCATCGACGAGCACTGTCGCTACGCCGATATCACGCAGCGCCCGGGTGTCGGAGGTGGGTCGGACCGCGACCGTCACCTGCTCGCCGCGCGCCCGCAGACCGCGCACGATCTCGAGCCCGGTGCCACGGTTACCGCCGAACACCAAGATCGGTCCACCGGGTGAGACGTATGCGCTCGCCGGACGGACGCCGGTGGGTTTGTGCGAGGAACCGCTCAACCAGAAGACATACATCGCCGCGACCAGGGCGAGCGTGAGCAAGAGACCGCCGAGTGCGGCGAGGATCCAGCCGATGATGCGCCGCATTACGGTGTCTCCCGAGAGGCTGATGCCGATGCGCTGCATCGTGCCACAGCGCGACAGCGCCCGTCAGCGCCGCTGCCGTCACCGGTCATCCACGCAGCGGGGCGATCAGGTCTTCCAGGCCGCCAACACCTCAGTCTCGCGGGCGGGTGCGATACCCGCCTTGAGGGTCGTCTGCTCCGCGGCAGGGCGCGCGAGATGCCAGCGGAGCGTGTCGCGGACGGTGTCACCGAGCGCTCGAATGTTCAATCCGGTGACCGCTGCGCGTTGCATGCGGGTCGCGGCGAAGCCTGCGGAATCGCCTTCCGAAGGCACCCAGACAGGCATGTCCGACCACGGTTGCACTTGCTGCGCAGCCAAGAATTCGGAGGGCAGCCAGACCGGTTGAGGGGCGTCTTTGGGGCCGACGCTCGCTTTTGCGGCAGCCACCGATGCATCGACCAGTTCGCCCATCGTGAACCGGCCGGGCGCCGATACTGCGTTGAAGGTGCCCGTCACGCGACGCTCGAGGGTGTCGATCGCGAAGGCCGCAAGGTCCCGGGCGTCGATCCATTGCAGCGGATCGGATGGTTTACCCGGCGCGATGAAGCGACCACCGCGTGCTGCACGCGCTGGCCAATAGGTGAAGCGGTCGGTGTTGTCGTCGGGACCGACGATCAGGCCGGGACGCAGGATCGTGGTGTTCCCGGCGCCGTAGGCCTCGCGTGCCGCATCCTCGCATAACGCCTTGAGCGGTCCATAGGTCGCGCCGTCGATGGTCTCGGTGGCGGGTTCCGTTAGTTTCCCGACCGGCGAGTCCTCGTCGTTGGCGGACGCGAAACTGGCGTACACCGAGAGTGTGGACACGAAGAGGTAATGTGGCACCGAAGCGCGCAGCAGTTGCGCGGACAGCCGGACATGACGCGGCACATAACCGGAGTTGTCGATGACGGCATCCCAGTTGCGCCCCGCGAGGCCGCCCACCTCTCCGTTGCGATCGCCCTTGATGCGCGCGACCTGCGGGAAACGGTCGGTGTTGGTACGGCCGCGGTTGAAGAAGGTCAGCCAATGACCGCGATCGAGTGCGTACTGCGTCATGTGCAGGCCGAGGAAGCGCGTGCCGCCGAGGATCAGGATGCGCAGCGGGCGCCGCGCGGGCGCAACCGGTGCGGCGACGCCGGCGCTGATCAAACCCCCGATCGCCAGCCCAGTCGATGCTTGCAGAAAATGCCGACGGCGCATGCTCATCGCCCTCCCGGCGGTGCGTACTGCTCCACCCACTCGCGCACGGTGCGATACCAGAACAGCGAGTTCTGCGGCTTCAGGATCCAATGGTTCTCGTCGGGGTAGTACACGAACTTCGAGGGGATCCCGCGCCGCTGCAGGGTGTGGAATAACTCGATGCCATGGTTGACCGGCACCCGCAGGTCGTTCTGCCCGTGGATCACCAACGTTGGCGTCACGAAGTTGCCGGCGGAGGTGTGCGGTGAAAGGCGCGCGAACTCCTCCGGCCGTTCCCAGAATTCGAAGAACCGGTCGGTCTCGCCGCCGTAGTCAGCGGCCATCTGGGTGAAGTTGTTGTAGACGGCGGCATGAGCGATCAGGGCCTTGAACGGATGTGGGCGGCCGAGCAGCGTCGCGGCGAGGAATCCGCCGTAGCTGCCGCCACCTGCGACCATGCGCGAGGCATCGACGTACGGTCTCGCGGCGAGCCACTGTGCCGCGGCGATCGTGTCCTCGTAGGGCTGGGTGATGCGGTCCGGATTGATCGAATCGATGAACGTCTGACCGAATCCGCTCGAGCCGTGGAAGTTGTGCCAGGTGACGATGTACCCCCAGCTCGCGAATACTTGTGCGTTCCAGCGCCATTGCACGGCATCCTGGATGCCGTTGTGCGGACCGCCATGCAACAGCATGAACACCGGGTAGCGTTTGGCGGGGTCGAAGCCCGGTGGATGCACCACCCACATCTGGATAGGTGCGCCGCCGCTCCCGGCGTAAGTGACGCTCTCGACCTTGCCGAGCGGTACGCCCGCGAGCGCCGCATCGTTGAAATCTGTGAGACGCGTCGCAACGCCGTCCGTCAGGCCGAGTCGTACCAGCGTTGGCGGTTCGGAGAAGCTCTGTCGCAAGGCCACCGCGGCCGACCGCGCACCGGCGTCACGCGCTATCGCGAGGCCGCTGAAGCTCGGCGTTGTGGTGAGGGCTCGGGGCTTGCCGGGCGCTGTAAGATCGAAGCGGTAGATGCGATTGGTCGCGGCATCGTCGATCGCGCTGAAGAGCGCCTTTGAATCCGCACGCCACAGCAGGTCGCCGACCGAGCGGTCGAAGCTGCCTGAGAGATCACGCGTTCCGCCACCGGCCCGGTCGATGATCAACAGCCGCGCACGGTCCGCATAGAAGCCCGGGATGGACTGCGCGGTATAGCCGAGCCACTGGCCGTCGGGGCTATAGGCTGGGGAGCCGTCGTCGCCTGCGTTGCCCTCGGTGAGGTTGCGGGCGGGCTTGCAGCCGCATGATGCGATCGTGATCAGGTCGTAGTTGGGCGCTGTGCCGAGCTTGTCGGTGTTGGCTGCCAGTGCGATCTCTGTCCCGTCCGGCGAGATGTCATAGGACGATGCCGAGTAAGCGGTACGCGACAGGTGGAACCCCGAGAGACGGGTGATCGCCTGCGGCTCGCCCCCTGTCACGGCCACCGAGAAAAGATGAGGTTCGCGGTCGTCGAGGTAGCGGTCCCAGTGGGCGATCGGCGCCCGGTCCCAGACGCGCGCGGTCATCTTCGTCTCCGCACGCTCCTGCATGCGCGCCGCCTGATCTTTCCATTCCACGAGATCGGTCCAGATGGGGGTGACGAAGGCGAGGCGTTGTCCGTCCGTGAACCACTTGACCGCATTCGCGCCGGTCGGGACTTGCGTGAGCCGCCGCGCTTCGCCGCCATCGATGGCGATCAGGTAGATCTGTGTTTCTTTGTCATCTGCGCGCTTGGAGAGGAATGCGATGCTGCGACCGTCGGGACTGAAGGTGGGTGAGTTGTCGGCCGCTTTGTCGCTGGTCAGCGGGCGAGCCTTGCCACCTTTGGTGGGCACCAGCCAGATATCCGTCGCGCTGCGATTCTCTTCGATATCGAAGTGCGTGACCGTGACGGCGGCCAAGCTGCCATCGGGGGAGATCGCGGTCTCGCCGAGGCGTGCAAGCGTCCACATCTTGCTGGCGGTCAGACCGGCTTGATCATCGGCAGCCTGCGCAGCGGTCGGAGCGGCGCAGAGCAGCGCGGACAATGCGCAGAGGGCGGTGCAGGGCAGCAGCCGTAAGGAGAGGGTGCGTTTCATGGAGTCTCCCGGTCAGTAGTGGGGTGGTCGTTCGTCGGCGGTCAGGCTGGCGGTCGACGCGCCGCCTGCCGTTTCGGCGAGCAATTGCTGGTTGCGCAGTCGGAGCGCGTCGAGTTCGCGCTGTTGACGGTACAGAGCGTCGGAAAGTTCCTGCTGCCCCTGTTCCAGGTGCGCAAGGCGTGATTCCAGCGCTTCGAGTCGAGTGTCTTCAACCATGGCTCCCCCGGGGATAGCGTATCTGAGGATAGAGGCTAAGCGATTGCGGTGCGACCGGCCACCGGGCGGCAGCGAGGGGGGCGCATCGTTGGATGCCGTATAGCAGCGAGCTGGGGCATACTCGACCCCATGACGCTCAATCTTGGTGATGGACGGATCGTGGTCGGCAGTGCGCGCACCGAGCGCGCGGATGCGATCGACCTCGTTCGCGGTTGGCTTGATGCCATGGCTCGACGGGACTTCGGCGCAGCGGCATCGATGATGGTGGCGGGCGCACGGGTCGTCATCTCCGGCGGCCACGAATTTCGCACGCTTGAGGACTTTGCGGCTTTTTCGGCGGGGCGTTACACCACGTTGCGCAAACAGGCCGATGCCTTCGAGACCTGCGAGGCGCCAGGTGGCATCGCCGTCTATGTCCGTGGCACGGCGTCGGGCGCGTTCGTCGACGGCAAGGAGTTCACGGGTGCGCGGTGGGTCGACCGGTTTCAGGTCACCCAAGGGCGCATCGCCGGCCTCGAGACTTGGAGCGACCTTGCGGAACTGCGACTCGCGCTGGGTGCACCATGACCGAGCCGATCGTCCCGGGCAGGCTCGACCGCTATGCAGCGTTGGCGCTGCAGATCGATTGCGATGGGGTCCACCCCGATCATGATCGGGAATCGGCTGCACGCCGGATGCAAGCGTCTTTGATGCGTATTGGTCAGGCGCTCGAGGGCGCGCGTCGCTGGATCGGCCCCGAGCTCAAGCTCGTCGTGCTGCCGGAGTACATCCTCACCGGTCCGCCGTGGGGCGAGACCATCCCGCAGTGGACCGCGAAGGCTGCGCTGGCACCCGACGGACCGGAGTACGAAGCGCTCGCCGCGCTGGCCCAGCGTCATGGTGTGTTCCTTGCCGGCAACAGCTACGAGACCGATCGTCACTTTCCCGGGCTCTACTTCCAAGCCTGCTGGATCTTCGATCCTGCGGGCGACCGGATCCTGACCTATCGCCGGCTGATCTCGATCTTTGCGCCGACGCCTCACGATGTCTGGGACAGATACCTCGAGATCTACGGCATAGAAGGTGTGTTCCCGGTGGCCGAAACGGTGATCGGCCGGTTGTCGGCGATCGCCTCCGAGGAGATCCTCTATCCAGAGGTCGCGCGTGCGCACGCTATCCGCGGTGCCGAGGTGTTCCTGCATTCGACCAGCGAAGTCGCTTCGCCTAATCTCACTATCAAGCAGATCGCACGCCGCGCGCGCGCGCTCGAGAACATGGCCTATGTCGTCTCCGCCAATAATGCGGAATTGCGCGGCATCTCGGTGCCGACCGACTCGACCAACGGCTATTCCGACATCATCGACTGGAACGGCAACCAGATAGTGGTAGCGGCCATCGGTAATTCCTCCGTCGCCACGGCGTCGCTCGATCTCGCGGGCCTGCGCGCGCATCGGCGTCGGCCATCGATGGCCAACATGCTTTCGCGACAGGCACTCGAGATGTTCGCAGAGCCGTTCGCCAAGGCCGATCTGCGCCGTCGCAACGGGTTGTTGCAGGATGGCAAGCTGATGATCCCCGACCGCGCCTACTTCCAGCAGCGTCAGGCGGATGCCATCGCGCGCATGGTAGAGCGCGGGATCCTTTGACGGTCGCGCGGTCGTGGCCCGCGCTGTCATCCAGTACGCCTATGGAGCCGCTGACCGGGCGTTGCGCGTGGAAGATGTGCCGTCTGCGGACCCGACGTCCGAAGAAGTCGTGGTACGGATCGAGGCTGCAGCGATGCATATCGCCGATCTGCGCACCCTCGAGGGTGCCGCAGGTTTCCGCTATCCGCTGCCGCGCACTCCGGGCTACGAGGGGGTCGGGCGTGTGCTGCGAGCCGGTACGGCCTCCGGGTGGCGCGAGGGCGATCGCGTGTTCCCGGCGCTCGGCAGCGGTACGTTCCGCGATGAAGTCCGTTGTCGCGGCGCCGATTGTCTGCCCGCGCCCGAGGGTGATGCAGCGCAGCTGAGCTTGCTCACCGTCAATGGCCCGACCGCAGCAGTGCTGCTGGAGGATTTCACCGCACTGAAGCCCGGTGATTGGTTGGTACAGAACGCGGCCAACTCCAGTTGCGGCCGATACCTGATCCAATTGGCGCGGCAGAAAGGCGTTCGCACCGTCAACGTGGTGCGTCGGACGGGACCGGCAGACGAGTTGCGCGCACTGGGTGGTGATGTGGTGCTATCCGATGGCGAGGATCTGGCTGCGCGGGTGCGTGCGGCCATCGACGGCGCTCCTCTGCGGCTCGGCATCGATGCGGTCGCCGGCGCGGCGACCCAGCGCATCGCCGAGTGTCTCGCCCCGGGTGCGCCTTTGGTCGTTTACGGTGCGCTCTCCGGGCTGCGCTGCGAGGTCGATTTCTACCTGATGTTCCGTCAGGACATCGTGCTGCACGGCGTGAGTTTCGTGCGGCAACTGCAGCGGCGCAGGCCGGCAGAGGTCCGGACGCTCTACACGCGGCTCGCGGGGATGATGTCCCGCGGCGAGCTCGTCGCGAGGATCGCGGCACGCTATCCGCTCGAACGCATCGTCGAGGCCTGCGCTCACGCGGCGCTTGACGGACACGACCGCGACGGCAAGATCATCATCGAGCCGGCGGCAGCTCCTGGCGCATCACCGCCCACAGGGTCCACAGCAAGAGCGGTAGCGTCACCAGATTGAGCATTTGCCAACCGAGCGTCTCGATGGCTACCCCGGCGAGCAGCGACACCACGGCTTGGGCGCCGAACACGATGAAGTCGTTCGTGCCTTGGGCGCGGAAGCGTTCGTTGTCGGCGAAGGTCCCGGCCAACAGCGTGGTCGCGCCCACAAACAACAAGTTCCAGCCGACGCCGAGCAGCATGAGCGCGACGAAGTAGTGCATCACGCCCTCGCCCACGGCGGCGACGATGCCGACACAGGCGAAGTTCGCCGCGAGTCCACCGAGCATCAGGCCGCGTACGCCGAGACGCGCGACCAGCCACGGCGTCGCGAGCGAAGGCAGATACATGCCGAGCAGGTGTGCGGTGATCACGCCAGAGGTGATCGTCCCTGAGTGATGGTCGTGCACATGCATGCTGATCGGGGTCGCGGTCATGATGAAGCTCATCACCGCATAAGAGGACAGCGCGGCGAGCACTGCGAGACGATAGCCCGGGACGCTCAGCAGCCGGCGTGCCGATCGCCCGCTGCCGCGATCCGCCCTCGGCAGCGGCGGCGTCGCTGGTAGGCGAGTGAGCACCGATGCGGCGCCGGCAAGCAGCACCGCGAGCGCGAGGAACGAGCCGGTGTATTCAGGCCACCCTCCCCAGAGTCGCGCCTGTTGGCCGAGCAACGGGCCGAGGATCGCGGCGACCAGGGTGCCGAGCATCACGGTGGCGACGGCCTTGCCGGTCGCTTCAGCGCCAGCATCCGGCGACACCAGTTCCGTGGCGGCGAAACGATACTGCTGCACCACCGAGGCATGGACACCGGACAGCGGCGCCGCAAGACAGAGCCCGATGAAGCTGCCTTGCGAGATGCTGAGTGCGCAGGCGAGCGCCGCCACGCAGCCGAGCAGGGCGCTCGTAATCAGCACTCGCCGCCGCCCGTAGCGCTGCATCAGGAGCGCCGCGGGGATCGAGGCGGCTGCGAGTCCGACGACCGAGAGCGACCATGGCAGTGTGGCCAGCGCCGGTGAGGGCGCGAGGCGAGCCCCGACGATGCCACCGAACGTGACCAGCATGATGGTGCTGCAGGCGGCGAGCGCCTGCGCGAGGGTCAGTGTCCAGACATGGCGCATCGCGAGGTGGTCTCAGGGCTGCACGCTGTGACGCGCACAAGGGTCACAGTATATGCTGCGCGGATGACTGCCGGTCCCGCTGCGGAATATATGGAGCGCATCCTGCGTGCGCGCGTCTACGATGTGGCCATCGAGTCGCCGCTCGAGCCGGCCTCGCGGTTGTCGCGCCGTCTCGGCAACACGGTCCTGCTCAAGCGCGAAGACCTGCAATCGGTGTTCTCCTTCAAGCTGCGCGGCGCCTACAACAAGATCGCCAACCTGTCGGCGAGCGCGGCTGCACGCGGCGTGATCTGCGCCTCGGCGGGCAACCACGCCCAAGGTGTGGCGCTTGCGGCGGGTCGACGCGGCATCCCGTCGGTCATCGTGATGCCGTTGACCACGCCACGCATCAAGGTGCGGGCGGTCATCGATCTCGGCGGCGAAGTGCTGCTGCACGGCGATGATTATGATGCCGCCTGTGATCATGCGCTGGGTCTCGCCCGCGACCGCAATCTCGTCTTCGTGCACCCTTTTGACGATCCGGATGTGATCGCTGGGCAGGGGACCATCGGCATGGAGATCGCGCGACAGTCCGGCGGCGATCTTGATGCCGTGTTCGTGCCGGTCGGTGGCGGCGGCTTGATCGCCGGCGTCGCGGCCTTCCTCAAGCACCTCTATCCGCGGATCCGGATCATCGGCGTCAATGCGGCGGATTCTCCGGCCATGCGGGATTCGTTGCTGGCGGGTGAGCGGGTGACCTTGGCACGCGTCGGCACCTTCGCCGATGGTGTGGCAGTCCGTCGGGTCGGTGAGGAGACCTTCCGCTTGGCGCGCGCGTTGGTCGATGAGATGGTCTGCGTCGACACCGACGAGATCTGCGCCGGTATCCAAGATATCTTTGAGGATACGCGCGCGATCGTGGAGCCAGCTGGAGCGTTGGCGGTCGCGGCAGTTAAGCAGGTCATCGCCCGCGAGGGATGGTCGGGCAAGCGCGTGGTCGCCATCAACTGCGGTGCGAACATGAACTTCGATCGGTTGCGCCATGTCGCGGAGCGCGCCGAATTGGGGGAACAGCGCGAGGCGCTGCTGGCGGTGCAGATCCCGGAGCGCCCTGGCAGCTTCCTCGGGTTGTGCCGTGCACTCGGGCATCGCAGCGTCACTGAATTCAACTATCGTTACAACCGATCCGATATCGCCAGGGTGTTTCTGGGGTTCGCGCTCGCCAACGGCCGTGCGGACCGGGACGGCGTGTCCGTTGCGCTGCGCGCGGTGGGCCATGAGGTTGTAGACCTTACCGACAACGAGCTTGCGAAGTCCCATGTGCGCTACATGATCGGCGGCCGTCCCGCAGAGGTGGCGCACGAGATGCTGTTGCGCTTCGAGTTCCCGGAGCGTCCAGGGGCGCTGCTGCGCTTCCTCGAGGCCGTGGGCACGCAGTGGAACATCACCTTGTTCCACTACCGGAACCACGGTTCGGACACCGGCCGCGTGGTCGCTGGCATCGTCGTTCCGCCCGCTACGCGGGAGGACTTCTTGCTGCATCTGACGGCGTTGCACTACCCATGGGTGGATGAGACCGCCAACCCCGCCTACCGGCTGTTCCTGGCGGGTTGACGATGTCCGAGATCTACCGTGCCCGACGCAACCCCCGCGAGTCGTTCGTTGAGGTGCGTGGACTGCGCCACCGGCTGCTCGCCTGGGGGCCGACCGAGGCGCCGCCGCGCCTGCTGTTGCACGGCTTCATGGATTGTTCGGACACCTACCAGTCGCTGGTTGATGCGCTGCCGGACGATTGGCATTGCATCGCGCCTGACTGGCGCGGGTTCGGTGGTAGCGCACAGACCGGCATGCCGTATTGGTTTGCCGATTACCTCGCCGATCTCGATGCCCTGTTGGACAGCCTGTCGCTTGCGGAACCGGTGCGGTTGGTGGGCCACAGCATGGGCGGCAACATCGCGGCGCTGTATGCCGGTGTCCGGCCCGAACGGATCCGGTCGGTCGCCTCATTGGAGGGCTTCGGCCTGCCACGCACAGACCCGGCGGACGCGCCGATCCGCCAACGTCGATGGTTGGACCAACTGCGTGCGCCGCCGGCCGGTTCACGCTATCTGTCGGTGTCACAGCTTGCAGAGAAACTGGCTCACCGCAATCCGCGCTTGCCGCCCGCGTACGCACGCTTCGTCGCCGAAGCTTGGACCATCCCGAGTCCGGAGGGTGGTCGGGTGGCGCGCTTCGATCCATGGCACCGTTTGGTGACCCCTGTGCTCTACCGTCGTGAGGAGATCGAGGCCACCTGGCGGAACATCACGGCTCCGGTGCTCATGCTGCTCGCGAGCGAGTCGGAATTCCTCGGGGGGCTTGGACCCGATGCGGAACCGGGAGCGTTCCACTCGCACTTGTCGCGGTTGACGTTGCAGACCCTGCCGGGACTCGGTCACATGATGCATCACGAGGATCCCTTGAAGGTGGCTGCAGCGCTGCAGGATTGGTATGCGGCGGAGTCGACCGCCTGAGTGCATGCACTTCAGGTATCCGTCACGCCACAGCGGTATCATGACCCGATGGAACCGACCACCCTTCCCGCCTCGCGGGCCGCCGCCCCTTCCGTCGGGCTTGGACCCGGCGCGGTCGCTGCGGGTTGGCTCGGTCTGCTGCCGTTCGCGTTGGCACTCGCCTGTGTGGCGCTTGGGCCGACGCCGGACTGGCGCCACTTCGGGATGGAACTGGCGCTCGTTTGGGGCGCGGTCATCCTGTCGTTCGTGGCCGCTGTGCATTGGGGACTCGCATTGGCGGGTTTCTGGCGTTGGGAGATCACCACCGTGATGGGTTCCGTGCTGCCCTCCGTATGGGCTGCCGCGGCCCTGCTGCTTGGCGGTAGCCGCGGGCTCGCCTTGCTGTTGGCGGGCTTCGGGTTGTTCTGGCTCTACGAGAACAGGCGCTTGGGTGACGGACTGCCACCCGACTACCGGGCGCTGCGTCGACAACTCTCGATCGTCGTCTGTGCGTTGCTGGCGATCACCGTCCTCGCCTCGGAGCCGCTCCGCTGATGGAAGCCCTCACGGAAGGCAAGTGGTTGCGGCGATTGATCCTCGCCGCCTTGCTGGCGATCCTGGCATTGCTCGCCTTCCAGGTGTTGCAGCCGTTCATCGTCCCGGTCATCTGGTCGGCGATCCTCGCCTATGTCAGCTGGCCTCTGCATGCCCGCCTGGTACGCGTGTTCCGGGGGCAGCGCGATGCGGCCGCTTTCGTGATGACGCTGCTGCTCGCGATCGCCATCATCCTGCCGATCGTCTGGTTGGTGATACTGGTGCAGACGGAGGCGCTGCCCGTCTATCGTGACGTCGCGCCGCTGCTCGCGCGCACGGAGCTGCCGGCGTTCGTCACCCAATTGCCGTTGCTTGGGCCGCGTATCCAGGAATGGTTCGCTGAATGGGCGCGCAATCCCGAGGCGCTCGGCAAGGCCCTGGAGGGCTTCTTCGCCCAATCTTCCGGTGAATTGGCCGCGATCGTGGGTGGGGTCGGCCGTAATCTCGCCAAGTTGGTGCTCGCGATGGTGTCGCTGTTCTTCATGTTCCGCGACGGCGAACATTTCGCTGCACAAGTACGGCGGATGCTCGCGCAGTTCTTCGGTGAAGTGAGGGTCGAGCATTACCTGCACGGCATCGGTGCGACGGTCCGTGCGGTGGTCTACGGCATCGTCTGTGCAGCGTTCGCGCAAGCCACCCTTGCCGGGCTCGGCTATTGGGCTGCGGGGTTGCCGGCGCCGATCTTCCTCGGTGCGCTGACCTTCCTCGTCGGCCTAGTCCCGTTCGTCGTCCCCTTCATCTGGGTGGGGGCGAGCCTCTATCTCTTCCTCACGGGCAAGACGATCGCGGCGATCGGACTCTTCATCTGGGGTCTGACCGCGGTCAGCTGGATCGACAACATCGTGCGGCCGCTCGTGATCAGCGGTTCGGCCCGCATCCCGTTCCTGCTCGTGCTGTTCGGCGTGCTCGGCGGGCTTGCCGCCTTTGGCCTCGTCGGCCTCTTCATCGGCCCGGTGATCCTCGCCATGATGATGGCGATCTGGCGCGAGTGGATCGCCGAGAAGCGCGCGCAGGTTTGAGCCGGACGTCCGCGTCCCTGCTGCGCGTCAGGTCTCCTCGCGCGTCAATCGCACCGGTACCTTCGGCGCCCGATAGGTGCGCAGCGCGGTGAGCAGCGCGGCAGGATCGCGTTCGATGAGCAGCATGTCGCGCACGCCGCGGCGCAGGAAGCCCTCGCCCTCGACGTGGTCGAGGAAGCGTCCGAGACCCGAATAGAACCCTGCGACATCCAGCAACGCACAAGGCTTGGCATGCAGACCAAGATGCGCCCAAGTCCAAATCTCGAACAGTTCCTCTAGCGTGCCGACACCGCCCGGTAGAGACACGAATCCGTCGGACAAGTCAGCCATCAGCGCCTTGCGCTCGTGCATCGAGGATACGATCCGCAGGTCGGCGACCCTTCGGTGCGCGAGTTCGCGATCGACCAACGCCTGTGGGATCACGCCGATGACTTCTCCCTTTGCCTCCAGTACCGCATCGGCGATGGTCCCCATGAGTCCGACCGACCCGCCACCGAACACGAGGCCGACCCCGGCTTCTGCGAGCGCCGTGCCGAGATCGCGAGCGGCGTTGCGATAGACGGGGTCGAGACCGGGATTCGCACCGCAGAACACACAAAGCCTTTTCATCGGCCGTCGAACCAGGGCAGCAGTGCGCTCGCCCAATCCACCTGTTGATCGGGTAGCGCGAGACGGGCGAGTCGCGGCAGCGCGGTGGCGGCACGTTCGGCGCAGTCCGACCACGGATCGGCGGGCGAGGAGGTGACCGCGGCAGGCACCCGCAGCTTGGTAAGCTTTGCAGTCATCGGCCATTTCAGACCGGCGAGCAGCGAGCGCCGCCAGAGGCCGGATGAGGCGAAGAGTTCCAACACGCGCGCGTCGATCTGCGCCGGATCGACCTGCGGCGTCCCGCGCAACACCCCTGCACGGCTGTGGTCGAACCAAGGCCAGAAAAGCGACTGATCGCGCACCATGTGCCAAGCGTGCAGCAGGTGTCCGCCGTGCCATTGCGGCTGGATGTCGGGCACGCCCTGTCGTTCGAACGTCTGACGTTGCTGCTCGTCGAGGAACGGCAGCGAGACGAGTGCCAGTCGGCCGAACCGTTGCGGCTCCCGTAGCGCGGATTCGATCGCGATGATCGCGCCGTGGCCGACGCCGACGCAATCGACCTGCGTCGCGCCGAGCGCCGTCAAGGCAGCGGACACACCACGGGCTTGTGCGGTGATGATCGACGGCCCACGCGCGAGCGCTGCGTCCGAAGCACCGTGACCCGGCAGATCGAGCGCGATCACCGGGCGTCTGCCGATGAAGCCGTTGGCAGCCTCGATAAGCGTCCGTGAAGAACCGATGGCATCGTGCAACAACAACACGGGTCGGCCGCTGCCCGTGTCGTTGCGCCGCAGGCCCAATTGACCGCCGGGAAGATCGATGAGGTCTTGGTGCAGCGCGCGCGGCAGCGGTGCAGGGGGTGATGACGCGGGCGCTGCGGCCTTGGCGTGGCGTCGGATGAAATCACGGGCCAGATCGAGCGTGGCGTCCGCATCGGTGCTGGTCTGCACGCTGACCGCCGCTGATTTGTGGCGGATGCGCGGCAGCTGCCGGGCGAGTACGTCGGTCGCCGATGCGGTCACCAGTAAGGGTGCTTCGGCATGACGCAGCACTTCGTCGGAGCGCAACTCGAAGGCCGCACGGTAGCCGACACGGTAGTGGTCGCCGGAGCGCATGAAGTCGAGCAGCGCCTCTTGCAGGCGGTCCGGCGACGGCACATCACCGCCCAGCCTGTTGGCCGCCGCCGGGCGGTACCACGGGAAGAAGATCGACTGTTCGCGCAGCCGTGCCCAGAGCCAGCTGAGGTGCGCGCCGTCCCACGACGGTTGCAGCGGCGGCAGGTAGTTCGCGACGATGTCGGCGCGCTCCGGTTCGGTCAACGACACGAAGCCGTTGGCGACGGCGCAGCTGAGCCGATCGGGGTGCCGCGCGGCCAGCGTTGCCGCTATCATCGCGCCGGTGTGGAAGCCATACACCGCGGTGCGGCCGATGCCAAGGGCGTCCATGAACTCGATCACTGCATCGGCGAAGTCCTCCATGCCGGCCCGCACGACACCGAGCGGGGTCGACGACCCGAAGCCGGGTGTGTCCGGCGCGATGCAGGTGAAGTGAGGATGCCAACGCGCGAGCGTCGCCAACATGTCGCGTGAGGAGAGCGGCGACTGGTGCAGGCACAGCACCACCGGGCCGCGGCCGGCGCGACGATAGTGGACCTGGCGTGCGCCCCAGCGTCCATCGGCGATGGTGGCGAAATGGCGGGTAATGCGGATTTCGGTCATGCGACACTCCGTCGCGGGGTTTACCGCTCAACTTACCACCGCTGACCGACCACCGCATGCCATCGTCCACAGAATCCGCACGCGCCGCCGCAGAAGGGTCGAAGACGCCTGCTGTGGGCCTGCGCGATGTGCTCGCGCAGCGCGATTTCCGTCGTTACGCGTTCGCCCGGTTCCTTGCAACGCTCACCTGGCAGATGCTCGCCGTCGCGGTCGGCTGGCAGGTCTACGACATCACCCGCGATCCGCTCGATCTCGGTCTCATCGGTCTCGCGCAGTTCCTGCCGTTCCTCGCGTTGGTGCTGCCGGGTGGCCAGCTTGCCGATCGGATCGATCGGCGCCGCGTGTTGCTGATCGCCTATCTCGCGGAGATGCTTGCTGTGCTGGTGTTGGTCGCATTCACACTGTCAGGCAGTCGGACGACTTGGCCGGTGTTCGTGGCGATGGCCTTGGTGGGCGCTGGACGCGCGTTCTGGATGCCGGCTGGTCAAGCGATGGTCGTGAACTTGGTCCCGATCGGACTGTTCCCGCGTGCGGCCGCGTTCAATGCGACCTTGTTCCAGTGTGCGATGGTCACCGGTCCAGCGATCGGCGGCGTGCTCTATGCGCTGGGGGAGTCGATGAGCGATGCACCGGCTGACGGCGTCGGTGCGCTCGTCGTCTATGGCTGCGCGCTCGCACTGCTGTCGTTGGTCATCGGTCTGCTCGGTCGTGTCAGACCGGTGCGTGCCCCGCCAAACAGCGGATCGCTTTCTTGGCATGAACTGTCGGCGGGTCTGCGCTTCGTGCTGTCGCGCAAACCGGTGTTGGGTGCGATCTCGCTTGATCTGTGCGCCGTGTTGTTCGGCGGCGCCACAGCCCTGTTGCCCATGTTCGCCGCAGATATCCTGCATGTGGGGCCAGCCGGGATGGGCTTACTGCGCGCCGCGTCAGGTCTCGGAGCGGCTGCCACGGCGATCTGGCTGGCGCAGCGCCCGATCACACGCCACGCCGGCGCTTGGATGTTCGGTAGCGTGGCGTTGTTCGGGGTGGCTACGCTGGTGTTCGGTGCTTCGACCTCGTTCTGGTTGTCCTGCACCGCGCTTGCGCTGCTCGGCGCCGGTGACATGGTGAGTGTGTTCGTGCGCCATCTTCTCGTTCAGCTCGAGACCCCGGACGCCATCCGCGGCAGGGTGAGTTCCGTAAGCGCCCTGTTCATCGGTGCTTCCAACGAACTCGGAGAGTTCGAGTCCGGCCTGACGGCGAAGTGGTGGGGTCCGGTCACGGCAGTGGTGGTGGGAGGCGCTGCTTGTCTCGTCGTCGTCGTTGCCCACTGGCGCTTGTTCCCGTCGCTGCGCAACCTCGACCGGTTCCCGGATCCTGCCCGGGATTGAGGGCTGGGCTTGGCCGCGTCTCGACTGTATATCTAGACAGTCGGCGCGTGGAGGAGCGGGAACTACCGGCGATCACGGCGGTCTTTGTCTTTCAAGGTCGCGTGGCATACTTGTTTTCGGATCCGCGTCGCGTCCCTCCCGCTGTGGAGTCCCAGCATGGCTCATCGGTCCCTGATCATCGCTGCCCTGTCCCTCTGTGCTGCCCTGTTCTTGGCGGGCTGCATGAGTGCACGCATCGAGGAATCCCGGGAATTGCCCACGCAGATCGAGACGGGTGAGGCGGTGGTGATCCTCGCAAAGCCGCAGATCGAGGGTGCATCGGCGGAGGACGATTTCATGGACTGCGTCGGACGCGGTCTTGCCTCGGGGGCGCGGCCGGTCGAGGTACACGACAACAATACTTTCGTCGACGGACTCTTCCCCTGGTTCGAGCCCGGGACGGCGCCCTCGCGACCGGAGGCTGTGAGCCGGTTGCTCGCCCGGCCAGGCGTGAGCGAGCGGATCGCCGCGTCCGGAGTGCGTTACCTCGTCTGGCTGGACGGGGCGACGCGCAAGACCGACGGCGGTGGCAGCCTCGCCTGCGGCGCAGCGCCCGGCGTGGCGGGTTGTGTGGGTTTTGGTTGGTGGGAGAACGAATCGGACTTCGAAGCCGTCATCTGGGACCTCGAGAGCGGTAAGTCCGCCGGATCGATCGATACCAACGTGACCGGCACTTCGGCGATCGTGGGCGCCGTGGTGCCGTTGCCCTTCATCGCGCGGGTCGAGGCCACTGCCTGCAAGCGGCTGGCCGCCCAACTGCAAAATTTCTTCCAGGGTGGCGTACCGACGCCTTAGATCGCGTCATCGCCAAGAGGATCCGGATGATGAATTCTTTGAAACCCTTGCAGATCGTGCTATGCCTCGCAAGTCTTGTGGCAGTGACCGGCTGCGCAACCCCTCCGGGAGGTGGCGGCTCAGCCGGACTCCCCGGCAGTCCGTCAGGGGGCATGCCCGGAATGCCCGGAATGCCCGGCACGCCCGGGATGCCGGGGACGCCCGGGATGCCGGGTTCATCGAGTGGCGCGGAGTCGTCCGAGGGCTCCGCAGACGGTACGCGCGAGGGTGGTACCGCCAGCACTGCGGATGAGCGTCGCACGGTGCTCGATAAGCGGTTGGATGACTCGTTGGGGGAGTTCGACAAGACGCTCGGCGAGGAGCAAGCGCGGACCGCCCGCGAACGCGATGCGCGCGGCACGACTGTCGCCGCAGGCGGCGGCGCTGCGCAGTCCGGCGGTGAAGGTGCTGGTGAGGGCAGCTCTCGCGAGGGCGGTTTGAGTTCCGAGCGCAGCGCTGGCGCGAGCGCTAGCGCGAGTGGCGGTGAGCGCGGTGATCGCGGCGCGGCCGCGGGCAGTGGCGCCCCGGACCGGGGTGTCCCCTCCGGTGACGATGACGACATCGTCGCCCGGCGTCTGCGGCGTGCCGCCGAACAGGAGACCGATCCCGAACTGCGCGAGAAACTCTGGAAAGAATATACGGAGTACAAGCGCAGCGTGCAGGGCAGGGGTTGAGGATCACCATGGAACAATTGCTTGATCTCCATGTCCTTGACCGCCATGTCCTTGACCGCCATGTCGATGTGCCGCGGCGGCGGGTGCCCCTCCCGCGGCTCGCCGCGCTGATGGTGGCTGTTGGCCTGCTCGGTGGCTGTGTGGTCAACGAAATCCGGCCGCTTGCGAAGCTCGATGCCGTGCAGGCGAAGGAACAGATCCCCGAGGCGGAGCTGCTCGATGTCGGCATCCGCGAATTCGACGCCGGCATCCCGGCTGATATCGCCGATGACGAAGAGAAGCTCGACAAGCGGCGCATCTACCCGGACATCCGCAAGGCGGAGTCACGACTATTGGCGGTTCGACTGCGCAGCACGCTGGAAGGCTCCGGCCAATGGGGTGCGGTGCGTGTCGTGCCCGCGGGCGTGTCCGCTCTCGATGTGATGGTCACCGCCCGCGTCGTCGAATCCACGGGTGCCGCCCTCGCGTTGATCGTCTCGGCGGTCGACGCCCAAGGGCGCGTCTGGATCAAGGACCAGCGCTATGCGAGCGAGGCTGATCTCGGCGCCTACAAGACCGAAGCGTCCCTGCGCGCCCGCGACCCGTTCCAGAACGTCTACGCCACCATCGCCAACGACCTGCTTGCTGCGCGGGCGCAATTGTCTGCAGCCGATCGTCGCGAGGTCCGTCGGGTCAGCGAACTGAGTTTCGCGCAGGACCTTGATCCGCGGCGTTTCCAGGGGTACCTCGCCCGTGGCACCGACGGGCTGACGCGGGCGGCGCGGTTGCCGTCGGCGGACGATCCGGCGTTGGCACGGGTCGTCAAGATCCGCGAGCGGGACGCGGCCGTGATCGACACCGTCGACGGTTACGCCAGCGAGTTCGCTGACAAGTTGTTCGATCCCTATGGCGGTTGGCGGCGTACCAGTCGCGATGCGATCGAGCGCGAAGAGCGTACCCGCAATCAGGCGCGTACCCGTACCGTCCTCGGTGCAGCGGCGGTGCTCGCGAGCATCTTCGTCGGTGGGCAATGCGGCGCCGGCGACTACAGCTGCCAGAATGCCGAGAGCATGCTGCGGACCACCGCGGTGATGGGTGGCACTGCGGCGGTGCTCTCCGGTATCCAAAGATATGGAGATGCGAAGGTCGCTGCGCAGGAGGTCAAGGAACTCGCAGGTAGCTTCGGCAACGAGGCTGCGACGCAGACCGTTGAACTCGAGGGCCGTACGCTCAAGCTCACCGGCACGGCGGAAGAACAGTATCGCGAGTGGCGGCGGTTGCTGGCGCAGATCTACAGCGAGGAGATCGGTACGCCGTCGGGTCCCGGAGCCACCACGACCCCTGCACCGTAGGGCGGTGGACGCGCAGATGGCGGACACTGGAGCCTTCGCTCATTTCACGCTGCTTGAGCGTCTGCACGACGGCGGCGTGGCGCAGATCTGGAAGGTGCGCGATACGCAGAACGGACGCTTGAGGGCGCTCAAGGTCCGCGCGGGCCGCAGGGGCGCGGGGCCGTCGGGATCTGCAGCGGACATGACGGCGGCGATCACCGCCTTGCGACGCGAGCACGAACTCTCCAGTGCGGTGACCCATCCCGGGATCCTGGCCGTCGATCTGCCGTTGCTCGACGGTGACCGTGTCGGAATGCCCATGGCGTTGGCCGCCGATGATGCGCGTTCGTTGCGCGGTGCGTCCCCGATGCGGGTGCTGCGTCTGTTGCGGGAGATCGCCGCAGCACTTTCGATACTGCACGCGCAAGGGGTCGCGCATCGCGATCTCAAACCCGCGAACATTCTCCTTGATCGAGTGGGCGCGGCACTGTTGGCCGACTTCGGTTGCGCAGCAAGGTTCGGCGAGGACGGTGGGCTGACCGGCCGTTCGCCTTATTCCGCGGGCGCCGCGCAGCGTACCGGGGCCACGGTCACGGCGGGCGATGACCTGTACGGTTTCGGCGCACTGGCCTATGAACTGCTGGGCGGCTATCCGCCGCGGTACCCCGGCTCGCCTGATGCACTCGGGGAGGTGCCGCCGCTGCAGCCGCAGCATCCCATCCCGCCTGCCTTGCAGGGACTCGTGATGTCATTGCTCGACACCGACGACTCCCGTCGTCCGGCAAGCATGGT
>CAMAQZ010000034.1 GCA_945860725.1 Klebsiella pneumoniae | reverse complement strand
GGCCCTCACCGCCGATGTACGAGGTGACCTCGTAGCCATTGACGAGGCGCACGCGGCAGACCTTGCGCAGCGCCGAGTTCGGCTTCTTCGGAGTGGTGGTGTAGACGCGCGTGCAGACGCCGCGCTTCTGTGGGGCGGCGCCGAGCGCCGGCACCTTGGTTTTCTCGGCGCGCGTGCGGCGCGGAGTGCGAATGAGCTGACCCGTGGTGGCCATGCAGTCTCCAGATCTTCCAGCGTTGTCGGACAAGTGTGCCGGACAGGAGAGGTCGCTCGTCGGCCCGCCAAAACATCCGCTGCGCGAGGCCTTGAGGCGAGCGCAGCGGAGAACCCGGGCCTACGACCGACAGCCCCACGAACGGCTGCGGCGGGCGGCCTGCGAAGACGACCCGTGCCACCTCCTGAAGGGAGGCGGCTCGGACGTTCGTAAGCCGCTGTTTTTCGGCGACCCTGCTTAGGGGTAGCCGAGAAAGGTCGCGTAGTCTAGGGAGCGCCCCCCGGCCTGTCAATCGGCGATTCCCCCTCAGCAGGGTTCCCGAGCGGGTGGACGGGCGGGTGGTCGCATGCCGGACCCCCGAAGCAGGGTAACCGTCGGCTCTTCTGACCCCAGTCATCAGTGCCGAATTGGCTGCTCGAGGACCCGGCTGCGCAATAACACCCTACCCCCGCCCGGTCAGACCGTCCGGACTTGCATCACAGGAACCACCTCGGCGTCGGATACAGCACGGCGCCCGTCCCCTTGCCAACGGGCGCCATGCGAATCGCGTCGCCAGCCACGGCGAACTCGACTTCGCTGCCGGGGCCGATCCCGACCTGCTCGGCGAGCCGCTTGGGGACCGTGATCTGCAACTTTCGGGTGATCTTGGGCGTTCCTTACTTGCGCAAGGATTTTTACCTTGCTCCAGTCGGCCACCCGCCTCGGCAGACTCCCCGACCCGCTGACCTACTCTTTTTCCCCGCACCGCACGAACAGCCACAGCATCGCAGCAAGGGCTGCGAACGCCGCGCCGATCACCCAGGCGCTCCTCCAGTCGCCGCCTGCGACCAGCGCGGCGACCATGGGCTGGCAGACGATGCCGCCGATGTTGCCGCCGGTGTTGAGCACGCCGGTGGCGGCGCCGGTATCGGCGCGCGCCACGCGCATCGTGGCTGCCCAGTACGGCCCCTCGTTCACCTCCATGGCGAAGAACGCTAGCGTGAGCGCCGCGACCGCCAGCAGGACGCTGCCCACCGCCGGGATGGCCACCAGCATGACGGCGCCGATCGGCAGACTGACCAGCGGCATCAGCCGGTAGCCACGCGTGGCACCGTAGCGCTCGGCAAGCCGATCGGCGAGCACGCCGCCGACCGCCGCGCCGACAGCGGCCCCGATCCAGGGGATCATCGCCATTACGCCGCTCTCGAGGCCCTTGAGGCCGCGCTGCTCGACGAGGTACATGAACGACCAGAAGCTGATCATGTAGAACACGACGTTCATACAAAGATAAGAGAGCGCAAGCAGCAGGATGTTCCGGTCGCGCAGCACCCCGAGCATGCGCTCGAAGGTGAGCGGCGACGCGGGCGGCGCGTCATCGAGCTCGGCGAGCTCGGCGGGCGTGACCTGTGCGTGCTGCTGCGGCCGGTCGCGCCCGAAACGCCACCAGAGGACCGTCAGCAGGAGCGGCGGGAGGGCGGTGAGGAGGATGGCCTGCTGCCAACCGAGCGCGGCGATCATCGCGACCAGCAGTGGCGGCGTCAGCGCTCCACCGAGCAACATCCCAGATGAGATCGTGCCGTTGGCGAGCCCGAACTGGCGCGACGGGAACCAGCGCTCGACCACCGTCGCGAACACCGGGAAGATCGGCCCCTGCCCGAGTCCGAGCAGGGCTTGCGCGATGAGCAGAACGCCAAGCAGCGCGGCACCGCCGACCACATAAGGCGAGAGCGCCGTGGCGAGGGTCGCGATCACGCCGAGCAGGCCGACCCCCGTGAACACCGCGCGCGGCCCGAAGCGCTGACCGAGCGCGCCTCCCGGCAACTGTGCGGCCGCATACGCCGCGGTGAAAGCGAGGAACAGCCAGCCAATCTGCTGCTTGGAGAGCTGCAGCGCCGTGGTCAGTTCCGGCGCCGCCACCGCGATGGTGGTGCGCTGCACAGAGGCCAACGCAGCGAAGCCGAACATGCAGGCGTAGATCCACCATCGGATGCGCAGTGGTCTCACGGTGCGCACGCTGGCTTCATCACGGCGTCAGACCTTTGGGTCCGGATTCTCGGTGTGCCCATCGAGGGTCAGCACCTGGCCCGAGATACGCGCGCCGCCCGGTGAGGCGAGGAACAGCGCCATCGCCGCGACATCGTCGGCGGTCACGAAACTGCGCAGCGACGTGCCGGCTTCGTAGGCGGCGCGCACGGCGGCGGGCGTCGTGCCTTTGGCGGCTGCCTCGCGCTCGATGACGCGCTCGATGCGCGGGCCTTCGACGCAACCCGGCGCGATGGTGTTGGCGCGGATCCCGAAGGGTCCCGCCTCCATGGCCACGGTCTTCATGAGGCCGTTGACCGCCCACTTGGCGGCGACATAGGGCGCGCGCAACGGCGTGCCGAACTGGCCCGAGGTGGAGCCGGTGAAGATGATGCAGCCCTGCCGTGCACGCTTCATCAGCGGCAACGCGCCCTGCGCGGCAAGCACCGCGCCGCCGAGCGTGATATCCATGCATTCTTTGAATTCCGCGTAGTCCTGATCTTCGAGCGATGCGGTGCGCCCCGAGATGCCCGCATTGGCGCAAAGCACGTCGAGCCCGCCCCACTCGGCCTCGAGGCGCCCGAACAGCGCGCGCATCGCCACAGGGTCAGCGACATCTACCCGATCACGCCGCCACTCGACCGGGCATGCGTCGAGGGCTGACAGATCGATATCCGTCACCCACACACGCGCACCCGTCACGGCGAAGGCCCGTGCGATGACGCGGCCGATGCCTGATGCCCCGGCGGTCACCAACACCCGCTGTACGCCGTCCACCGGCTCAGAACCAGTTGAAGTTGAAGGAGATGCTCACCCGCTCGGTCGCCGCGCGGTTCACCGTGACCTCGTGACGCAGCCAACTCTCGAACAGCACCGCTTGACCGGTGCGCGCAGGCACCGTGATCCAGGGCTGCAGATCCGGCGCTGCGTCACGACGGCGCGGCGGCGCGGCCATGAAGCGATCGAGCCGGGGATCCTCGAACTTCAGTCCCGGTGAACCGCTCGGCACGCGGACATAGTAAGTGCCGCTGATCGTCGAGACGGGATGCAGGTGCAGACCGTGCACGACACCGGGCGGCATGATGTTGACCCAACAATCGGTCATGGCGAGCGTGCGGCCTTCGAGGTCGAGCCCGAGCTCGGTCGCGTAGTCTCGGACATGCCGCTGCAAGCGTCGCTCCAAGAGGGCGAAGGTCGGCGACAGGCGGTGCATGCGGCTCTGCGAGCCGTAGGAAGTGTATCCACCCGGATAGTTTCGTATCGACCAACGGCAGCCGGCCTCGTCATCGACGCGCAGTTGCCGGCACTCGGCGAGCAGGCGTTTATTGAAGGCGGCCACGCCGCTGCGCTGCAGCGGCACGACATGGATCAGCGTCGGGAACAGGCGCCGCGTCGCGCTCATCTTTGCACCTTCGGCTCGGGGCGACCGCGATAGGTCCGCATGAGCGCGGCGCGCAGCAATCGATGGAAATACCGCGACAGGAACACGAGCAGCTTGCCATGTCCCGTAACCACGATCTCGGCGCGGCCACGCCGCACACCGCGCACGATCTCGCGTACGGCCTTGTCGGTGGACACACGCAGCCAAGCCGGCACCGGATCGGGCACACCCTCCTGCACTACGCCGCGGTTATCGGTACGACGGATGTCCGAATCCACGAACCCGGGGGACACCAGCGTCACCCCGATGCCATCGCCACGCAGATCGCCGCGCAGCGACTCGGCAAGACCGCGCACCGCAAACTTGCTCATCGAGTAGGCGGACGACCCGGGTGCCGCCACATGGCCTGCGACGCTGCCGATCAGCACCAGCCGTCCCCGCGCTTGGCGCAGTCCGGGCAGCGCCTCGTAGAGGGTGCGCAGCAGGCCGATCACGTTGGTATCAAGCTGGCGCTGGTAGTCGGCGAGCGTCAAGCGCTGCAGCACCCCGGCTACGCCGAAACCCGCATTCGCATAGACGATGTCGAGCCCGAGACCGCGCGCGAGCAGCGCTTGCACCGGCCGCGCGACATCGCCGTCGCGGGTGACATCGCCTTCGTGCACCTCGACCTCTGCGGCACCGAGGCCGCGCAACTCTTCAGCCAACTGTTCGAGCAGCACACGCCGACGGGCGAGCAGCACGAGCCGCGCCCCCTCACGGGCGTACGAGCGCGCAAGCTCTGCGCCGATACCCGATGAGGCGCCGGTGATGAGGACGGTCGGGGGCGGAGCGGCCATGGGCATGACAGAACCAGGTTGACGGGGGGATCCCCAGATGGAAGATAGCAAAAGATCGGCGGCATCGGCCTTCGGGTGGCTCACCGCCGCCCCGCCCGTCATCCAACCGAACGCGACCTGGGTGTTCGAGATCGAGTCACTGGCGATCGTGTGCTGAGGGTCCGTAAGCCCGCGCGAGATAGTCGACGATCCGACGCGCTTCATCATCCGAAAGCGGCGCCTTAAAGGCGGTGCGCATCTTCGCGACCTCCGTCTCCCACAGGACGCGGGTGCCGAACCGCGCATGCATCGCGACGTAGTCGACGCTGTGGCAGGAGGTGCAGCGGGCGATGAAGAGTTCGCGACCCTCGCCGGGCGCAGCCTCGTCCTCGGATACCGAGGGCTCGGATGTCGTGGAGGCGGTCGTATCGGCGGATCGGCCCAAGGCGACACCCGTCAACGCGAGACCCGCGGCGAGGCTCGCGGCGAGCCTCACACCCCAGAGCGGCGTCACCCGCCTCATGGACGCACCCCCGCGCTGATCTCGAGCGGCACCCGATGGAACGCGTTGTGCTGATAGCCGGAGGGGTTCGGCAAGGGCACCGCGACCTGCGCCTGCCCGACACGGTTGGCGGCACGCGCCCAGACCTCACGACGACCGGACGCGGGCGCAGCGCCCTCGAACATCCAGGTGCGGAACGCATAGCGCCCGAGATCCGGGCCGAGCCGCGCCGCGTCCCAACGCTGGCCGCCATCGAACGACAGATCCACGCGATCGACGCCATGACCGGCATCCCAGGTGATGCCGTGGACGACGACCCGGCCATCCCCGGCTGCCGACACGTCCGTGATCAAAGAATTGATGGCGATCTCGGTGACCGGTGCGCGCTCACCCGCCTCCTGTGACGGGAAGCGCTCCACCAGCGGGAACACCGCGCGCGGCATGCGGTAGGCGTTGGCCATCCAGAAGCCACGCGCCGGCGCGGTGAGCGCCTCGATGCGAGTGAGGTGCTTGATCCAGTAGGTCGCTGTCCAGCCCGGCACGACGAGCCGCAGCGGCGCACCGTTGAGCTGCGGCAAGGGTGCGCCGTTCATCTCCCAGGCGAGGATCGTGTCCGGATGCAGCGCCTTGGTGCGCGGCAGCGACTTGATGTAATCGGGGGTACCCTCGAGCGGTGGCGCATCGGCCGCATCGAAGGCGATCTCGAGGACGCTGTCCTTCAGCCCGACGCTGGCGAGCACCTCGGCGAGGCGCACGCCACGCCATTCGGCGCAGCCCATCGCCCCGTGCTCCCACTGCAGGCCCGGCACCGGCGGGTCGAACAGGCCGCGGCGATTGCCCGAACACTGGCAGACCGCAATGACCGTCACCGGCGTGAACGCGGTCCGCAGCTGCGCAAGGCTCAGCACCTGCGGCCGCTCCATACCCTCGCCGGTCAGCTCGAGCCGGAACTCCGCCGGATCGATCTCAGGGATCACCGCATGGTGATAGCGGACGAAGAAAGCCTCGTTGGGTGTGATCGCGGTGCGCAGATGTCCGATCGGCGTCTCGTAGTTCGGCGGACGGTGGGTGAGGCGGCGTAGCGGCCACTTGCCTGGCAGACGTTCGAGCACGGTTCTGTGCGCGGATGCGGCGCCTGCGGCGGCGCGGCCTACAGCGCTGCCGAGGACGCCACCCAGCGCACCGCCCACCGCTGCCGACCATGCTCCGAGCGTGACGAAAGCGCCCATCAGCCGGCGGCGTCCGGGCGATGCCGGGCGGAGATCGTGGTCGGGAGTCGTACGGGACGGCATGGCTTAATCCTGCGGGCGCGGCGGACCGCAACCGAAGAATCTACCATACAGCGTCCGGACACACAGTGCACGAGACGGTCGCCGCCGCACCGCGAGACCGGGCACAATCACGGGATGTACCGGCTGTTCATCGCCAACAAAAACTACTCCTCTTGGTCGCTGCGGCCTTGGGTGCTGATGCGCAGCCTCGGCATCGACTTCGAGGAGCACCTCGAGCCCTTCGTCGAACACGACAACGGCGCGAATTTCCGCAGCTTCTCGCCCACCGGCAAGGTGCCCTGCCTGCACGATGGCGCACTGCAGGTTTGGGACTCGCTCGCCATCGTCGAGTACCTCGCCGAACGCCATCCCGGGGTCTGGCCGGGTGATCCGGTGGCGCGCGCCTGGGCGCGCAGTGCGACGGCAGAGATGCATGCCGGGTTCGGTGCCTTGCGCGAACACTGCAGCATGAGCATCGGCCACCGCATCGTGCTGGGGGAACGTCCAGCTGCGCTCGAGGCGGACTTCGTGCGCCTGCGCGAACTCTGGCATCAGGGCCTGCGCCGCTTCGGCGGTGAGCACCTCGCCGGCGCGTCGTTCACGGCCGTCGATGCGTTCTTCGCGCCGGTCGCCTTCCGACTGCAGACCTACGGCATCGCGCTCGACCCGGTAGCGGATGCCTATGCGGCGCGCCTGCTTGCACTGCCGGCGATGCGCGAGTGGCAGGTGGCAGCGCTGGTCGAACCCTGGCGCGAACTCGCCCACGAAGATGACGTCGCCTCCCGCGCCGTGAGCATCGAGGACCTGCGCAGCCGGCCACAAGGGTCCGCCACATGATCACGCCACGCGCCCTGCAGGGGCTGCGCGCCCTCGTCGTCGCGCTGCTGCTCGTGCTCGCGCCCGGCGACACGATCGCGGGCATCGCGGCGGTCGCGGCACCCGACCGCCACGGCGCCGAGGCGGCGCGACAGGTGCTCAAAGACGGGGGCAATGCCGTCGATGCCGCCATCGCTACCGCCTTCGTGCTTGCGGTCACCTCCCCGGAAGCCGGGAATCTCGGCGGCGGCGGCTTCATGACCCTGCACCTCGACGGTCGCCAGGATTTCCTCGATTTCCGCGAGACCGCGCCGGCCGCGGCCACTCGCGACATGTACCTCGACGCGACCGGTGCGGTGATTCCGGACGGCAGCCTCGTCGGCGCGCGCGCCGCGGGCGTGCCCGGCACAGTCGCCGGTCTCTGGGCCGCGCACCAACGCTACGGCACCCTACCCTGGAAGCGTCTCGTCACGCCCGCGATCCGGCTGGCACGCGCGGGTTTCGCAGTCGAACCCCAGCTCGCGGGGCTGCTCGCCGAGCAACGGACCGAACTTGCGGGACGCACCAACTTCGACCACTACTTCGGTGGGCTCGAAGCCGGCGACACACTGCGCCAGCCTGAGCTCGCTGCGACACTCGAGCGGATCTCACGCGCGGGTCCGAAGGGCTTCTATCGCGGCCGCACCGCCCGCCTCATCGTCGCGGAGATGCGACGCGGCGGCGGTCTCATCACCCAAGCCGACCTCGCCGCCTACACGCCGGTCTGGCGCGAGCCCTTACGCTTCGACTGGCGAGGGCGACAGGTCGTCACGGCACCGCCCCCGAGCTCTGGTGGCCTCGCACTCGCGCAATTGCTCGGCATGAAAGAGCGCTTGGCAGCCGCGTTCGCCGGACAGTCCCTCAACAGCACGCGCTATGTGCACCTCGTCGCCGAGATCTCCAAGCGCGTCTTCGCGGATCGCGCCGAATATCTGGGCGATCCGAGTTTCGTGGACGTCCCGGTGGCGCGGCTCTTGGACCCAGCCTATCTTGACCGACGCGCCGGCGAGGTCTCGCTCGAGCGTCCCTCGTCGACGCCGTCGGTGCGCCCCGGTCTCGCCGAGAGCCCGCAGACGACGCATTTCTCGATCTTCGATGACCGGGGCAACGCCGTCGCGCTCACCTATACATTGAACGGCAGCTTCGGCAACGGCGTGGTCGTCACCGGCGCAGGGTTCCTGCTCAACAACGAGATGGACGACTTCAGCGTCCGTCCCGGCCAGCCCAACCTGTATGGGGTCGTCGGCGGACGCGCCAACGAGATCGCGCCCGGCAAACGCATGCTGTCATCGATGACGCCCACGATCGTCCTGGAGGACGGTCAGGTGCGTACCATCGTCGGCACCCCGGGCGGCTCGACCATCATCACCGCAGTGTTCCAGACGCTGGTGAACCTGCGCGATTTCGGGTTGCCTCCGCTTACGGCGATCTCAGCCGCCCGTTTTCACCACCAGCTGCTGCCGCCTGATCGCATCATCTACAGCCGCTGCTGTGCGCTCGAGGCGCAGACCGTCCAGGAACTGCGCGCAATCGGCTACACCGTGGAGCCGAGCAGCTGGGAGTTCGGCGACATGCAGGTGGTGACCGTCGACGCAGAGGGTCGGGCCGACGCCGCCTCCGATGTCCGCGGGCGCGGCATGAGCGTAGTGTTCCCGCAGCGCTGAGCGCGCTCAGGCGCGGCGGTCGACAGCGATATCGAGCAGGATCGGAAACAGTCGTCTGCGTGCCTCATCGAAGGACAACGCCGAGAGCGCGAAGCGCACCGCCACTGCCCCGACGGGCTCGCCCTCCAGCATCACCGGCACGGCGATGCTGCCCTGCTCGGTGAGGCGCAGCGGCCTGATGGCGCGGGAAAATCCGCGCTCGCGCGTCGCATCCAATTCCCGCTCAAGCGCGGCGCGGTCCGGCCAGAGATCGTAGAGCTCCGGCGCACGGGACGGCCAAAGCAACTCGATGAGTGTCTCGCGGGCCTGAGCAGAGGAGAAAGCCAACACGACACGACCCGAGGCGGTCGTCAGCACCGGCAGGCAAGCACCCCGCTCGAAGAACTCGACCGCAAAACCGCTGTCGCGGTCGCTCGAATCCTCCACGAACATCTCCGGGAATCGAAGCCTCGTCAGGCTCATGGGCCACTGCATCTGCGGCGCAGCCGCATGCATCGCCGCGCGAACCGTCTCAAGCCGCTCGACGGCGGCGTCGAAGCCATGGCTCAAGGTCTTGGCCTTGAGCGTCAAGGCATAGCGACGGGTCTTCAGGCGCTCCGCAAAACCCATCGCCTCGAGCGTTGCAAGACAGCGGGTCACGGTGGTCCGGGCCAAGCGCAACCTTTGGCTGATGCCAGCGGTGGTGAGGGGCCCGTGGCGGTTCAGCAGCACCATGACCTCGAGACCCCGGACCAGCACCCGCACCGGCGCCGGGTGTCCCGGCGGCATGCGATGCGGGATCTCCTCGACGGCCCGCGCCGAGGGATCCCGATCGCCTGAGGGTCGGCGGCTACCGGATTCGTCTTCCATCACACGCCACGCACGCTCAGCGAGCGGCGCCCTCTTCCTCACCAACGGACGGTGCTTCGTCTCCATCTGCCCCGACCGTGCTGCCCTCGTCCATGAAGCCCGACGAGCGAGCGCCCTCGAGCTTGCGACGGCGATGGGCATGGGCGGCGAAGCCCGTACCGGCCGGTATCAGACGACCGACGATGACGTTTTCCTTGAGACCGCGCAGATCGTCCTTGAGGCCGCGGACCGCCGCCTCGGTGAGGACGCGGGTGGTCTCCTGGAACGAGGCCGCCGAGATGAATGATTCGGTGGCCAGCGACGCCTTGGTGATGCCGAGCAGCACCGGTGCGAGCGAAGCCATCTGCTTGCCCTCGCTGCCGATGCGGTCGTTGATGTCGAGTGCACGCGAACGGTCGAGCTGCTCACCCTTGAGCAGCGGCGTCTCGCCGATGCTGATGACCTCGGTCTTGCGCAACATCTGCCGGATGATGACCTCGATGTGCTTGTCGTTGATCTTCACGCCCTGGAGTCGGTAGACGTCCTGGATCTCGCGCACCAGGAAGTTGGCCAAGGGCTCGATGCCCCGCAGTCGCAGGATATCGTGCGGGTTCGGCTCGCCGTCGGCGATGACTTCGCCGCGGGTGACCTGCTCGCCCTCGAAGACGTTCAGCTGGCGCCACTTCGGGATCAGCTCCTCGTACTTCTCACCCTTCTCCTCGGTGATGACGAGACGGCGCTTGCCCTTGGTCTCCTTGCCGAAACTGACCGTGCCGCTCTTCTCGGCGAGGATGGCCTGTTCCTTCGGCTTGCGGGCCTCGAAGAGATCGGCGACACGCGGCAGACCGCCGGTGATGTCACGGGTCTTCGAGGACTCCTGCGGGATGCGCGCGATGACATCGCCCACCGACACACGGGCACCGTCTTCGAGGCTGATGAGCGCACCCGCGGGCAGCGTGTAGACCGCCGGGATCTCGGTGTTGGCGAACGGCACTTCCTTGCCCTTGGCGTTGACCAGCTTGATGGTCGGGCGCAGTTCCTTGCCGCCGCGCTGCTTCGTGCCATCCATGACCACCACGGACGAGAGGCCGGTGACCTCGTCGACCTGACGCGTGACGGTGAGTCCGTCGACGAAGTCCTGGAAGCGGAGGAAACCCGCCACCTCGGTGACGACCGGGTGGGTGTGGGGATCCCAGGTCGCCACGACCTGCCCTGCTGGCACATGCGTGCCTTCGACGATGCCGATGTGCGCACCGAACGGGATCTTGTAGCGCTCACGCTCGCGGCCGAACTCGTCCACCACGCCGATCTCGCCCGACCGCGACACCGCGACCAGGTGACCCTTCTCATGGGAGACGGTCTTGACGTTGTGGAAGCGCAGCGTGCCCTTGTTGCGGACCTCGAGGCTCGAGGACGCCGCCGCACGCGACGCCGCGCCACCGATGTGGAAGGTACGCATCGTGAGCTGAGTACCGGGCTCGCCGATCGACTGCGCAGCCATGATGCCGATCGCTTCGCCGATGTTGATGATGCGACCGCGCGCGAGATCGCGCCCGTAGCACATCGAGCAAACGCCGTAGCGGGTGTTGCAGGTGATCGGTGAACGCACCATGACTTGATCGACGCCCTGCTGTTCGAGCAGGCGCACAAGGTCCTCGTCGATCAGCGTATTAGCCGGGAGCAGGACCGCACCCTTGCCGCCCGGCTTGAGGACATCCTCGACGACCACGCGGCCGAGCACGCGCTCGCCGAGGCCCTCGACCACGTCACCACCCTCGACCAGCGGGGTGACTATGAGGCCGTTGGTGGTGCCGCAATCGACCTCGGTGACGACGAGATCCTGCGCGACATCACAGAGACGACGCGTGAGGTAGCCGGAGTTTGCGGTCTTCAGCGCCGTGTCCGCGAGACCCTTGCGGGCGCCGTGGGTGGAGATGAAGTACTGCAGGACATTCAGGCCTTCGCGGAAATTCGCCGTGATCGGCGTCTCGATGATCGAGCCGTCAGGCTTCGCCATCAGGCCGCGCATGCCGGCGAGCTGCCGGATCTGCGCGGCGCTGCCGCGGGCGCCCGAGTCGGCCATCATGAAGATCGAGTTGAAGGACTTCTGGCGCTGCTTCTTGCCGCGCGAGTCGGTCGCCTCCTCGGTACCGAGCTTGTCCATCATCGCCTTGGCGACCTGGTCGTTGGCCCGCGACCAGATATCGACGACCTTGTTGTAGCGCTCGCCGTTGGTGACGAGACCCGAGGAATACTGGTTCTGGATCTCCTTCACCTCGCGGTCCGCTGCGGCGACGATCTTGACCTTCTGCTCGGGGATCACCATGTCGTCGATGCCGAAGGACACCGACGCCCGGGTCGCATAGGCGAAACCGGTGTACATCAGGCGGTCGGCGAAGATGACAGTGTCCTTGAGGCCGAGTTGGCGATAGCAGGCGTTGATGGTCGCCGAGATCGCCTTCTTGGTCATATCCTGGTTGACGATGTCGAAGGACAGCCCGTCAGGCAGCACCTCGGACAACAGCGCGCGACCGACGGTGGTCTCGACCCGCCGACGGCGCGGGACTTTCTGGCCATCGACGATGGTCGATTCGTTGATGCGCACCTTGATGCGTGCCTGCAGGTGGACCTGCCGGGTCTCATAGGCGCGATGTACCTCGCCGATGTCGGAGAACGACATGTCCTCGCCCTCGGCGCCGATGCGCTCGCGGGTCATGAAGTACAGACCGAGCACCACGTCCTGCGAGGGGACGATGATCGGGTCACCGTTGGCGGGCGAGAGGATGTTGTTGGTCGACATCATCAACGCCCGCGCCTCGAGCTGGGCTTCGAGCGACAGCGGCACGTGCACGGCCATCTGATCGCCGTCGAAGTCGGCGTTGAAGGCGGTGCAGACGAGCGGGTGCAGCTGGATGGCCTTGCCCTCGATCAACACCGGCTCGAAAGCCTGGATACCGAGACGGTGCAGCGTCGGCGCACGGTTGAGCAGCACCGGATGTTCGCGGATCACCTCGGAGAGGATGTCCCAGACCTCTGGGCCTTCACGCTCGACGAGCCGCTTGGCGGCCTTGATGGTCGAGGCGTCGCCGCGGATCTGCAGCTTGTGGAAGATGAACGGCTTGAAGAGTTCAAGCGCCATCTTCTTGGGCAGACCGCACTGGTGCAGGCGCAACGTCGGCCCGACCACGATGACCGAACGGCCGGAGTAGTCGACCCGCTTGCCGAGCAGGTTCTGGCGGAAGCGGCCCTGCTTGCCCTTGATCATGTCGGCGAGCGACTTCAGCGGACGCTTGTTGGTGCCGGTGATGGCGCGCCCGCGACGACCGTTGTCGAGCAAGGCATCGACGGCTTCCTGCAGCATGCGCTTCTCGTTGCGCACGATGATGTCGGGCGCGCTGAGCTCGAGCAGGCGACGCAGGCGGTTGTTGCGGTTGATGACGCGACGGTAGAGATCGTTCAGGTCCGAGGTCGCAAAACGACCGCCATCGAGCGGCACAAGCGGCCGCAGGTCGGGCGGCAGCACCGGCAGGATGGTCATCACCATCCACTCGGGCTTGTTGCCGGACTCGATGAAGGACTCAATTAGCTTAAGGCGCTTGGAGAGCCGCTTGAGCTTGGTCTCGGACGCGGTGTTCGTCATGTCCTCGCGGACCTTGACGAGCTCATCCTTGAGATCGAGCGAGGAGAGCATCTCGTGGACGGCTTCGGCACCCATGAGGGCGTGGAAGCCGTCACCGTGGGCCTCGATCGCCTCGAGGTACAACTCGTCGCTGAGCAGCTGGCCGCGCTTCATCTCGGTCTGCTCGGGGTCGATGACCACGAAGGCTTCGAAATAGAGCACACGCTCGATCTCGCGCAGCGTCATGTCGAGCATCAGGCCGATGCGCGAGGGGAGCGACTTGAGGAACCAGATGTGGGCCACCGGCGAAGCGAGGTCGATGTGACCCATGCGCTCGCGACGGACCTTGGACTGGGTCACCTCGACGCCGCATTTCTCGCAGACCACGCCGCGGTGCTTCAGGCGCTTGTACTTACCGCACAAGCACTCGAAGTCCTTCACGGGGCCGAAGATCTTGGCGCAGAACAGCCCGTCCCGCTCGGGCTTGAACGTGCGGTAGTTGATGGTCTCCGGCTTCTTGACCTCGCCGAACGACCACGAACGGATCATCTCGGGCGAAGCGAGCCCGATCTTGATCGAGTCGAAGTGCTCGACCGGCGTGTTGTGCTTGAAGACGTTGAAGAATTCCTTCATGGCTGCAACCTCAATCCTGTTCCAGGTCAATGTTGATCGCGAGGGAACGGATCTCCTTCACAAGCACATTGAACGACTCGGGCATACCGGCATCCATCTGGTGATTACCGTCGACGATGTTCTTGTACATCTTCGTACGGCCGTTCACGTCGTCGGATTTGACCGTGAGCATCTCTTGCAGGGTGTAGGCGGCCCCGTAGGCCTCCAACGCCCAGACTTCCATCTCGCCGAAGCGTTGTCCGCCGAACTGCGCCTTGCCGCCAAGCGGCTGCTGGGTGACCAGCGAGTACGGCCCAGTCGAACGCGCGTGCATCTTGTCGTCGACGAGATGGTTGAGCTTCAGCATATACATGTAGCCGACGGTGACCGGACGCTCGAAACGCTCGCCCGTGCGACCGTCGGTGAGATGCGTCTGGCCGGAGAGCGGCAGATCAGCCATCTCGAGCAACCGCTTGATCTCGGCCTCCGAGGCACCATCGAACACCGGGGTCGCGATCGGCACCCCGCGCGCGAGGTTCTTCGCGAGCGCGACCAAGTCCTTGTCGCTAAAGCTGTCGATGTCTTCCTTCTGACCGCCCGTGTCGTTGTAGATACGCTTGATGAAGCCGCGCAGATCGGCGACCGCTTGCTGCGATTCGAGCATGCGACCGATCTTGAGGCCGAGCCCCTTCGCCGCCCAGCCGAGGTGCGTCTCGAGCACCTGACCGACGTTCATGCGCGAGGGGACTCCGAGCGGGTTGAGCACGACATCGACCGGCGTACCGTCCTCGAGGTAGGGCATATCTTCGACCGGGACGATCGTGGAGATCACGCCCTTGTTACCGTGGCGGCCGGCCATCTTGTCGCCCGGCTGCACGCGGCGCTTCACAGCGAGGTAGACCTTCACCATCTTCAGCACGCCAGGCGAGAGGTCATCGCCTTGCACGATCTTGCCGCGCTTGTTCTCGAACTTGGCCTCGAACGCCTTGCGCTGAGAACGCACCCGCTCCGCAGCCGCTTCAAGCTGGGCGTTGGCGTCTTCGTCGTCCAGACGGATCTCGAACCACTCGTCGCGGTGCAGTTCATCGAGGTACGAGGCGGTGAGCTTGGTGCCCGACTTGAGCTTGCGCGGCCCACCGGCCGCCACCTTGCCGAGCAGCGTGGCACGCACGCGCTGGAAGATATCGTCCTCGAGGATGCGCTGCTGATCGCCGAAGTCCTTGCGGACCCGCTCGATCTCGGCCTTCTCGATGGCGAGGGCGCGCGAGTCCTTCGCGACCCCATCACGGGTGAACACACGGACATCGATGACCGTGCCGTCCATCCCAGGTGGCACGCGCAGCGAGGTGTCCTTCACGTCGCTCGCCTTCTCACCGAAGATGGCGCGCAGCAGCTTCTCTTCCGGCGTCAGCTGGGTCTCGCCCTTGGGCGTGACCTTGCCGACGAGGATGTCGCCCGCCCGCACTTCCGCGCCGATGAATGCGATGCCGGCTTCGTCGAGTTTATTGAGGGCCTGATCGCCGACATTGGGGATGTCGGCGGTGATCTCCTCAGAACCGAGCTTGGTGTCGCGGGCGACGCAGCTCAGCTCTTCGATGTGGATGGTGGTGAAACGGTCTTCCTGGACCACCCGCTCGGAGATGAGGATCGAATCCTCGAAGTTGTAGCCGTTCCAGGGCATGAACGCGACCAGCATGTTCTGGCCGAGCGCAAGTTCGCCGAGGTCGGTCGAGGGACCGTCCGCCAACACATCACCGCGGGCGATGACATCGCCCGCCGATACCAGCGGACGCTGGTTGATGCAGGTGTTCTGGTTGGAGCGGGTGTACTTGGTGAGGTTGTAGATGTCGACGCCAGGCTCGCTGGCCGTGGTCTCGCCATCATCGACGCGCACCACGATGCGCGAAGCGTCGACCGAGTCGACCAACCCGCCACGACGCGCGATCACGGTCACACCGGAGTCGATGGCGACCGGGCGCTCCATACCGGTCCCGACGAGCGGGGCCTCGGTGCGCAGCGTCGGCACCGCCTGGCGCTGCATGTTCGAGCCCATGAGCGCGCGGTTCGCATCGTCGTGCTCGAGGAACGGGATGAGCGAAGCGGCGACCGAGACGATCTGCTTCGGCGAGACATCCATGTAGTTGATGCGCTCGCGCTGCATCAGCGTGAACTCGTTCTGGTAGCGGCAGGAGACCAATTCGTCGGACAGCGCGCCGCGTCCGTCGGTCGCGGCGTTGGCCTGCGCGATCGCGAACTCGCCCTCCTCAATCGCAGACAGGAAGTCGATCTTGTCGGTGACACGCCCGTCCACCACGCGACGATACGGCGTCTCGAGGAAGCCGTATTCGTTGGTGCGGGCATAGACGGACAGCGAATTGATGAGTCCGATGTTCGGGCCTTCCGGGGTCTCGATCGGGCAGACGCGACCGTAATGCGTCGGATGCACGTCGCGCACCTCAAAGCCGGCGCGTTCGCGCGTGAGGCCGCCTGGGCCGAGCGCCGAGACGCGGCGCTTGTGGGTGACCTCGGAGAGCGGGTTGTTCTGATCCATGAACTGGCTGAGCTGCGAGGAGCCGAAGAACTCCTTCACAGCGGCCGCCACCGGCTTCGCGTTGATCATCTCCTGCGGCATCAACGGCTCGCTCTCGGCGAGGTTGAGCCGCTCCTTGACCGCGCGCTCGACGCGCACGAGGCCGACTCGGAAAGCGTTCTCAGCCATCTCGCCGACCGAACGGACACGGCGGTTGCCAAGGTGATCGATGTCATCGACGACACCGTCGCCGTTGCGGATGGCGATCAGGACCTTCAGGACCTCAAGCACGTCGTCCTTGGAGAGGACATCAGAACCGACGATCTCCTTGCGGCCTACGCGCCGGTTGAACTTCATGCGGCCGACATCGGAGAGATCGTAGCGCTCGGGGTTGAAGAAGAGATTGTTGAAGAGGTTCTCGGCGGCGTCGCGGGTCGGCGGCTCACCGGGTCGCATCATGCGGTAGATCTCCACCAACGCCTCGAGGCGGTTGCGGGTGGGATCGATGCGGAGCGTGTCGGAGATGTACGGACCTCGATCGAGATCGTTCACATACAGCGTGTGGATATCGTTGATGCCGGCTTCGATCATCTTCTCGGCCGAGATCGCCGTGATGACCTCGTTGGCCGTGGCGATGATCTCGCCAGTCTCGGTGTTGACCACATCGTGCGAGAGAACCTTGCCGTAGATGTAGTCACGCGGGACGGCGAGCTTGCGCACGCCTGCGTCCTCGAGCTGCCGGACATGGCGCGCCGTGATACGGCGGCCTTCCTCGACGACCACCTGGTCGCCGATGCGGATCTCGAAGGAAGCGGTCTCACCGCGCAAGCGGGCGGGCACGAGCTCGAGGGCGACCTCGTCCTTGGAGATGAAGAAGGTGTTCTTGTCGAAGAACACATCCAGCACCTCGGTGTCAGCCATGCCAAGGGCGCGCAGGATCACCGACACCGGCAACTTGCGGCGGCGGTCGATGCGCGCGAACACGTGGTCCTTCGCATCGAACTCGAAGTCGAGCCAGGAGCCACGGTAGGGGATGATGCGGGCGTTGAACAACAGCTTGCCCGAGGAGTGCGACTTGCCACGGTCGTGATCGAAGAACACGCCGGGGCTGCGGTGCAGCTGCGAGACGATGACGCGCTCGGTGCCGTTCACCACGAAAGTACCGTTGTCGGTCATCAGCGGCAGTTCGCCGAGATAGACCTCCTGTTCACGGACATCCTTGATGGGTTTGTTCGGACCCGCGGCTTCCTTGTCGTGCACCACGAGACGCACCTTTACGCGCAGCGGCGCCGCGTAGGTGAGGCCGCGCAACTGGCACTCCTTCACGTCGAAGCCCGGCTCGCCAAGGCGGTAGGAGACGTACTCCAGACGCGCATTGCCCGAGTAGCTGGAGATCGGGAAAACGCTCTTGAAGGCCGCATGCAGACCCACGTCCGTGCGCGCTTCCTCGGCCTTGTCCTCTTGGAGGAACTGGCGGTAGGAATCGAGCTGGATGGCGAGCAGGTACGGCGTCTCGAGGACGCTGCTCTGCTTGCCGTAGTTCTTGCGGATGCGCTTCTTCGCGGTGAAGGAGTAAGCCATCAAACACCTCTATCGTCTGAACGACACGGGGACAGCGAAGCAACCGGGGTCTGTCGACCCCGGCTGCATCGCAGCCCATGCTATGTACGCAATGCCCACCGATGTATCGGCGGGATTACTTGATCTCGACTTTCGCGCTGGCTTCTTCCAGCTTCTTTTTCATGGCCTCGGAATCGGCCTTGTTCACGCCATCCTTGATCGTGCTGGGCGCAGCTTCGACCAGGTCCTTCGCTTCCTTCAGGCCGAGGCCCGTCAGTTCACGCACGACCTTGATGACGCCGACCTTCTTGTCCGCCGGGTATTCCTTGAGGATGACGGTGAACTCCGTCTGCTCCTCGACCACGACAGCGGCGGCAGCCGGGCCCGCAGCGGCAGCAGCCACCGGCGCGGCGGCAGTGACGCCAAACTTCTTCTCCATGTCGGCGATCAGTTCGACCACCTGCATGATGCTCATGTTCGAAATCGATTCGAGGATCTCGTCCTTTGAAACAGCCATTGTATTCACTCCAAAATGTCAGGGTTTCAACAAGTTCAGCCGCTGGTGGCCTGCTTGGCGTCGCGGATAGCGACGACGGTGCGGACCAGCTTGGTGTGGGGCGCGACCAGCGTGCGGACGAACTTCTCGATCGGGGCCTTGAGGGTCCCCAGCATGATCGAGAGAGCCTGTTCGCGCGTCGGCAGCGAGGCGACTTTCTCGAGGTCTGATCCCGGCAGCACTTGGCCACCGAGCGACACGAGACGTGCGACGAGCTTGTCGTTGGTCTTCGCGAAGTCCTTCACCACGCGCGCTGCCGCGCCCGGATCGTTCTTCGAGAAGGCGAGAACGAGCGGACCCTTGAGATGGGTACCGAACGCCTCAAACGACGTGCCTACCATGGCCTTGCGTGCCAGCGTGTTCTTGACAACACGCATGTCCACGCCTTGCGCACGGGCTTTGGCACGCAGCTCGGTCATCTGCGTCACCGTGATACCACGGTATTCGGCAGCGACCACGGATTGCGCATCGGCCGCAATCTCCGCCACTTCCTTCACCAGCGCTTTCTTGTCTTCGAGGTTCAGAGGCACTTGATTTATTCTCCTCTCCTGAAGATCACACACCGGCTGACGGCTTGCGCCGTCCGCCGGACCTTTCGACGGTGACCTTCATCCGAGGACGATCCTCGTTTGAGCGGCGCACCACCTGCGCAGGCGATCATTAAGGGTTGGCGGAACGCATCTGCCGTTCCCCTCCCCGCCTGCGGTCTTCGATGGAACCCGACGGCTCAAGCCGCCAGGCCCGCATCAACTCAAAAAAACTTACCCGAGCGACGAGTTTTCCACCTGTACGCCCGGCCCCATCGTCGAGGAGAGCGTCACCCGCTTTAGGAAGACGCCCTTCGAGGTGGCTGGCTTGGCCTTCTGCAGGTCAGCGAGCAACGCCATCAGATTGTCTTTCAGCTGGGCGGACTCGAAGCTCGCCTTACCGATGCTGCAATGGACGATACCGGCCTTGTCGACGCGGTAACGCACCTGGCCGCTCTTCGCGTTCTTCACTGCACCCGCGACATCCTGGCTGACGGTGCCGACCTTCGGGTTGGGCATCAATCCGCGCGGACCAAGAATCTGGCCGAGCTGGCCTACGACGCGCATCGCATCGGGGCTCGCAATCACGACATCGAAGTCGAGCTGACCGGCCTTCACCCTCTCGGCGAGGTCTTCGAGGCCGACGATATCGGCACCGGCGGCGCGCGCCGCGTCCTGGTTGCGGCCCGAGGTGAACACCGCGACCCGCACCGACTTGCCGATACCGTGTGGCATCACGGTGGAGCCACGCACCTGCTGGTCGGACTTCGAGGCGTCGATGCCGAGGTTGACGGCGGCATCAACGGATTCGTTGAACTTCGCGCTGGCGAACTGCTTAACGAGACGCAATGCGTCATCGATCGGATGGGTCTTGCCCGGCGGCAGAGCGTCCTTCCACGTTTTGGATTTTTTGGCTACGGCAGGCATGTCAGAGTCCCTCCACATCTACGCCCATCGAGCGGGCGCTACCAGCGATGGTGCGCACGGCCGCTTCGAGGTCGGCCGCGGTCAGATCCGGCGTCTTGGTCTTCGCGATCTCTTCGAGCTGCGCCCGGGTGATCTTGCCAACCTTGACCGTATTGGGTGTTCCGCTGCCTTTTGGGATGCCGATCGCCTTGAGGATCAACACGGCAGCGGGCGGCGTCTTCATGATGAAGGTGAAGCTGCGATCCGAGTACACGGTGATCACCACCGGGATCGGCAGCCCCTTCTCGAGCTTCTGCGTGGCAGCGTTGAACTGCTTGCAGAACTCCATGATGTTGACGCCCTGCTGGCCGAGTGCCGGCCCGATAGGCGGTGACGGGTTGGCCGAGCCTGCAGGGACCTGCAGCTTGACGTACCCCTGTACTTTCTTTGCCATCGTCTTCTCTCCTGGGTCCAAGCGCCCGACTTAACGTGCGGGCTCCCCATGCGCTTCCTTGCCACCACACTGCGCGATCCGTCGCGCAGCGAATAAAACATCGCCCGGCGTCGCCGCCCAGGCCTTGCCGGTCAGGCTTCTCCCGTCAGGCCTTCTCGACCTGCGAGAAATCGAGCTCGACGGGCGTCGAGCGCCCGAGGATCTGCACCGCCACCTGCAGGCGGTTCTTCTCGTAATTCACGCTCTCTACGACGCCGCTGAAATCGTTGAACGGCCCTTCGGTGACCCGAACCACTTCGCCTGGCTCAAAGATGACCTTCGGCCGCGGCTTCTCGACGCCTTCCTCGACCCGGCGGAGGATCTGGTTCGCCTCCCGATCGGTGATCGCAGCCGGCTTCTCCTTGGAGCCGCCGATGAAACCCAACACCTTGGGCACTTCGTGCACAAGGTGCCAAGTGTTCTCGTCCATCTCCATCTGCACGAGCACATAGCCCGGATAGAACTTGCGCTCGCTCTTGCGTTTCTGGCCGTCGCGCATCTCGACGACTTCCTCGGTGGGCACCAGGATCTCGCCGAACTTGTCCTCGCAACCGGCGCGCTTCACGCGCTCCTTGAGACCCTCGGCGACCCGATGCTCGAAATTCGAGTAGGCGTGCACCACATACCAACGCATCGCCATGGGTCAACCCCCCTCGCCGTTGGCGCCGCCGCCGAGGATGGCGCGGGTAGCCCACGCCAGAAACGAATCCACTCCCCAGAAGAAGAGCGCCATAACCAGCACGAACACGAAGACTACCAGCGTCATCGAACCGGTCTCCTCGCGGGTCGGCCAAAAGACTTTGTAGAGCTCGATGCGCGCTTCGAGAAAAAACTTCCAGAGGTCGCGCCCGTATCCGGACGCGGTGAACACCGCCGCACCAACCACCAAAGAACCGACGAACACCGACCAACGCACCGCGCCGGACTGTGCGCCCTTGAAGACGTAGAACGCCGCCACACCTGCAGCCACGATGAGAATCGCAGCCCAGAGCTTGGCTTTGTCGGCACCAGTGATGCCTTGTTGATTGACAACTTCGTTCATTCTCGATCCTGAGTGGCAGGCCAGGAGGGAATCGAACCCCCAACCTGCGGTTTTGGAGACCGCCGCTCTGCCAATTGAGCTACTGGCCTATGGTTGATTCAGGACTTCACTTTAGGATCGTCGCCACAACACCCGCACCGACGGTACGACCGCCTTCACGAATGGCAAAGCGCAGACCGTTTTCCATTGCGATTGGAGCTAATAACTCCACCGTCATCTTGATGTTATCTCCTGGCATCACCATCTCGGTGTCGCCGGGTAATTCAATCGTACCGGTCACATCCGTCGTGCGGAAGTAAAACTGTGGGCGATAACCTTTAAAGAACGGGGTGTGACGACCGCCTTCTTCTTTACCCAACACATACACTTCACACTCAAACTTTGTGTGCGGCAAAATACTGCCCGGCTTGGCCAACACTTGACCACGCTCCACATCTTCGCGCTTCGTGCCGCGTAGCAATACGCCCACGTTATCGCCAGCCTGCCCTTCATCGAGCAGCTTGCGGAACATCTCCACGCCCGTGCAAATCGTCGTAACGGTGTCTTTCAGGCCAATGATTTCAACTTCTTCGTTGACCTTCACAATGCCGCGCTCAATACGACCGGTGACTACCGTGCCACGACCGGAGATCGAGAACACATCTTCAACAGGCATCAGGAATGGCTTCTCTACTTCGCGCTTAGGAATCGGAATGAAGCGATCCATCTCCTCAACGATCTTGATCACTGCCGGAACACCAATCTCGCTCATATCCCCCTCAAGCGCCTTGAGCGCTGAGCCCACTACGATCGGAGTGTCATCGCCAGGGAATTTATACAACGTGAGCAACTCACGTATTTCCATCTCCACCAGCTCTAATAATTCTTTGTCATCTACCATGTCTGCTTTGTTCATGAACACGACGATGTGCGGCACGCCTACTTGGCGCGCTAACAAAATGTGCTCGCGAGTCTGTGGCATTGGGCCATCCGCAGCGGAAACAACTAAAATTG
>CAMAQZ010000033.1 GCA_945860725.1 Klebsiella pneumoniae | reverse complement strand
TGGCCGCTGCCGAAGTAGGCCATGATGCGGTCTTCTTCGAGCTTGGTCACCTGGCCACCGCCCGCGATGCCCGGCACGCCGGTGAACTGCGCGGCGGTGATCGAAGCCACCTTCACGAGTCGGCGCTTGACGTCGTAGCGCACGAAGCCCGCCGGCAGCAGTACCGCGCGGCCGCCGGAGCTCAGGTCGACCTCGAGGTAGCGGATCTGCGGCTCGGACTTGTCCACCCACAGTTCGCGGACCGTGCCCGCTTGAGCGCCATCGAGACCGACGACCGTCATGCCGCGCGGATCGGGATCCCGTGATGAGACCGACCAGCCCGCGACCGAACTCATCGGGACAATCATGGGCGAACCATCGACCATCCGCTCCGGTTGGTCGGCGCGCTCGGCATACGCGGCGGGACCCACGCCATCGCGCATTGGATCTCCCGTCGGGTCGAGCGGAGCGCCCACATCCGGACCGAAGCGATCGTCCCAGCCGACCTGACGCGCTGCGATCGGACGACGATCGGCGCCCGAGGCGCGCGGGGCCTGGATGGTGCTGCCGTCAGCGAGCAGGAAGGTCTTGGGGCAGGGCACCGGCGGCAAGCCCTCCACCGTGATCGGGGTGCCGTACTTGTCGACGCGGTTCGTGTCGAGCGGGTAACCCTCGCGCTTGTCTTCGCGGTGCAGGTACCAGATGAGACCGGCGAAGAAGATCCAGAAGGCGTACAGCGCGACCTGCGCCGCGTCGATGTACTCGAGGAAACTGTTTGATTCCATGTCAGTGCTCTCCCTGTTGATCCATATCGGCCGCGTTGCGCGACCCGTCGAAAAAAAACTGCCCGGCCTCAGCCCGGCAACTCCGCCAGACCGATACCGTCACCTGCGGGTGTGCTGCGGCGTACGCGCACCAAAGGCCCGAGTGCGATCAACGCCCCGAACAGCAGCGCGATCTCGATGTGATAAACGAACAGATAGCCGGTGGCCGGGGAGACCAGCGCGGGTCCTAGCGAGCCGGCGGTCGCAAGCGCACCGAGCGCGTTGCACACCGCTGCGCCGCCCGCGATTGCGAGCCCGCCCGCCGTCGCCTGCACTGCGCCCCAGGCGCCGAGCGCCATACCGTTGTCGCTGTCACGCAGCGACATCGCAGCGAGCAAGGTGCCGACAGAGAAATATCCGCCGCCGAAACCGATCAGCACGGTGCCGGCGCGGAACAGCGTCGTCGATTGCAGCGGATCGGCGAACACCACCGCTGCGAATCCGACCACTCCGACGAGCGCCCCCCGCGCTGCGACGCGCAGCGGGTCGGCGCCACGCCGCAGCGTGCGTGAGGCGAGACCGAACGCGATCAGTGCGCCGCCCGCGTAGAGCGCGGTGAGCAGGCTGGTCGCACCGACCGGCATGCCGAGGATCTGACCGCCATACGGCTCGAGCAGCACATCCTGCATGCTGAACGCAGCGGTGCCGAGGCCTAGCGCGACGAGCAGCCGCCGCGTGCCGGGTGGGGCTGCGAACTCGCGCCATGCGGCGGCGAAACGCGGCGCCGGCGCTGCGGCAGCGGTGGTGCGCGACAGGTCGCGCGGCTCCTGTTGCCACATGGCAATAACATTAAGCACCAATGTGACCACGGCGGCGCCTTGGATCACTTGGATGAGGCGCAGGTGGGTGTAGTTGCCGCTCAGCAGGGCGCCGAACACCACCGAGCCGCCGACCATGCCCAGCAACAGCATCACATAGAGCAGTGCGACGACGCGCGGTCGGGTCTCGGCGGGCGCAAGATCGGTGGCGAGGGCGAGTCCCGCCGTCTGCGTGGCGTGCAAGCCGGCGCCGACCAACAGGAACGCGAGCGCTGCGGCTCCTGGTCCGAGCCAAGGCGGTGGTTCGACTTGTCCGGTGCCGCTCAGCACCATCAGCGCGAAGGGCATCACCGCGAGGCCGCAGTACTGCAGCATCGTACCCATCCAGATGTACGGTACTCGGCGCCAACCGAGCATCGACCGGTGGTGATCGGAGCGGAAACCGAGGAAGGCGCGGAACGGCGCGAACAAGAGCGGCAGCGCCACCATCGTCGCGACCAGCCACGCGGGGACATTCAGTTCGACGATCATGACGCGGTTGAGCGTGCCGTTGAGCAGCGCAAGCGCCATGCCGACGGAGACTTGGAACAGTGCGAGGCGCAGCAGTCGCGGCATCGGCAGGTCGGCGCTGGCGGCATCTGCGAACGGCAGCAGCCGCGAATTCTGCAGCAGTTGTACGAAACGGCTCATGGTTGTGGGGCCAATCCGCCCGCTGGCGCCGCCGCCGCCGCCGCGGTCAGCCGCGCCTCGCGCAGCTTCAGGAAAAATTGCAGCGCATTGATGGCGTATGCCGCATAGGCCACCAAGGCGAGCACCATCTGACCCTCAAGACTGAGGCTGCCCGTGAGCCAAGCCCAGAGATAGGCCGTGTGCAGTGCGATCACAACCATGCTCACGACGTCTTCCCAGAAAAAACTGTGGGCGAACAGCCAGACGCCGAACACCTCGCGCTCCCAGATCGCGCCGGTCACCATGATGGCGTAGAGGAAGGCGGTCTTGATGAGCACCGATAGGGTGGCCGCTACCGCGCCCTCTCCGGTCTGCAGATAGCGCAGCACCAGCCAGAGGCTGACGAGGAAGGCGAGGAACTGCAACGGTGCGAGGACCGCCTGCACCCAAGTCCAAGGCGAATGATCCCGTCGAACCCGTTCTTCGGGGGTGTAAAGCGGGCGGCCGCCGGCCACCTTTTTGGCATGGGACATGGGCTGCTCGCGCCACTGGAACCCGACCCGAAATCTAGAACGGCTCTTTAAAAGTGTCAACCTCTATTTACATCAAGCCAGATTGACATTTGATCAGCCCAGGATTATCTATGCGGGCGTGGTGACGGGGTCGCCCCAGAACAGGCTGCAATCGGTAGACGGCCGCTCGGATGGAGAAGGGTTCGTTATGACGTCGAAGCCCGTCGAGGGTCAGTCGGGTGACAGGGGGCATGGGCTGCTACTGCGCGCCATCGAGTCCCAAGTCATCCCAAGATTGGTGCTGACCCATCCCGCGGCCCCCGAGGCCGTGCCAGCGACCGGCGAGAGCGCGTCCGAGGCCTTCTGTCCCGCTGAGTCGGAGGTGGCGGAATTCACCGCCATCGTGCTGCGGGGAAGGACCGAAGAAGCCACCGCGTTCATGCGCGACCTGTATGCCCGCGGCGTCTCGGCGGATTCCCTCTACCTCGATCTGCTTGCGCCCTCGGCCCGGTACCTCGGCGAGCTGTGGACCATCGAGCGCACCGATTTCGTCGCGGTCACGGTGGCCTTGCATCGCCTGCAGGAGCTCGCCCACAAGTTCAGCGCCTATCTACGCGGCACGGATGATGCGGAGACGGTGCTGCCGGCGGGGCCGCGTGCGTTGTGCGTCGCGATGCCCGGTGAGCAGCATTTCTTCGGGGCCCAACTGGTCGGTGAGTTTCTACGCCGGGCCCGTTGGGATGTCTGGGACGCGCCCGGTGCGACCGAGTCGGATGTGCTCTCTTTGGTGAAGCAGGAGTGGTTCACGATCGTGGGCATCTCGGTCAGCAACCTCGATCAACCCGAGGTGCTGGCGGGGTTGTTGCGGCGGGTGCGGCGCGCCTCCCTCAACCCGGACCTGCGGGTCATGGTCGGTGGTCTGCCCTTCGATGAGCATCCCGAGCGGGCCGCGTTGGTGGGAGCAGACGCCACGGCGCGCGATGGACGCGAAGCGGTCGTCAAAGCGCAGAAGTTGCTCGATCTGGCAGGCCAAGAGAGCAGGCCAAGAGAAATGACAAGCGAACCTTAAACAGATGAATTTCAAGGCGCCAAGGAAGGCCCTCGACGGACTCGCTGCCGAAACGGTCGCCGGGCTCGTCACTGCAGCGGCCGATATCGTTCTCGTGCTTGATCGCCGCGGCATCATCCGCGATATGGCGTTCGGCAGCGAGGAGCTCGCCGCTGACCTCGCGGGCGACTGGATCGGTCAGCCCATGGGAGGCGTCGTCTGCGTCGACAGCCAACCCAAGATCGCACTGCTCCTCGGCGAAGTCGACTCGCCAGCCCCTCCCCCGCGCGCGCGACACGCCAACCATCCTCTGCCAGGGGGCGGCACGGTCGCGATCTCCTGGACTTTGCGGCGGCTCGACGACAGCAACCAGATGTTGGCGCTCGGCCGCGACCTGCGCGTACTTGCGGGCATGCAACAAAGATTGATCGAAGCCGAGCAGTCGCTCGAGCGTGATTACTCGCGCCTGCGGCTGGCGGAGGCCCGCTACCGTTTGTTGCTGCAGTCGAGCGCGGAGCCGATTGTGGTGGTAGACCTCGGTACCCAGAAGGTCGTGGAAGCCAACCCCATGGCGGCACGGCTGCTCGGTGAGGATGCCCGTCAGATCGTTGGCAAGCCGTTCGCCGAGCAGTTGGACGCCGTGAGCGGCCGTGCGTTGCCCGAGTGGTTCGCGGCGCTGCGGGCTGCCGGACGAGCGGAACCGCTGCGCGCCCGTCTTGCGCACGAACGCCGCGAGTGTCGCCTGCCGGCGCTGATCTTCCGGCAAGAGAACAGTTCGCACGCCTTGCTGCGCATCGAGGCGGTCGGCCCCGCTGGGGCGACCCAGCGTCCCCCCAACGGTCATGCCGACGGGCAGGTCAGCGCGGGCGTGTCGGGGCGCAGCCGCATCACCGAAATGTTCGTCTGTCTGCCTGACGCAATGGTGGTCACCGACGCGGACGGCCGTATCTTGGAGCTGAACCGTGCCTTCATCGATATCGCGCAGCTGGCCACCGAAGAGCAGGCCCTCGGCGAGTCGCTCGAGCGTTGGCTCGGGCGTTCCGGTGTGGACCTCGGGGTGTTGCTCGCCAATCTGCGCGAAAGCGGTGAGCTGCGGCAGTTCGCCACCCGGTTACGCGGCGACCTCGGCGGCAGCGCCGAGGTCGAGATCTCGGCCACCCGGCTCGGGGCTCCAGAGGAGCCGGCGTTCGGCTTTGCGCTGCGCCGGCGACGGGCGGCCGAGGGGCGTAGTCCGCGTGCCCTGACGCGCTCGGTAGAGCAGCTCACCGAGCTCGTCGGGCGGGTTTCGCTCAAGGAACTGGTGCGCGAGACCACCGATGTCATCGAACGGTTGTGCATCGAAGCGGCCTTGGAGCTCACCCGGGACAACCGCGCCTCGGCCGCCGAGATGCTGGGGCTGTCGAGGCAGAGCCTCTATGTGAAGCTGCGCCGCTATGGCCTTGGCGACCTCGAGGCCGGCGAGGGCGGTGGCGAGGATCCGCCTTGAGCCCTGCCCGACTGTAAAGTTTGGTTGACAGTGACTGTTGTCATGGCTATTTTTCAGTCATGGCACGCACGGCGAGCAGTCTCTTCCCTCGGCAGCGACCCGGCTGGGCCGCGACATTGGAGCTGCTCAAGCCCGTCACTTGGTTCCCGCCGATGTGGGCGTTCGGCTGCGGCGTCATCGCGAGCGGTGTCTCCCCGGCTGGGCAGTGGCCCCTGATCGGGCTCGGCATCTTGTTAGCTGGACCATTGGTCTGTGGTACGAGCCAGGCGGTCAATGATTGGTTCGACCGGCATGTCGACGCCATCAACGAACCGCGACGCCCCATCCCCTCGGGCCGCATGCCGGGCCGATGGGGGCTCTACATCGCCATCTTCTGGACCTTCGTCTCGCTCGCGGTCGCCGCGATGCTCGGTCCGTGGGTGCTCGGCGCCGCGGCCGTCGGTCTCGCGCTCGCCTGGGCGTACAGCGCGCCGCCGCTGCGCCTCAAGCGTAACGGTTGGTGGGGCAACGCGGCGGTCGCAGCCTGCTATGAAGGCGTGCCCTGGCTCACCGCGCTCGCGGTCATGACCGCGGCCATGCCCGATGCGCGCAACCTCGCGCTAGCTTGGGCTTGGAGCGTCGGCGCGCACGGCATTATGACGCTCAATGATTTCAAGTCGGTGCAGGGTGATCGCCGTATGGGCGTCGGTTCGCTGCCCGTCCGCCTCGGCGTCGACCGTGCCGCGCAGGTCGCCTGCCTCATCATGGTCGCCGCGCAGATCGCGGTGATCGGTCTGCTGTTCCTGTGGGACCGTCCGCTGCACGCCGGCATCCTCGCCGCGCTGCTCATTGGCCAGTTGCTGATGATGCGGCGTCTGCTGCAGCGTCCTGCCGAACTCGATGTCTGGTACAACGCCGCCGGCGTGCCGCTCTACGTGCTCGGCATGATGGTCAGCGCGTTCGCGATCCGCCCGCCCGCTTGACCCGCCCGTACGCAAGGAGGTAACACCGCATGACCCTTGATCGCCGCTCCGCCGGCTCCGGCGCGTTCCTCGGATGGCTCGGCATCGTGCGGCTGGGTCTCGTACAGGCGGCCATCGGCGCGCTCGTCGTCATCACCACCTCCACCTTGAACCGCGTCCAGGTTGTCGAACTCGCCTTGCCGGCGCTGCTGCCCGGTGTGCTGGTCGCCATCCATTACTTCGTCCAGGTGCTGCGTCCGCGGCTCGGTTACGGTTCGGATATCGGCGGTCGACGCACACCGTGGATCATCGGCGGCATTGCGGTGCTCGGCGCTGGCGCCGTAGGCGCGACGCTCGCGACCGCCTTGATGCCGACGGACCTTGCCCTCGGCATCGCGTTATCCGTGCTGGCGTTCGTCGCGGTCGGGCTCGGTGTGGGCGCCTGCGGCACGGCGCTGTTGGTGCTGATCTCGACCAGTGTCGCACCGACCCGCCTCGCGGCGGCGGCGACCGTCACCTGGGTGATGATGATCGCCGGCTTCATCGTCACCACGGTCATCGTGGGAGAGATGCTCGAGCCGTTCTCTCTCGGTCGTCTGGTGGAAGTCACCGCCGTGGTCGCCGCGGGAGCGTTCCTCGTGACCTGCCTTGCGGTCTGGGGCGTCGAGCGGCCGCGCGGTGCGGCGCGTAATGCGCAGGCGGCGGCCTCGCGTGCAGCGCCGCCGCCCGATTTCTGGACGGCGCTGCGCGAGGTCTGGCAGGAGCCCCATTCGCGGCGCCTCGCGAGCTTCGTATTCATGTCGATGCTCGCCTACAGTGCGCAGGATCTGGTGCTCGAGCCGTTCGCCGGCACGGTGTTCGGGTTGAGCCCGGCGGACTCGACGCGGCTCTCGGGTCTACAGAGTGGCGGCGTGTTGATCGGCATGATCGTGGTCGCCGTGTTCTGCACCGCGGGTGCGGCGAGCCGTCTGGGATCCCTGCGGGCTTGGACCATCGGTGGCTGCGTCGGATCTGCCGCGATGCTGGTGCTGCTCGCGATCGGCGGCTTGGTCGGGCAGGCTTGGCCGCTGCGCGCCACGGTCTTCATGCTGGGTCTCGCGAACGGCGCGTTCGCCGTGGCGGCGATCGGTTCGATGATGGGACTCGTTGGCCGTGGCCGCGAGTCGCGCGAGGGCACGCGGATGGGTCTTTGGGGCGCTGCGCAGGCCTGCGCATTCGGCTTGGGCGGCATCCTCGCCACGGGCGCGGTGGATCTCGCCAAGGCCGCCAGCGGCTCTGCACCGCTCGCCTATGGTGTGGTGTTCGTCGCCGAAGCGGTGCTGTTCGTCTTGGCGACGCTGTATGCGATGCGTCTGAGTGGCGAGGACACCGAGTCGGTCGCCGGGTCGGTCGCAACAGAGACAGATGGGCGCTGGGCGCCGGCTGGGAGGAACTGACATGAGCGCGCAGATGTCTGGATACGATGTCCCTGAATACGATGTGGTCGTGGTCGGGGGTGGCCCCTGTGGCGCGACCGCCGCCGATGATCTCGCACGCAGTGGCTGGAGGGTGCTCCTGCTCGACCGTGCCGGTCGCATCAAGCCCTGCGGTGGCGCGATCCCGCCGAAGGCCGTCGAGGAGTTCGAGATACCGCCCGAACTGCTGGTGGCCCGAATCACGTCGGCGCGGATGCTTTCGCCGAGCGCGAAGGCCGTGGACATGCCGATCGACGGCGGCTATGTGGGCATGGTCGATCGCGAGGTCTTCGATGAGTGGCTGCGCGCTCGCGCACAGCGCAGCGGGGCCGCCCGCGAGTCGGGCACTTTCACCTCTTTGACGCGCGACACCGATGGTTGCGCGATCCTGCACTTCACGCCGAAGACTGCCTCCGCAGCCAACCGATCGGGCGTCGAAGCGACCCGTCAGGTCCGCACACGACTCGTGCTCGGTGCCGACGGCGCGCGGTCTGAGGTTGCGAGGCAGTGCATCGCCGGCGGCCGCGAGACGCCCTTCGTATACGCGTATCACGAGATCCTGCGCACGCCGCAGTCGCAGCCGTCGGGCTACAACGGCAGCCGCTGCGATGTCTACTATCAGGGCAAACTGTCACCGGATTTCTATGCCTGGGTGTTCCCCCACGGCGACACCATCAGCGCGGGTGCTGGCACGGCGCACAAGGGATTCTCGATCCGTCACGCCGTCGGCGACCTGCGGCGCATCGCCGGGCTCGAGGGCGCTGAGGTTCTCAGACGCGAGGGCGCGCCGATCCCGCTCAAACCGCTGCGACGCTGGGACAACGGTAGCGACGTGCTGGTGGCGGGCGATGCCGCCGGCGTGGTCGCTCCGGCCTCGGGCGAGGGCATCTACTACGCGATGGCCTGCGGTCGCATGGCCGCCGACGCCCTGATGCGTTGCCTCGAGAGCGGCGATCCTCGTGCGCTCAAGGCCGCGCGCCGCGAGTTCATGGTGCAGCACGGCCGTGTCTTCTGGGTGCTCGGTCTGCTGCAGTACTTCTGGTATTCGAGCGACGCCCGTCGCGAACGCTTCGTGAAGATGTGCGAGGACCCCGATGTGCAGCGTCTCACCTGGGAGTCGTACATGCACAAACGCCTGGTGCGGCGCGATCCGATGGCGCACATCCGCGTGTTCTTCAAGGATGTCGCACACCTGTTCGGCTTCGCACGGACCTGATCTCCCGGCTGCTTCGACCGTATGCTCGCCGCGCGCTTCGCCGATGGCAGTCTGCTGCTCGCGATCGTCGCGCTGATCGCGTTGGAGGCCGCTGCGCTGGTGTGGCTCTGGCATCGACGAGGTACGGGCCTCGCGCCGCGCGAATATCTCGGTAACCTCGTCTCGGGCGGCTTGCTGATGATGGCGGTGCGGTCCGCGCTGCTCGATCAGTCTTGGATGATCGTCGCGATGTGGCTGCTCGGCGCCTTGTCCGCGCACGTGCTCGACGTGCTGCTCCGCTGGCGATGGCCCGTGGGCCATCCGCGCTTCAAAGACTGATCGACGTCTCGAACACCATCGTCGCGCTGCCGATGATCCAGACGCCGGCGAGTGCGCCGTCGGCGAACTCGAGCTCAACATCGACGCGCCCGGGACGCTGCATGAACTGGCCTTGGGCACCCGAGAACGCAGCGCGGTCGGCGTCACGGGGCAGCAAGCCGTGGTGCGAGAGGTAGGCGCCGAGCAGTCCGTGCGCGTTACCGCTCACCGGATCCTCCGGGATGCCCATCGCGGGACAGAACATCCGCGAGAGCGTCAAACAGCCCTCGATCTGCGAGTCCAGCGTGAAGACGAAATGTCCGGCGGCGCCGAGCTGTGCCGACAAGGTATTAAGGCGGTTGAAGTCGGGCTTCATCGCCTTCAGTTGCTGCGGGCTGCGAACCCCGATGAGCAGACGGTTACCGGCGCCGCCCACGATGCGCATCTCGCAGCGCGGGTCGAGATCGCTGCTCGAGAGCGCGAGCGCGTCGAGCACCGCGAGGCGCTCACGATTGTTGAGTTCGCGCCCGAGGGGGGGGGCGCTCTGGCGGACGGCGATGCGCCGATCCGGACCCTCGCCGCGCACCTCGACATCGACGATGCCGGCTTTCTGGCGTTGGCGCAGACGCTTCGGCGCACCCGGCACGCGCGACAGCACGAAGTGCGTGGCCACCGTGGCATGGCCGACGAAACCTGATTCGGAGCGCGGCGTGAAGAAGCGTACCCGCAGGTCGTGGTCGCTACCGTCCGGCGGCAACACGAAGGCGGTGTCACCGTTGTTGAGTTCGCGCGCGATGGCGATCATCTCCTCGTCGGAGAGCAGCTCGGCGCCCAACACCACGCTTGCCGGGTTCCCGGTGAAGCGTTGCTGAGTGAAGGCATCGACACGGCACAGTTGGACGGTTTTGGTCATGGCCCGGCTCCTTGGCGCTGGCGACCCGCCCTGAGGAACGCTCGCGACGCGATTGTAGGCGACCCCAATGGGGATTTCATGGTCATCGCCGGTGGCGCTTGCAGAGCATTGATAGGTCGGAGAAGATGCCAGTACCCAGGGGTGGTCGTAAGGCCTGAGATGGCGCGCAGTGCGTCGAACCCTAGAACCTGATCCGGTTAATGCCGGCGGAGGAAGAAGGTGTCCACTTTGCGCCCATTGTCGTGCCCGTCCATCTGGCTGGGGTTACTGTTGTCGACCCCACTTGGCGTGTCCGCGTCAGCCGACCCGCTCGAGGAGGTCGTGATCACGGCGCGGTTGCGTCCGGCACCGCTCGTCGAGACCCCGGTCAGCGCCACGGTGCTCGACCCGGCGACGCTGCGTGGCGCGGGCGTACAGCACCTGCAGGATGTGCTCGGACTGGTGCCGAACCTCAATTGGGCCTCGGGGACCTCGCGTCCGCGTTACTTCCAGTTGCGGGGCATCGGCGAGACCGATCAGTGGCAGGGCGCCCCCAACCCGTCGGTCGGGTTCCTGATTGACGGTATGGATTTCTCCGGGGTCGGGATGCCTGCCACGCTGCTCGACCTCGGCCAAGTGGAGGTGCTGCGTGGACCGCAAGGGACCACTCTCGGCGCCAACGCGCTCGCCGGACTCATCAACCTCTCCACCGCCGCGCCACGTCCCGAGCCGCTGCTGCGTCTTGAATCGACGGTGGGTGAAGCCTCTACGATCGCCCTCGGTCTCGTCGCGGGTGGCCGGCTCGCCGGTCGCTGGGGAGGGGAAGAAGGCGCCTGGCGTGCGGTCGTGCAGCGTCATCGCAGCGACGGTTCGCGACGCAACGAGACGCTCGGTCGCAACGATACCAACGGACTCGATGAGCGGACCCTGCGGCTGCGCGCCGCGTTCGCGCCCGCCGCGCGATGGACAGCCGATGTGTCGACGCTGTGGGTCGAACAGGACAACGGTTTCGACGCCTTTGCCCTCGATAATTCGCGCGTCACCCGCTCCGATCAACCAGGGCGCGACCGACAGCTCTCGCGCGGGCTGTCGCTCACGCTGGAGCGGGAGGACGAACTGATATTGCGCAGCGTGACGGCGATCGCCGATGCGGACATCGTCTACGCCTTCGACGGTGATTGGGGCGCAGATCCCGGTTACGACTTCACGTCGCGTTTTCTGCGTGGTCATCGCACCGTTTCTCAGGATCTGCGGTTGCGTTCCGCCGGCGCCTCCGACTGGGTGGCCGGCGTGTATGCCTCGCAGGTCGATGAGCGCAACGACCAGCTGGATCTGTACGGTGGAGAGGTCTATCGGGGGTTGGTCTCCGACTACCGCGCCCGTACGCTCGCCGCCTATGGCACGCGGCAACGCGATTTCGCGCAGCGTTGGCGCGCCAGCGCCGGGCTGCGGGTCGAGCGTCGGGTGGTGCGCTACGCCGACACCGACGGCAGCGCGCTCGAGCCCGTCGAGACCCTGTGGGGCGGTGACCTGACCCTCGAGTATCGGCCGCAGGCGGGTGGCTTCGGCTACCTGTCGCTCGCCCGCGGCTACAAAGGTGGTGGCTTCAACATCGGTGCGGCGATCCCGACGACGCGTAGGGTCTACGACGCGGAGGGACTCTACAGCCTCGAACTCGGTTGGAAACACGCGGATGACGGACGGGGATTGACCGCCGAGGTCGCAGTCTTCCACATGTGGCGGCGTGCACAGCAGGTGAGCACATCGGTGCAGGTCGACCCGGGTGATCCACTCTCGTTCATCTACCTTACCGACAACGCCGCGCGTGGCGCCAACTACGGTCTCGAGGCCGCCTTGTCGTGGCGGCCGTCGCCGACCTTGACGCTGCAGGGCACGGCAGCGCTGCTGCGTTCACCGTTCACCGACTACCGGCCCGACGACCGTGACCTCTCAGGCCGCGATCAGGCGCATGCGCCGCGTGGCCAGTACTCGCTCGCCGTCGACTGGCGCGCGGCCCGCGGTCTCTTCGCGCGCCTGGACCTGCAGCACGCCGAGGCCTTCTATTTTTCCGACAGCCACGACCAGCGGTCGCAGGCCTGCACTCAGGCGGCGCTGCGCACCGGTTTCGAGACACCGCGCTGGAGCGCGAGCCTGTGGTTGCGCAATGCGCTCGATCGGACCTGTGCGCAGCGCGGGTTCTTCTTCGGCAACGAGCCGCCGGACTTCCCCGACAAACTATATGTCCAGAAGACGGACCCGCGGCAGGCGGGGCTCACCGTCTCATGGACCCTGCGCTGAGCAGCGCGGCACGGGGGTCGTCACATGGAGTTCGCGCAACAGGTCATCGTGCAACTGCGCGCGTCCTCGCCGCTGGAAGTTTTGGCGCTGATCTCGGGGTTCGGTTATGCGCTGCTCGCAGTCCGGCGTGACCGCCGCGCCTGGGTCTTCGGTGCTGTCTCCTCGGCGTCACTCGCATGGCTCGCCGCAGGGGCACGGTTGCCCTTGCAGGCTGCGCTGCAATCGCTGTACGTGGTGTTGGCCGTGTACGGCTACCGCAACTGGTCGCGCGGGTCGGGACAGGGTGATACGCGCGTGACCATTGGTCGTTGGCCCGTGCGCCATCATGTTTGGGCGCTGCTGGCGATCGTCCTCGGTACGCTGGCTTTGGCACCTTTGCTCGCGCGTTGGACCGATGCGGCATGGCCACGGCTCGATGCTGCCGTGACCTTGGGAAGCCTGCTCGCCACCTGGCTTACGGCCCGTGCGATCTTCGAGAATTGGCACTACTGGCTGATCGTCGACGCCGCCTCTTTCGTGCTCTATTTCAGCCAAGGGCTGGCGCTCGTCTCGGTACTTTTTGCGGTGTACTTCACGATAGCGCTCATCGGGCTGCGGCGTTGGTCGCGCGACGCCATGATCGACGCAGCGGGTCGAGACCCCCTGGGTGTCTCTGAGCGGGGGTCGGGTGCGGAGCGGGACGGGTGATGCTGCGCGGCGGCGGGCTGCATCGCCTGCAGCGCATCGAGGGCGCCGAAGGGCCGCTGTTGCGTCGCGAGTGGCATCCGGCGGCCCAATCGCTGCTCGGTGCTCATTTTCCGTCAGAGGTCATCGCGCAGCGGCTCGCGGCAGAGCGCGGTCTCGCCCCGCCGGTGGTCGACTTCGACCTGCAGGAACAGTGGATCTCGATGCCGTGGCTGGACGGACGACCGCTCGAGTCCGATTGGCCGCAGCGACCTGCAAGATGCGCGGCGATGCTCGAGATCCTGGCGCGGCTGCGCGGGGTGCCAGCGCCTGATCTGCCGACGCTCGACCTGGCGGCCCGCGTGCGTGCGCTGCATCAGCGGCTCGCTGCGCAGTCGCCGGGGACGGCGGCTGGGTTCGACGCCGAGCTTTCCGCCGCGATCGGGCAGTGGCATGCCGTGCAGGAGACCCACCTTCGCGCCGCGGCCGCGCCGGCGTGTCTGGTGCATGGCGATCTGACACCGGGCAACATCCTCCTTTGCTCGGACGGTCGTTGGGTGTTGCTCGATTGGGAGTACGCCCATGCCGGTGATGTCGACGATGATCTGGCAGCGCTGATGGCTGGCGCACCATCGCCGCCGCTCGATTGGGTCGCTGCCGTACCGTGCGAGCGACGGGCTGGATTCGACGTCAAGGTCCGTCTGCGGCGATTGCTCGATGCACTTTGGCAGGCGCTTCGTACTGGCATCCCCGGCAGCGCTTAGGCAAACTATCCGTCCTCCCCCTAGCCGATTCCTGCAGGATCCCGCCCATGCCCAAGTTGATTGTGATCGACCGCGACGGACAACAGCACGAAGTCGAGGCCCGTGCCGGTCTCAAGGTCATGGAGACCCTGCGCGAACTCGAGTATGGCGTCGCGGCCATCTGCGGTGGGATGTGCTCCTGCGCCACCTGCCACATCTACATCGATCCGGCATGGCTCGCCAAAGTGCCCGCGCCGATGTCGGACGAGCGCGAGTTGCTGCAGGAACTCGCCCACCACAAGGAAGGTTCGCGTCTGTCCTGTCAGGTCGACATGACCGATGCGCTCGACGGATTGCGCGTCACCATCGCGCAGGACGAGTGACCGGCGGATCACGCCAGACTTCGGGGGTACCTGATGGACTACATGCTTTTGCTGCTGGCCGTTGGCGCCGTGGTCATCCTTTTTCGCATCTTCCAGAAGGTCAGGGCGCTGCGCGATTCCCGCGAAGAGGATTACGACACGCGTTTCGTCGAACGCCTGCGGCGCAGCGGAATGGATCCGTTCAAGCCCATGGAAGTGGACTTCTTCCTCGCGATGCCCTCGGTTGAGGCCGCGGAGCGAGTATCCGCCCGTCTCGTCGAAGACCTCTTCACGCCGGATGTCCGCTCCGTCGACGGTCCGAAGGATCTGCCGATCAGTCTGCATGCCCGCAAGTCGATGCAGGTCAACGAGGTCGGGATCCGCGCCGCTGCGACCCGTCTGCGCGAGTTGGCGAAGGCTGAGGATGGGCGTTACGACGGTTGGGCGCCAGGCTCTGACGCCATGGGCGCGTTGCGTTCCGCCGCGCAGAAACCCCGTTCGCCCTCACGGGGCGATCACCACTGACCCGTCCCCGATGGTGCGTCTCCGGTGGTGCGCTCCGGTGGTGCGCTCCGGGTGACGCAGCGGGCGCTCTCGCTGTGCTCAGCGCCGGTCGGTCTGGCGTCTGACCGCTTCGGCGGCGGCACGGATCGCCTCGGGGTCACCCAGATAGCGCCGTCCCGCAGGGTGCAGCTCGGCTGACCCCGGCGTGAATTCATACACGAGCGGGACGCCGGTCGGAACATTGAGCTCGACGATCTCCGCTTCCGACACACCGTCGAGCATCTTGATGAGCGCGCGCAGGCTGTTGCCATGCGCGGTGATGAGCACATTGCGGCCGGCGAGCAGCTCCGGCGCGATCCTTGATCCGAAGTACGGCCCCACGCGTGCGAGCGTATCGGCAAGCGATTCGGTCGCGGGCAGCGATGCGGCTCCGACGCCGGCGTAGCGTGGATCGAAGCGCGGGTGGCGCGGATCATCCGCTGCGAGTGGCGGCGGCGGGATGTCGTAGCTGCGTCGCCAGATCTTCACTTGGGCCTCACCGTGGCGCGCCACGGTCTCCGCTTTATTGAGGCCCTGCAGCGCGCCGTAGTGCCGTTCGTTGAGCCGCCAGTCGCGCTCCACCGGGATCCACATCCGGTCCATCGTGTCGAGCATGATCCAGAGCGTGCGGATCGCGCGCTTGAGCACGGAGGTGAAGGCGAGGTCGATGCGGATACCTTCGCGCAGCAGGTCGTTTCCGGCACGCACAGCCTCTTCACGGCCGAGCGGCGAAAGGTCGACGTCGGTCCAGCCGGTGAACAGGTTGTCGACATTCCAGGTGCTCTGGCCGTGGCGGGCGAGGATCAATCGGCCCGGGAGCGGTCGATCCGAAGCGGTCTGTGCAGTGGGCATCGCGGGTCTCTCTGGTTCTCGGACTGTCTCAAATCCTAGCATGCGGGTCATCGATCGGTGCTGCACTCAGGCGCGGCATGATCACCGGCAAGTGGTCCGCCACGCCCCGCGCACAGCGCACGCTCCGTGCGGCGATCGTCTCCGCCAAAAGGGATTCATTGAGCGCGCGCCGTCCGCGTGAGGCGGGAGGATGGTGCAGATGGCAGGCGATACCGCCCGCGAGCAGCGCTTGTCGATGCACTCCGTGATGCTCGAGCCGCGCACACAATTCCTTGTCTTCGGGGCCCCAGCCCTCGAACCGTTCGTCCCAGCCGTTCACGGCAAAGAGATCTTCGCGCCAAAATCCTTGGTTGCAGGATTTGACCGCCAGCAGCCCGGTCCCTGCCCGGTGCAACAGCGGTTGCAGCGCTGGCGCATGCCAGAGCGCGAGCCGCCTGATCCCGAAGCGTCCCCGGGAAGCGACGCTCGGAAAACGCTGCGGTGCCGAAGCGGCATCGGTGAGCAGCCTGCGGCTCGTGCGCTCATCGAGGTTGATCCTGACACCTTGGGTGTAGTGACCGCGACGGGCGCAGCGTCGATGATCTGCGATGAATCCGCGATGGAGCAGCATGTCGCCATCGACGAGCACGAGGTAGTCGCCGCGTGCCGCGGCGAGTGCGAGGTTACGCATTCGAGCAATCCGGAAACCGAGATGCGGTTGACGCAGATGCCGCAGCGGCAGCCGCGACGCCTGATCGGCGGCGAGCAACGCCGCGGTCGCGTGATCCTCGCCGTCCTCGACGACCAGGATCTCATCCGGTGCAGAGGTTTGTGCCGCCACGCAGGCGAGCACGGCGGCCAGCGCGTCAGCCCGGGCATGCGTGGTGATGCAGAGCGACAGGCGTAGCCGCTGCGCCGGACGATCTGAAGCCGTCGGGTCGCTCAATCCGCCAGCGCCCGCAACGCCTCGACGCAGACCGAGAGGGATGCGAAATCCGCACCACCGCTCGCCTGCACTTCGCGCAGCGTGCGCTGCCAAGTTTCGAGCTGGACGGCCCGCGTTGCCGCCCATCGATCCCAGCATGCCGTCCAGCCTCGGTCGCGCAGATCGCTGCCCGACAGGGTGCCGCTCAGCAATCGGGCGAGGATGCGGACCTGTGAGCTGCGCAGACCGTCGCGGATGCCAGAGCGGGCCTTCGCGTGGAGCGGACCATCGACCGCCAACGAGTCGATACGGGTGGCGAGCAGATCGAGACCGAGCCGTGCAGAAACGCCGAACCACGCCTGGGCAACGTTTTCAAGGGCGGCAGGCCCCGCCGCTCTGCCGCCGTTGCGCGCGAGTTCGCAGATGTCGAGCGCGGCATCGAGGGCATCGAGGCCGGCGGCCTCTTCGGCGATGGACACCGGGACACCCGACTCGACATGCCGGTTCCGGGTGCTGCGCCAGGTCTCGAGCGCCAGGCCATGGAGGACCCGCGGCAGACTGCGGCGCAGGCAAGCGATCGGTACGGTGTACTCAGCGACGGCTTCAGCGACCGCCAACCGGCCGGGTCGCTGGCGCAGCAGCCAGACCGTCGCATGGCGCAGTAGTCGTGCCGACTCGCCGTGCATGGCGTACTGGGCGGCAGCGGGCACTTTGTTGTCGAGCGCCTCGACCGATCCCCACAGTGCGCGTGTCTCGAAAGCGTCGCGGGCGATGCCCCAGGCGCGTGCCACATCGGCGGCGCTGGCGCCGGTGTCCGCGCAGACCCGGCCGACGAAAGTCGGACCCATGCGGTTGACCAGGCTGTTGGTGACCGCCGTCGCCACGATCTCCCGCCGCAAGCGGTGACGACGGATATCCGCTGTGAAACGGGTACGCACAGCCGCCGGAAAATAGCGCATCAATTCTTTGGAGAAGCCTTTGTCCTCCGGAAGATCCGAGGCGAGAAGCTGCCGGGTCAGCCAAATCTTGGAGTACGACAGCAGCACGGCCAGTTCCGGCCGAGTGAGCGCCTGTCCTTGCTTGCGGCGTTGCATGATCGCTTCGTCATCGGGCAGGTGCTCGACGGCACGGTTCAGATCACCGCTGCGTTCGAGACCGCCGATGAGGCCTTGGAGCTCCGGCAGACGGCTATGCACATGCAGCTCCAGCGTGGAGAGTGCCTGGCTTTGCAGGTAGTTGTTACGCAGCACCAGAGCGGCGACTTCGTCGGTGAGCCGCGCGAACAGCCGGTCGCGATCGGTACGGCGCAGACGACCGCGCGCCTCGACGGCATTGGTCAGGATCTTGAGGTTGACCTCGACATCCGAGGTGTTGACGCCTGCTGAGTTGTCGATGAAGTCGGTGTTGATGCGTCCGCCCGTGAGCGCGAACTCGACCCGACCGCGCTGGGTGACGCCGAGGTTGCCGCCTTCGCCGACCACCTTGGCGCGCAGTTCGGATCCGTCGATGCGGACCGCATCGTTAGTGCGATCGCCGGCTGCAGCGTGGGATTCGGTCGCTGCCTTCACATACGTGCCGATGCCGCCGTTCCAGAGCAGGTCGACCGGTAGGCGCAGGATCGCACGGATGATCTCGTTCGGCGTCGCGGCTGCGGTCTCGATGCCGAGCAGCGCGCGTGCTTCCCCCGGAAGTGTGATCGACTTGGCGCTGCGCTCGAACACGCCGCCGCCGCGCGACAGCGCCCGCTTGTCGTAGTCGCTCCAGCCCGAACGCGGCAGCGCGAAGAGCCGTGCACGCTCGGCGAACGAGCGCCCCGGATCCGGGGCGGGATCGAGGAACACGTGTTGATGGTTGAACGCTGCGACCAAGCGGATCTCGCGTGAAAGCAGCATGCCGTTACCGAACACATCGCCAGACATGTCGCCGATACCGGCGACGGTGAACGCCTGCGACTGCGTGTCCACACCGATCTCCCGGAAGTGGCGCTTGACGCATTCCCAGCCGCCACGCGCAGTGATACCCATCTTCTTATGGTCGTAACCTGCCGAGCCGCCGGAGGCGAACGCGTCACCGAGCCAGAAACTGCGCTCCACCGAGACGCCGTTGGCGATGTCAGAGAAGGTCGCCGTACCTTTGTCTGCGGCGACCACGAGGTACGGATCGTCGCCATCGAGTCGGTGAACGGCAGCGGGCGGGACGATGCGCTTGCCCTGGATGTCGTCGGTGATGTCGAGCAGGGCACCGATGTAGATGCGGTACGCGGCTATGCCCTCGGCCTGGATCGCATCCCGTGAGCCGCCGGCGGGCAACCGGCGCGGCACGAAACCGCCCTTGGCGCCGACGGGCACGATCAGTGTGTTCTTGACGTTCTGGGCCTTCATCAGCCCGAGCACCTCGGTGCGGAAGTCTTCCCGCCGGTCGGACCAACGAAGTCCGCCACGCGCCACTTCGCCCATCCGCAGGTGCACGCCTTCGACGCGCGGTCCGAGCACGTAGATCTCGCGGTACGGCCGTGGCAGCGGCAGACCGGCCACTGCATGCGGGTCGATCTTCAGGGCGAGTGCGGCGCGGCGCCCACCTGCCGCATCGCGTTGGAAGAAGTTGGTCCGCAGCGTGGCCAGGATGACACTGAGGAAGGCGCGCAGGATCCGATCCTCATCGGCGTGCGAGACCGCCTCGAGCCGCTGTTGCAGCCGCTCGACGAGCCGTGTGGCGGCACGCGACGCCGCGCGCTCTGCCGCAGCGCCCGACACCGGCGACAGACGCAGCGTGAAGAGCCGCCAAAGATCCGTGGCGAGGGCGGGATGGGCGGCGAGGGTGCGCGCCATGTAGACGAGGCTGAAGGGGATGCCGGTCTGCAGCAGCCAACGACAGCAGGCACGCAGCACGCTCGTCTCGTGGCCATCGAGGGCGGTCAGCAGGACCAGGCGGTTGAAAGGGTCATCATCGAGATCGCCGGCGCGCACCGCGCGCACCGCGGCGAGGAACCGCTCGCCTGCGCGCAGTGGGTCGGTGGCGACGGGCGCTTCACGCAGCTCCAATTCGAAGTCCTGAAGCGCGACATCGTCGACGCCGGGTGACGGCGGACCGGAGAGCGGTTCGATCCGCCAGGGCCGCTCGGCGAGCATGCGTAGACCAAAATTTTCGAGCACCGGCAGCAGTTCCGCGATCGGTGCGGGGCCGCCGCGGCGTGCGACGCGCAGGTGCACCCGGCTGCGCGGGGCTCCGACCGGACGCCAGAGACGCAACTGCGGTTGTGCGGGATCTAACGCGAGCGCTTCCAGCGCGGACACATCGGCCAATGCCTCAGCCGGGGCGACCTCGCTCTCGTAGGATGCAGGGAAGCGGGTACCGTGACGCAACAGCAGCCGCGCCGCCTGTTCGGCTGGCAACGCCGCGTAGAGAGCGTCTTGCAGACCGTCCTGCCAGGTGGCGGCGGCGGCCTCGATCTCGCGTCGAAGCGCTACCTCATCGACCGGTGTGCCCAGCGACGCCTTGCCGCCGCGGATCGTCACATGCAATCGCGCGTGGTGCGAGAGGGCGATCTGTACCTGTGACTCGAGGTCATCACCGCCGCAACGTACGAGCAGCGACCGCTCGATACGCAGCCGGACCTCGGTGTTGTAGCGGTCGCGGGGCACGAACACCATGCACGACCAGAAACCGCCGGCTCCGTCGTGGCGCATGAGGAGGCGGGTCGTGCGTCGCTCGTAGAGGTTGACCGCGCCACGCACGAAGCCCACGAGCTCCGCCACGCTCGCTTGGAAGAGTTCATCGCGCGGCCAAGTCTCGAGCACTGCGAGCACGGCCTTACCGTCGTGGCTCGTCGGGTCGAGCCCGAACGCTGCGACGACCTCGTCCACCTTACGCCGCACCAAGGGGATCTCTGCAGGTGCAGCGAAATAAGCGGTCGCCGTCCAAAGGCCGAGGAAGCGGTGCTCACCCACCACCCGGCCGCGCCCGTCGTGCTCGCGGACGGAGATCTGGTCGAGATGACCGGGGCGATGCACCGTGGAGCGGCGGTGCGATTTGGTGATGTGCAACGGTCCGTCGTGGGTGGCTGCGGCCGTATCGTCGGCGCCTGCCTCGCGGAGGATCCCGAGGCCGCTGCGTGCGACGCGGCCCATCCGGCCTTGTCGCAGTCGCAGATGCTCGTAGCCCTGGAAGACGAAGTGCGCGCCGTACATCCAATCGAGCAACGCGACCGATTCCTCGCGGTCGCGGGCGGTCCCGGCTCGGCGACTGCCTTTGTCTCGAGCGGTGGGCTCGACCAGGGCGCGTGCGGCGTTGCGCATGCGTTCGCGCATCGGTCGCCAATCCTCCACGGCGGCTTGGACATCCGCCAATCCGGCGTGTAACAGCGTCACGAGCGCCGCGCGGACCTCCGAATCGAACAGCGGGTCGATCTCGTGCAGTTGCCAGGATTCCTTGCCGCTGGCGGGTGCCGCATGGGCGCCTACCGCACTCTGTAATCGTCCCCGGCGATCGCGCTCGACCTGCATCACCGGATGGATGAGCGTGTGCACGCCCACGCCGGCGCGGGCGAAGGCGAGACCGATCGAATCGACGAGAAAAGGCCGGTCGTCGGTGACGATCAGCACTTGGCTCACGGGGCGCTTGCCAGCGGGGGCGGGCTGCGGCGCCAGCACTTCGATGAGCGTCTCGCCGGGGCGACGGCGGTCCGCCAGTGCGACGTGTCGGACTGCGAGCGCGAGCGCCTCGAGTGGGGGTCGCGCTGCCAGGTCTTCTTCGCCGACGCCGATGAAGTAGCTGCGCAGCAGCGTGGCGCGCGGCGCACCTCGCTTGCCACGCGCTGCGGCGACGATCCGGTCGATCAGTAAGAGGCGTCGGCGTGGGATCGAAGTTCGCATCAGGATTCCTCAGTTCGTTCTGTCGTCGATGATACGCGAGGACGGAGACGCCTCTTCGGGTCCTGCAGCCGCAGGCGATAATTCCTTGAGCAACAGATCGAGGATGCGATCGAGCGCCCGCCGATCTGCAGGGGGTAGTGCGGCTGACAGTCGACGCTCGAAGCGGCGCGCGAGTGGCACGACCTCGGCGTAGACCGCTTGGCCTGCGGCGGACAGCGCGAGCCGTGAACGTCGGCCGTCTGCGGCGTCCGCGCGCCGATCGACCCGACCGTCGCGGTGCAGCGTGGCCACCGCCCGGCTGACCGCGACCTCGTCCATGGCCGTGCGCTCGGCCACCTCGACCGCCGAGATCCCAGGCTCATTCGCGAGCACTGCGATCACGCGCCATTGCGGGATGCTTAGGCCGAAGCGTTGAGAGTACTGTCCGGCGAGCGTGCTACTCGCGCGGTTGGCGAGCACCGAGAGGCGGTACGGCAGGAAACGGGCGAGCAGCAAAGGTCCGCCATCCTGCTCATCCATGTGGGACGACTTCCTGATCGATCGACCCGAAGATGGAGCGCCCGCTCGCATCGCGCATGGCGATCCGCACGCGGTCACCTGCCTGCAGGAACGGCGTGCGGGGCGCGCCGTCGCGCAGCGTCTCCACCGTGCGTTGCTCGGCGATGCAGGAATATCCGGCGCCGCCGTCTGCGACCGGCTTGCCGGGACCCCCGCCGGCATCGCGGTTCGACACGGTCCCCGAGCCGATGATGCTGCCGGCGCCGAGCGGGCGGGTCTTCGCTGCGTGCGCGATCAGCTCCGGGAAGCTGAAAGTCATGTCGACACCCGCATCGGCACGGCCGAAGGGCTGTCCGTTGATCCAGACCTCGAGCGGTCGGTGCAGCCGCGCGCCGTCCCAAGCCGTCCCGAGTTCGTCGGGCGTGACAGCCACCGGTGAGAACGCGGAAGAGGGCTTGGATTGCAGAAAGCCGAAGCCCTTGGCGAGCTCGCCCGGGATGAGGTTGCGCAACGACACATCGTTCACCAGCATCACGAGTCGGATGCGTTGTGCGGCGTCCGCAGGCGACGCACCGAGCGGTACATCATCGGTCACCACCGCGATCTCAGCCTCGAGATCGAGGCCCCATTGTGGGTCTCGCAACGGGATCCCGGCGTGCGGGGCGAGGAACGAATCGGCGCCGCCTTGGTACATGAGCGGGTCCGTCCAGAACGAGGGCGGCAGCTCCGCGCCACGCGCTCGGCGCACGAGCTC
>CAMAQZ010000032.1 GCA_945860725.1 Klebsiella pneumoniae | reverse complement strand
CGGGCGTTGCCGCTGATCTCGTGCGCCAAGTCCTCGGCGCGCGCCGCCAGCCCGTCAGCCGCCACGATGTGATTGATCAAGCCGATGGCCAGCGCTTCCTCGGCGCCGATGCGCCGACCGGTATAGAGGATCTCTTTGGTGCGCGCGGGACCGACGAGGTCCTGCAGGCGTTTGGTGTCGGCGAGGCTGTAGGCGATCCCGAGCCGCGCGGGAGGGATGGCGAAGAATGCATCGGGTGAGGCGAGGCGCAGGTCGCAGGCGAGGGCGAGGCCGCAGCCGCCCCCGGTGCACGCCCCGCGTATCACGGCGATCGTGGGGATCGGGATCGATTGCCAATCCGCCTGCGCATCGAGCACCGCTTGCTGCATGACCTTCATGGCACTCGGGTCGTCGCGGTTGTGCTGCATCTCGGCGATGTCGGCGCCCGCGCTGAAAGCGGCCTCACCGGAACCTTGCAGCAGTGCAACCCGGATCGCTGGGTCCGCACTGATCTTGGCCGCGAGCTCCCGCAGCCCGAGCCATTGGGCGCTCGAGAGCGCATTGCGCTTCTCGGGGCGGTGGAGGGTCACCCGTGCGATGGGGGGCGAGAGTTCCGAGAGCAATCCGACCATGCGATCATGGTATCAATACCGTATCGGAAACTGGCAACCCGGAGTACCCGGAGAAGGAGCAGCGATGGGAACCTATGCAGACCTGCACGGAAAAGTCGCCATCATCACCGGCGCAGGGCGGCCGAAGGGGCTCGGGGAGGCCATGGCGCGGCGGTTGGCAGCCGAAGGCTGCAAGGTCGTGGTGAGCGATATCGGGGCGGCACGCGGCGCCGAGATGCCCGCCGGTGCGATCGGTAGCAGCGAGGGCATCGACGGGATCGTCGAGGGGATCCGCGCAGCCGGCGGCGAGGCGATCGGGATCGCCTGTGATGTGCTGGAGGAGTCGCAGATCGAGGCTTTGATCGACCAAGCTGTCGCCCGCTACGGTGCGCTCGACATCATGGTCAACAACGCGGGCATCGGCTACCTCATGAAGCCGACGGTGGAGCTCACTCAAGCCGACTGGGATGCGGTGCTCGGTGTGAACCTGCGCGGGACGTTCTTCGGCATCAAGCATGCCGCTCAACGCATGATCGCGCAGGGACGCGGCGGTCGCATCATCAACATCGGCAGCCAAGCGTCGAAATCCGGTTTTCCGTTTGCCGCGGCCTATGTCGCCTCCAAGCACGGCATGGTCGGTCTTACGCGTTCGGCGGCCATCGAGCTCGGGCCACATCGGATCACCGTCAACACGATCTGTCCGAACCATGTCACCACGGGTCTCGGCGCTTGGCAGAACCAGTTCTTCAGCGCCGCAACCGGTCGCAGCGAGGAGCAGTACCTCGCGGACATGCGCAGCCGGATCCCGCTCGGCCGTCCGGGTTTGCAGGACGACATCGCCAAAGCCTGCGCGTTCTTGGCCTCGGGCGAAGCGGCCTACATCACGGGTGAGGCGATGAATGTGTCGGGTGGCGAGGAGTACCACTGACGGGGAGTACCACTGACGGGTCGCTGCGGCGCGGTTTACGAGCCTACGTGCTGACCGGCCTGAGGAGCTTGCGACCGGTCAGTCAGGGATCAGGGCGTCGACCAACTGCCGCACATCCCCGAGCGTCTCGAGACGCTCGACCAGCGCGATCAGGGCTTCCACTCGTGGCGCAGGCAGCGGACGAAGACCCGAGGCGGCGGCGCGTCGGAATTTAGCGAGATGGGCCTGCTCCGAGAGCGGACGCCCGGGGGCGCCGAGGACCGCAGGTAGGTCGATCGAGTGCTGCGAACCATCGCGTAGCCGCAGTTCGACCCGCTGCGGCGCGAGGGCGCTCAACGAGGGGTTGGCGTCACCCCGGACCCGGATGCGTGCGGCGAGCGCAAGCCGCGCGCTGTCCTGCAGTGCGGCGGCGTCGAAATCGCCGACTTCGACGCTGCCGGTGAGCAAAGCCGTGGCGGCGACATAGGGCAGGCACAGCCGCGCGTAGGCGGGCGCCATCGCCGGCATGGCAGGTCGGTCGACGAGCTGGCGCACCAACGGGGGCGCGATGACGGAGGCATCCTCGAGATCTTCGATGCAAAAGCCCAGCCGATCGCGCAACGTGAGCAAGCCATCGATGCCCCCATGCGTCGCGCGGCCACTCGGGAAGGGCTTGTGCGACAGCTCGGTGATGGCGTGACGGGTCTCGAAGTTCGCGAACTCGGTCGGGTCCCATTCGGGGTCGATCAGCGTGAAGTAGCCATGCGGCCCTTCCAGAAAGTCGCGCGGACCGGCGACGCCGCGGGTCGCCAGCTCGATCGCGAGCAGTGCCGATCGGGCGTTAAAGCCGATCTGCATCGGCAGCGCCGGCGAACCTTCGACATGCGCTTGCATGGTGCCGGAGAGCTGGCTGTAGGTCAGGCCGAGGGCGCTGCGGGCCGTACGCGCGTCCAAGCCGAGGATGTTCGCGAGGCCTGCGGTGGCGCCGAGTGCGCCGCACATCGCCGGCCGGAAGAACCGGAGCTTGGAGCGTGCAGCGCGACCGATCGTTGCGGCGACATCGACCGCGGCGGCGCAGCCTGCGATGAGACGAGCGCCGTCCACACCTCCACGGGCTTCGGCGAAGGCGACCAAGGTCGCGAGCACCACCGCCATAGGATGCACCACGGCGGGCTCGTGCACGCAGTCCCATTCCTGGTTATGGATCTGATAGCCGTTGACGAACGCCGCAGCCTGCGCCGGGACTCGTTCGCCGCTCCCCCAGATGCGTGCCGAATCGCCTGCGCCCCAGAGTCCAGCGACTTCTTTGAGGGTCGCGACCATGGGCACCCGTGACCCCGAGAGCGCCACCCCGAGGGAATCGAGTACGAAGGTACGTACTGCCTTGAGCGCCGCGGGCGGCAGATGGCCAGCCTGCAGCGATGTCGCATGGACGGCGAGACGCTCAGCCAAGTCTTCCCGATCGTTCATATCAGAGATATCCTAGAGGCTCCACGCCCAGAATTTCCAGTCGAGCACCGGCGATCCCGTCTCGTCGTCGCCCTTTGCGCCGTAGGTCATGGCGCAGATGCGCAGCATCACTCCGCCGCCCGCCGTGTCGTGGACGGGTTCGAGGTCGGTGACGGTGAACTCAGTGCGTAGCCGGTCCCCTTCGCTGACCGGGGCCAGGTGATCGCAAGATTCCCACGACAGCGGAAGCAGCAGGTTCGGCATCGCGCGCGTGAGCTGCGCGAAACACATCGAGATCGTGTGTCCACCGTAGACGATGCGCTCGCCGAGGTAGGAAACTCGGGCGTCCGTGTGGGCCATCGCCATGTTGAGCGACAGGCGAACGAGCTCCGGCGCTGAAGTGACGGTATCGCGGGCTTCCAGGGCGTAGCGTCGACCGCGTTGCAGATCCGCTGCTCGCAGACCTTGCCATGCGCGGGTGATGTCGAGTCGCCATCCGCTCGGCAAGCCCACGCGGGGTGCTTTCACATCGCCGTCAGCGAAGCTTCTTCCGATCGATTCGAGGTCGTCCGCGTGGCCGGTGTCGGCCTGCGGGTCGCGACAGGGGATCATCGGGCATCGCCAGAACCGCAGCACGGTCTCGCCGCGCTGGTTGATCGTCATGATCTCGAGCGCGACGATGCCGGTGGCAGGGCGTCCCGCCTGTGGCCGGTTCTGGCGCAGAGCGACCACGCGCGTGACGGTGTGTAGCGTGTCCCCAAGAAACACCGGCCGCAGCGGCACGAGTCCGCGGTAGAAAAGATTGGCCTTGACGCGCTGCGAGGCCCAAGTCGACTGCCCGATCGCGATGTGGATCGCGACCAAGGGATGTATGAGAGGCGAATCCTCGCCGGTGACGGCGCGGCTGGCGTGATGGTCGAGCGGCAGCCGAAGCCGATCGCCGCACAGTGCTTGGTGGAACGCGGCATGGCTCGCGGTGACGGTCACCGCCGGCGCATCGAATTCCAGCCCGCGATGGAAATCCTCGAACCACGGGCCGCCAAGGATGACGGTTTCAGTCGTTGTCGGCTCTGTCATGAGGGTTCTCGCTGGGACTGTGCGTCAGAACGATGTGGACATCCGGTAGAACATACGCAGCGCGACGATCGCGAGGAACACCCCGAACACCCGCGATAGAAGTTGGCGTGGCAACCGGTGCGCGAGGCGCGCCCCCCAGGGTGCGGTCAACATGGTGCATGGCGCGACGATGGCGAGCGCCGGCAAACTCACCAGTCCGAGCGTCAGCGGCGGCACAGCGCTGGCGGGGTCGGCTGACAGGTAACCGAGGGTGCCCGGGAGCGCGATCAACAATCCGAAGAACGCCGCGGTACCCACGGCTTGGTGGATCGCGCCACCGGTGAGCGTCATCGCCGGCACGGACAAGGTGCCACCCCCGATGCCCATCATCGCCGACAGCCCACCTATGACGGCTGCGATGAGGTTGCCTCCTACGCCGCGCGGGCTCGTGTCCGCCAGACGCAGATCAGGGGAGGTTAGCAACATCTTGGCCGCGACCGCCGCAGCCACCATGCCGAACCCGCCCGCCAACCAAGCGTCGGGTGTCTGTGCGGCGAGCAGGCTGCCCGCCAAGGCGCCACAGAGCATGCCCGGTGCCCAGGCCCGTGCGATACCCCAATCGACGCCACCGCGTGCGTGGTGCGCCATGGAGGACACGAGGGCGGTGGGGATGATGGTGGCGAGCGAAGTCGCGATGGCGATGTGCATGGACCAGTCGGCGGACACACCGCCCGCGCGCAGGATGACATCGAGCACGGGCACCAGCACGATGCCGCCGCCGACGCCGAGCAGACCTGCCACGACCCCCGCCAACAGCGAGCACGCCACGAGCACGAGCAACCACGGCCAGAGTGCTAGGAGATCCATCGGGCGCGCAGTGTAGGCCAGAATCGCCCCAGGGCGGTCGCTTTCCATCGGTCGAGGTTGGCTGAACTTGCCTCGGGAGCCCTGCGACCGATAGAGTTCGGCGGTTAAGGGTCGTGCTGGCTCCATACGGGGTCCTCAGGGGTTCATTTCGAGATGCCTGTTTCTTCATCTGCCGGCTGGGTAGTACACAAGTTCGGTGGCTCCAGCGTCGCTGACTCCGCCTGTTTCCATCGCGTGGCCGACATCCTCGAGTCGCAGCCGGTTGGTCGGCTCGGCGTCGTGCTGTCAGCCTGTAAAGGGGTGACCGACGACTTGCTTGCACTCGTGGCCAAAGCCGAGCGTCAGGATCCGGACTTCGTCGCAGGGCTCGCCCCGTTGCGTGACCGCCATGCCGCCATCGCTCGTGAGCTGCTCTCGCCCGACGCCGCGGCCGCCTGGCTCGCAGACTTTGACCGTGATTCCTCCGACATCGAAGGCATCCTCAAAGCCGTGCGCTTGACCCGCTCAGCCGCGCGCAACATCCACGATGTCGTCGCCGGGTATGGTGAGATCTGGTCGACCCGGTTGTTCCGCGAGTTCTACTCGGGCCGCACAGGCCGCAGTGGCGAGGTCCGTTGGCTCGATGCACGCGAAGTGGTCGTGGTCGAGTCGGGGCCGCTCGGGCCGATGGTGCAGTGGGAGGCATCGAACGAGCGCATCGCCTCGTACATCGAGCCTGGATTCGACGGTACGGTGATCATCACCGGTTTCATCGCCAGCGATCCGCGCGGTGTGCAGACCACCCTCGGGCGCAACGGCAGCGATTTTTCCGCCTCGATCTTCGGGGCACTGCTCGATGCCGAGACGATCCACATCTGGACGGATGTCGACGGCGTGCTCTCTGCGGATCCCCGGCGGGTCCCCGATGCAGAGGTCATCGATTCGCTCTCGTACGACGAGGCGATGGAGCTCGCCTATTTCGGCGCCAAGGTCATCCATCCGCAGACCATGGCGCCCGCAGTCGGCCGGTCGATCCCGATTTGGATTCGCAACACCTTCGCGCCGGAGCGGCCTGCGACCCTCATCTGTGCCGATCCCAAATCGGCGCTCCCCGTGAAGGGCATCACCACCATCGAAGACATCGCACTCGTCAATCTCGAGGGTGCGGGGATGATCGGTGTGCCGGGAACCGCGCATCGCTTGTTCGGTGCCCTGCGGGAAGAGGGAATTTCTGTCGTTCTGATCTCGCAGGGCAGCTCCGAGCACTCGATCTGTTGCGCGGTGCCGCGCATCGAGTGTGATCGCGCCGTCGCGGTAGTCCGGACGGCCTTCGCGCGCGAGCTCGCCGACGGCCAGATCCACTCGGTCGAGGTCGATGTCGACCTCGCGATCCTCGCGGTGGTCGGCGACGGGATGGCGGGTCTGCCAGGGGTCGCAGCCAAGGTGTTCGGTGCGCTCGGTGCCGCAGGCGTGAACGTCCGCGCGATCGCGCAGGGCGCTTCGGAGCGCAACATCTCCGTCGTAGTGCCGTCCAAGGCGGCCACACGGGCGTTGCGTGCGGTGCACGCGAGCTTCTATCTCTCCGCCCACACGATCTCGATCGGTGTCATCGGGCCCGGGATCGTCGGGCGAGCGCTGCTCGAGCAGATCGCCTCACAGAGCGAGCGTCTGCGTCGCGACCTCAAGCTCGATCTGCGTGTCCGTGGTCTTTTGTCGTCACAGCGGATGCTGCTGTCCGAGCGGGGCGTGCCGCTTGCGGGTTGGCGCGAGGCACTCGATGGCGCGGACGATCCCGCGGATCTAAGCCGGTTCGTCGAGCATGTGGCCGCTGAACACCTGCCGCACCATGTGATCATCGACTGCACCGCGAGCGGCGAGGTGGCGGCGCACTACGCCAGCTGGCTCGCTGCAGGCATCCATGTGGTGACGCCGAACAAGAAGGCCAACAGCGCGCCGCTCGTACAGTACCGCGCACTGCATGCCGCGCGACGCGCGGGCGGCTCCCACTATCTCTACGAGGCGACGGTCGGTGCCGGACTGCCGGTGATCCAGACGCTGCGCGATCTGCGCGAGACCGGTGACGATATCGTCCTCATCGAGGGGATCTTCTCAGGGACGCTCGCGTATCTCTTCAATGTCTATGACGGTCGTCGTGCGTTCAGCGACATCGTCCGTGAGGCCAAGCAGCGCGGCTACACTGAACCCGACCCGCGGGATGACCTCTCCGGTATGGATGTCGCGCGAAAGTTGATCATCCTTGGCCGCGAGATGGGCCTGACGCTCGAGATGTCGGACGTTAAGGTTGAGAGTCTGGTCCCGGCGGGGCTCGAGCAGGGCAGCGTCCAGGATTTCCTCGAACGGCTGCCTGCCCACGACGCAGTCATGGCGGCGCGCTTCGAGCGCGCGGATGCCGCCGGCAAGGTGCTGCGTTATGTAGGGCGGTTGACGGCATCAGGCGAGGCGACGGTCGGTGTGGTCGAGTGTGATGTCCGTCATGCGTTCGCCAACATCGCCCTCACCGACAACGTGGTGCGCTTCGCCACCACACGCTATTCCTCGAACCCGCTCATCGTGCAGGGGCCGGGCGCCGGTCCGGAAGTCACCGCCGGTGGCATCTTCGCCGACCTGTTGCGCCTGTCCGCCTATCTCGGAGCTCGACTATGACCTCAAGCGCCACGGCATTCGCGCCGGCATCGGTCGGCAATGTCGCGATCGGATTCGATATCCTCGGATTCGCTGTGGACGCGCTCGGTGATCGTGTGACGGTCACCCGAGTCGATCGGCCCGGCGTCCGTATCCTCTCCTCGGGGGGTGTGGCAGGTGATCTGCCGCTCGAACCCGAACGCAACACAGCCGGGCGCGCCTTGCTCGCGCTCAATGTCGCGGTGCGGCCTGCGTTCGGTTTCGAGATGCGCATCGAGAAAGGCATCCCTTTGGGGTCTGGCCTCGGTGGCTCTGCGGCCTCTGCGGTCGGCGCGGTGGTCGCCGCCAATGCCTTGCTCGATCGGCCGCTCGAAAAAATTGAGCTGCTGAAATTTGCCATGCAGGGCGAGGCGGTGGCGAGCGGATCGCTGCATGCCGACAACATCGCGCCATCGATGTTCGGCGGCTTGGTCCTGACGGTCGGCATCGACAATCCCCGTGTCAAACGGCTGCCTGTGCCGCGCGGCATCCAGGCCGTCATCATCCACCCCCACATGTTCCTCTCCACGCGCGAGGCCCGCTCCATCCTCAAGCGTGAGGTCGCCATGGCCGATTTCGTCTGGCAGACGGCGAACCTTGCCGGGTTCATTTCGGGCTGCTACACGGACGACCTCGATCTCATCCGCGAGTGTCTGAACGATGTCGTCATCGAGCCTCAGCGTCGCCAGTTGATCCCGGGCTTCTCGGTGGTGCGTAACGCCGCGCTCGCGGCCGGCGCGCTCGGCTGTTCGATCTCGGGCGCGGGGCCGACCATGTTCGCCTGGGCTTTGAGCGACACGGCTGAAGCGGTGCGCTCGTCTATGGTCGAGGGCTTCGCCCGTCACGGTGTCGAGGTCGACCATTGGGTGGTACCGGTGGAGTCCGAGGGTGCGCGCGTCATCGCGTCTTGATCGAATCATGAAGTTCCAAAGCACCCGTGGCGCTGCAGCGCCAGTCTCGTTCGATGAAGCCTTGATCGGTGGGCTCGCGCCCGATGGCGGGCTTTATGTCCCGACCTCATGGCCGCGATACACCCCAGCGGATCTCGATGGTTGCGATTCTTTGGCAGCGATCGGAGCGCGTCTCATCGAGCCGTTCGCAGAGGGTGGTGCGCTCGCGGCGCAGATACCGGAGATCTTGTCCGAGGCATTCGATTTTCCCGTCCCCTTGGTGCCCGTCCAGGGCGTTGACCCGGCAGAACATCTGCAGGTCCTCGAACTGTTCCATGGTCCGACCGCGGCCTTCAAGGACTTCGGCGCCCGTTTTCTTGCGGCATCGTTCGCGCGTTTGAGACGGCCTCACGAGCGACCCTTGCACATTCTGGTGGCGACCTCGGGCGATACGGGTGGTGCGGTCGCTGCGGCGTTCCACCGACGCCCCGGATTCGAGGTGAGTGTGCTGTTCCCGAAGGGCCTCGTCTCGCCCACCCAAGAGAGGCAGTTGACCTGCTGGGGTGACAACATCCACAGCTATGCCGTCGCGGGCACGTTCGATGACTGCCAGCGCATGGTCAAAGAAGCCTTCTTGGACCGTGACCTCGCGACCCAGCTGCGTCTGTCCTCGGCCAACAGCATCAACCTCGGCCGGTTGCTGCCGCAGGGCGTTTATTATGCAGCCACCAGCATCCGGCACTGGCGCGTCTCTGGGCAGCCGTTGTCGTTCATCATCCCGAGCGGCAACCTCGGCAACGCGGTCGCCTGTGTGTGGGCGCGCCGGATGGGGATGCCGATCGGCGAGATACTGCTGGTACACAATGCCAACCGCACCGTGCCCGATCTTCTGGAGACGGGTGTGCTCGAGCCGCGTCCCAGCGTCGCGACCCTCGCCTCGGCGATGGATGTCGGGAACCCCTCGAACCTCGAGCGCCTGCGGGACTTGCATCCCGAGATGGCGTCACTGCGCAGCGCGGTCCGCGCGATCAGTGTCGATGACGCGGCGATCCGCTACCGGATCATCGAGGGTGCGACGCGCTTCGGGCAAGTGTGGTGCCCGCATACCGCGGTCGCCGCTGAAGCCTGGGCGCGGTTGCCGCAAGCCGAGCGCCGGGATCGCAGCTGGTGCATCGTGGCCACGGCGTCACCCGCGAAGTTTCCGGAGATCGTCGAGCCCTTGTTGGGTCGCAAAGTCGCGGTCCCGCCTGCACTGGCCGCTTTATTTGACCGGCCGAGCTACGTCAGTGCGCTGGCGAACGGCCTCGGCGCGTTGCGCGAGGTCTTGATGGCCGACACTGCGGAGGTTGCACGATGAATATCGATCTCCTGCCTGACTCCACCGATCTGCGGGTGCTGGTCGCTGCTGCGGTGCTGATCGGGATTCTTTGCGGTGTCCTCGGGGTATTCGCGTGGCGTTGGTATGGCGGTCATCGCGAACGCCGGCTGCGCGCCGCCCGTATCAGCGGCGTCTCGGTCGATCTGGTGCGTAATGTGCTGGTGCCGGATGGGGGCGGTAGTACCTTACACCTCGACTATCTGCTGCTCACGCCGCAAGGATTGATCATCCTCGACCTCCGGGATATCACCGGGAACGTGTTCGGTTCGGATGCGATGACGGAATGGACGGTGATGGACGACGCCCGCCGCTTCACCTTCGCAAATCCGCAGAACGGGTTGTATGACCGTATCGCGGCGGTCAAGGCGATCGTCGGTGACGCCGGTGCGCAGGTTCCGGTCGAGGGGCGCGTGGTGTTCACGCGCCGCGCGATGTTCCCGAAAGGCTTGCCGCGTTGGACGCTGTCCGAGGCATCGCTCGAGACCGATCTTGCGCTCGGCGATCGGGGTCAGGCGGAGCGTCTCGTCGAGCCGATGCGCGGGGTGTGGGGACGCGTGCGCTCGTCACTTCAGCCCAGCAACTTCTCCGGCGTGGGCTGACCCGCAGGCGACTCTCGCGGCTAGGCGGCTAAGCCGCCTAGGCCGCCAGGGCCGCCAGGGCCGCCAGGGGCCCCGCCAGGGGCCGCTGCGGGCCCGGCTAATTCGTCTTGATCGCGTCGATCGGCTGGTTGAACTCGACCAGGAATCCGTCCGCGTCATAGAAGCGACTGACGTTCACGCGGATGATGCCCTTACCATCGTAAGACGGGTACTCGGTGTAGGCGGGCGCGTTGATCACCTCGATACCCGGCGCCTTGAGCACCGCGGCCCAGCGCTGCTCGAGCTCCGTGGTGTTGAACAGGACAACGGCGTGGCCCGGGGAGAACCCCTCCTTGAGCATCGGCTTCACATGGGAGGGATGGGTCGGGTTGTTGTACTCGTAGTCCACCAGACCCAGCACGCCAACAAAATCGCTGGTTGCCTTCAGGAAGACCAGCCGGATCTCCTGGATGCGCTTTTCGGTCTTGTGTGGGCGGCGAATGATCTGGTCGTAGATCACCTGCATGCCGATCCCATCCCGGTACAGCTCGAGCGAGCGGTCAATATCCCGGACGATCAAGGTCTGGCGACGCAGCACGAGTGGCTCATCGTCGGCCGATACGACAGGCGCCCCAAGTCCGACCGAAAACGTCACCGCGACCATCAGTGCGGTGTTCCAGAACTTTTTCATTGCATTTCTCCTGCTGTGAGCGGGCCTCCCCATGTGCCAGCGAATGCTGGCGAAACGCTCGTTGCCCGTGTCCTACCACCATACCGGAAAACGCACAGCGTAACGCGGCGGATGGTCACGAGGCCCAAGGGCCGGCCGGCCGGCCGAAAGTTCAGAGCGCGATGGTGCGCCAAGACGCCGTCCAGCGTAACAAACTCGTTCCCGTTCAGACACTCATCGCGCAGTTGGCGCAGCTCGCGCACCTCGAGCAGGCCTAGGTTTGCGTAGCGCTTCTTGCAAACGTAGAACGTCGCTTCATCGCTGCTGTCTCCTTAGGCTTCACAAGGACCCTGAAGTCACCTTACTCTAGCTCTAAACGCATACGAAATATCGGGATAACGTCACTGACCACAGCCGAATCTCGCGGCTAGGTGGCTAGGCGGCTAGGCAGCTGGGCGGCTCAGCCGCTAGGTGGCGCTCGGGGCGGATGGCCACGGTAAGGCAAAGAATTCCCGGGCGGCTCGGGTCGTGTGCTGCGCCAATTCTTCGCTCGATTCGCCGCGTGCCGTTGCGACCGTGCGGGCCACATGGGGCAGGTACATCGGCTCATTGCGGCGTGACGCCGGCTTCGGGGTGAGGTCACGGGGTAATAGATAAGGGCCGTCGGTCTCGATCATCAACCGACCGCGTGGGATGCGACCAACGAGCCCACGCAGGTGCAGGCCGCGCCGTTCATCGCAGATCCAGCCCGTGATGCCGATGCTGAGGCCGAACGCCAAGCAGTCGTCGAGCTCATCGGCGGTGCCGGTGAAACAGTGCAGCACAGCCGGCGGCAGTTGTCCGGCATGAGCGCGCAACATCGCCATGAAGTCGTGGTGGGCGTCGCGGCAGTGCAGGAACAGCGGCTTGCCGAGATCTATGGCGAGCGCAAGCTGTCGTTCGAAAGCGCTGCGCTGTTCCGCCGGCGCGGAGAAGTTCCGGTGATAGTCGAGACCGCATTCACCCACTGCGACGACCAGGGGTGCGCGTGCGAGCGTCGCCAACTCGGCGAACGCTGCGGCATCGAGGTCGATCGCATGATGGGGATGACAGCCGGCGGTGGCGCGCAGCACCTGCGGCAGGGCGTCGACGAGCGTCTGGGCATCCCGGCTGCTGCTGATCGAGGCGCCGGTGACGATCATCTGCTCGACGCCGGCGGCGAGGGCGCGCCGCAGTACGGCCTCGCGGTCAGCATCGTAGCTGTCGTGGGAGAGATTGATGCCGATGTCGACCAAGGCAGGCAAGCACGCTGCCCCGCTCACGATGACCGGAGGCCTTCCAGCGCGGTGCAGAGCGCATCGACATCCTGGTCCGGCTGGTCCCAGGAGACGACGAAACGGGCTTCACCCGAGTCGGTGCTGCCCCAGTCGTAAAACGCGAAACCTTGCGCACGCAATGTGGCGATCCCGTCGGCGCCTGGATGGACGAAGACCTCGTTGGCCTCGACGGGTTGCAGCAGAAGATTGCCCGCCGCACCTGCGAGACGCTGCGCGTGCGCGTTCGCCCGTGCCGCGAGCTGCAGCCATAGGCCGTCCTCGAGATAAGCGAGCAACTGTACCGAGAGGAATCGCATCTTCGAGAAGAGGTGCGCGGCGCGTTTACGGCGGAACTCGAAGTCGGCGGCACGGTCTGGATCGAAGAACACCACGGCTTCGGCGGCCATCGTGCCGTTCTTGGTCGCGCCGAAGGACAGCACGTCGATGCCCGCCCGCCAGGTCGCCTCGGCGGGCGAGCAGCCGAGGAAGGCGATCGCGTTAGCGAAGCGCGCGCCGTCCATGTGGACGGCAAGCCCGTGTGCATGCGCGAGCGTCGACAGTGCCTGCAGTTCGTCCGGTCGATACACGGTACCGAGTTCGGTCGCCTGCGAGATCGAGACTGCGCGCGGTTGGACGGTATGGACGGAGGTCGGGTGGTCGGCGATTCCGCGCGCGAGCGCGGCGGGGGTCAGTTTCGCGCCCTCGCCCGGCAGCAACTGCAGGCGGGCGCCGCCGGTCATGAACTCCGGTGCCCCGCATTCATCGCGCACGATGTGCGCTTGCTCGTGGGTGAACACCGCGCCATAGCTTGGTACCAGCGTGGCGAGCGCGAGGGCGTTGGCGGCGGTGCCGGTCGCCACCGGGAAGACGCGGACCTTGCGCTCGAACAGCTGATCGAAGCGTTCGGCGAGACGCTCGGTCCACGGATCATCACCGTAGGCGCTGCAATAGCCTTGGTTGGCCGCGGCGAGGGCGGCCATGACGGAGGGCGCCACGGGGGCGGTGTTGTCGCTCTTGAAGTATCTGGCCATGCAAGATAAATATTACCGCACGCAGCTATGATGCGGCAGGTGGAGCAGCAGGCGACAGCAGGTTTCGAGGCGACCTCCGAGGCGTTGGAGGGTTGGCGCTTTCGCAGCAGCCTGCGCGCTCGACGCCTCTCGGCGCGCGTCCATCTGGACGGTCGGGTCGAGATCGTGTTGCCGCGTGGCACCACGGCCGTTGCGGTCGAAGCCTTCATCGCCCGTCACCGCCGTTGGATCGACTCGCGGGTCGCCGAGCGCCGCGCACTCGCGCCGGCGCCCTTTCCGCCCAGCCGGATCGACCTACCGGCTTTCGGGCAACGCTGGCGGCTGCATCTCGCCGGCGGCAGTGGCGCGCCGCGGGCCACGGCCTTGAGCACAGGACTTTTGAGTTTGCGCGGTGCGGGCGATCGTCAGGCCATGGTCAGTGCGCTGCGCGAGTGGCTACGAGCCCATTGCCGGGAACCGATGGGCGCGCGGCTCGGGGAACTGGCGCAGCAGCATGGCTTTGCCTATTCGGCGGTGCACCTTCGTTGCCAGCGCACCCGCTGGGGGTCTTGTTCCCGACGCGGCGTGATCAGTCTCAATGTCTGCGCTGCGTTCCAACCTGCGCCCGTGCTCGATTACCTGCTGCTGCACGAGTTGGCGCACACCCGCCACATGAACCATTCGGGCGCGTACTGGCAGACCGTGGAATCCGTCTGTCCCGGCTGGCGGACGCTCGATCGTGAACTCACCGGCGGCTGGCGCCATGTGCCGAGTTGGCTGTTCAGTTGACCGAGGTACGGCGCGCGAGGTGAGTCTGCCATCGCCGCCAGACCCGCCAAGCCAACAGCGCCGCCAGCACGGACGCATAGAGCAACGGTTCACGCAGGTCTGCTTTCACTTGCCACCCGTAATGCCACACCGCGAGCACGGCGATGGGATACACGAGCCAGTGCAGCGTCTGCCAGCGTCGACCGAGGCGTCGCATCCACCGATCGGTGGAGGTCACGGCGAGCGGTAGCAGGCCAAGCAGTGCCGTGGCGCCCACCCAGATGAAGGGCCGCTTGACGAGTTCGCGGCCGAGATCACGCAGGTCGAGGTCGAGTTCGAGCACGATATAGATGATCAGATGCAGGGCCGCGTAGGCGAAGGTCCAGAGGCCCAGCATCCTGCGGATGCGCACCCAGCGGGGATCGCCTGTCAACGCGCGCGCGGGCGACACCATGAGGGTGATCATCACGAGGTTAAGCGCGGTCCTGCCGGTCACATGGGTGAGCTCGCGGATCGGGTTCGGTCCGAGCGATTGCCCCGCGACACCGAAGGCGCCGGCGATCAGCAGCGCCAACGGGGCGGCCGCGAGCGCGAAGACCCAAGTTTTGGGCGGCGGCGGAACGCCGAGCTTGCCCATCTTGTCGGCGTCAGTAGAAGCGGCGCAGGTCGAGACCCCGGTAGAGACCGGCGACCTCGGCGGCATAACCGTTGAACGGCAAGGTATCAACGCGCGGCGCGAGGAAATTCGCACCGATGCGTCGCTCTTTGGCCTGGCTCCAGCGCGGGTGATCGACGGCCGGATTGACGTTGGCGAAGAAGCCGTATTCGTCGGGTGCCATCTGGTTCCAACTGGTACGAGGCTGGCGTTCGGTGAAGCGGATCCGGACGATCGACTTAATGCTCTTGAATCCGTATTTCCAAGGCACGATCAACCGCAGCGGTGCGCCGCTCTGGTTCGGCAGCCACCGTCCGTAGAGCCCGACCACCAAGAGACTGAGTGGGTGCACGGCCTCGTCGATACGCAGTGCCTCCACATAGGGCCAATCGAGGACGCGGCTGCGTTGGCCCGGCATCTGTCGCGGGTCGAGCAGCGTGGTGAACTCAACGAACTTGGCACGCGAAGTGGGGCGGAACCGCTTCAGGAGATCGCCGAGCGGAAGCCCGAGCCACGGCACGATCCGCGACCACGCTTCGACACAGCGGAACCGGTAGACACGCTCTTCGAGCGCATGCGGTTTGAGGATGTCCTCGAGCGTGAACCGGCCGGTGACTTCGGCTTCACCGGCGATCTCGACGCTCCAAGGTCGAATCCTCAGGCCTTGGGAGTTCTCCAACGGGTCGGTCTTGTCGAGACCGAACTCGTAGAAATTGTTGTAGGTGGTGATGTCTTCCCAAGTGTTCGGCGTCTCGCGCACCGACCAAAGGGCATTGCGGTTGAAAGGGGGCACTGGGCGCGGACCTGTGGCAGCGCCGATCGTTGCAGGTTGCAACGACTGGGCGAGCGCTTCAGAGGGCGCCGGAAGACCGGAGGCCACAGCGGAAGCGCAGAGCACGGAGAGTACGCGGCGCCGGCTGAAATCGGTGGTCTCGGGCGGGATTTCGCTGGGATAGATCGAGTTTATCATTTTAAAATTCTTTTAAATCAGCCTCTTAAAGCCAGTACTTAAACTCGACTGGAAGATCAGATGCGAGCGCCCTCAGCCGCGGTGGCGGGTTCACCAAGACCGCTTTGTCCACCAACCTTAGGTGCGGCAGGTCGGGTCGCGAGTTGCCGTAGCCCATGATACGCCGTCCCGGGTGGGCCGCAGCCAAGCGCCGCAACTGACGGGCTTTCTCTTCGTCGCGGACGTTGGGCGACGACAGGCGACCGTCGAGTCGCACACCGTCCCACGCGACTTGGCTGCAGATGTGGGTGTCGAAACCCAGCGCCAATGCGAGTTCCGGAACATACAGGTCGACCGTGGCGCTCATCAGGACCAGCCGATCGCCGGCGGCACGATGCTGTGCGATGGCAGCCAGCGCTTCGGGGAACACCCCGTGGGCGAGCAACCGAGGCACCCAGATCGCGGTCCAGGCGCGGATCTCCTCCTGCGAAGCCCCGCCCATCACGCCGCGGATCACGCGGCCCTTGAGTTCGCCATGATCGGCGCGCCGAAGCGCGAATCGCAGCAGGGTCGGCAGGACGCCGAGGTAGCCGAGCAGTCGCCACGGGCGCCGGCAAGCGAAACCGAACACATATCCCGCCAGTGTGTCGCGACGGGTGATCGTGCCGTCGAGGTCGAACACCACCAACTGCGGCAGGAAAGGGCGCGGAGGCGGATCCGGGTCGATCATCTTCGGGCCCCTGACGGCTCAGCTGGCCGCGATCTGTCGCAGCACGTATTGAAGGATGCCGCCGTGCCGGTAGTACTCGCGTTCCTTCGGCGTATCGATCCGCACCCGGACCTCGAACTTGATCTGCGCTCGACCGTCATCGGGTCGGGCGGTGACCTTCACGAGGCGCGCTGCGCCGTCCTGCAAGTCGCCGAACTCGAACACCTCGCGACCGGTGAGACCGAGCGTCTGCGCGTTCTGACCGTCCACGAACTGGCAGGGCAGCACACCCATCCCGATGAGGTTCGAGCGATGTATGCGCTCGAAGCTCTCGGTGATAACCGCCTTCACGCCGAGCAACATCGTGCCCTTGGCAGCCCAGTCGCGAGAGGAGCCGGTGCCGTACTCTTTGCCGGCGATCACGACCAACGCCGTGCCTTCGGCCTGGTAGCGCATCGAGGCCTCGTAGATCGACAGCTGTTCGCCGCTCGGGATGTGCACCGTCACGCCACCTTCGGTACCCGGTGCAAGCTGGTTACGCAGTCTGATGTTGGCGAAGGTGCCGCGCATCATGACTTCGTGGTTACCGCGCCGCGCGCCGTAGGAGTTGAAGTCCGCCTTCTGCACGCCGTGCGACTCGAGGTATTTCGCCGCAGGGCTGCCGCGCGCGATGTCGCCGGCCGGGGAGATGTGGTCGGTGGTGACCGAGTCGCCAAGCAGTGCGAGCACCCGAGCGCCGACGATCGGCTTCACGGCCGCGGGCGTGTGGGTCATCCCGTCGAAGTAGGGCGGATTTCGCACATAGGTCGATTGATCGTCCCAAGCGTAGAGTTTGCCTGCCGGAACGGGGATCGACTGCCAATGCGCATCGCCCGCGAACACATCGCCGTAGCTCGAGCGGAACATCTCCGAGTCGATCGAGGCGCGCACGGTGTCCGCGACCTCCGCCGGGGAGGGCCAGATATCTTTGAGGAACACCGGCTCGCCATCCTTGCCGGTGCCGAGGGGCTCGGTCGAGAGGTCGATATCGGCGGTGCCGGCGAGCGCGTACGCGACGACGAGCGGCGGCGAGGCGAGGAAATTCATCTTCACCTCGGGATGCACGCGCCCTTCGAAGTTGCGGTTGCCCGAAAGCACTGAGGCGCCGATGACATCGCCCGCCTTGACGGCGGCGGAGATCTCCGGCTTCAGCGGCCCGGAATTGCCGATGCAGGTCATGCAGCCGTAGCCGGTGACGTAAAAGCCGACCGCTTCGTAAGCGTCGAGCAGATCGGCCTTTTTCAGATAGTCGGTGACGACGCGTGACCCCGGTGACAGGCTGGTCTTGACCCAGGGCTTCGCCTTGAGGCCTTTCGCCGCTGCGTTGCGGGCGAGCAGCGCCGCGGCGATCATCACCGAGGGGTTGGAGGTGTTGGTGCAGCTCGTGATCGCGGCGATCAGCATGGCGCCGTCGCGTACCTCGAACGCGGGCGCGCGGCCTGCCGCGGCGACCGAGCCGGTTCCGGTGGCAGCAGGGTTCTTTTTCCGGCGTTCCTCATCCATCTGCCCGAGGGTCTTGCGGTAGACCTGCTTGAGCGCGGTGACAGGCACCCGGTCCTGGGGACGCTTCGGGCCAGCGAGCGACGGGACCACCGTCGAGAGATCGAGTTCGAGCACATCTGTGTAGTCGGCGGTGGGGGCTCCGTCATGGCGCCAAAGCGCCTGCGCTTTCGCATACGCCTCGACCAGCGCAACCTGCTCTGGGGACCGTCCGGAGAGCTCGAGGTAGCGGAGCGTCTCATCGTCGATCGGGAAGATCCCGCAAGTGCTGCCGTACTCCGGCGCCATGTTGGCGATGGTCGCGCGGTCGGCGAGCGGCAAGCTCGAGAGACCATCGCCGAAATACTCGACGAACTTCTCGACCACGCCCTTTTTGCGAAGCATCTCGGTGACGGTGAGCACGAGATCGGTGGCGGTCGCCCCAGCCGGCAGTTGTCCGATCAGGCGGAATCCGACGACCTGAGGGATCAGCATCGAGACCGGTTGACCGAGCATGGCCGCTTCGGCCTCGATGCCGCCGACGCCCCAGCCGAGCACGCCGAGACCGTTGATCATGGTGGTGTGCGAATCGGTGCCGACCACGGTGTCCGGATAGGCCTGCGGCCGCACGCCGTCGCGGTTCTCGAACACGACGCGGGCAAGGTGCTCGAGGTTGACCTGATGGACGATCCCGGTGCCGGGCGGGACGACCTTGAAGTTGCGGAACGCGGTCTGCCCCCAGCGCAGGAACGCGTAGCGCTCGCCGTTGCGCTCGAACTCGATGCGCGTGTTGCGATCCAGAGAGTCGGCGGTGCCGTAGTTGTCGACCTGTACCGAGTGGTCGATCACGAGTTCAGCAGGGGCGAGCGGGTTGACGCGTTGCGGGTCGCCGCCGAGTTTCACGACCGCTTCGCGCATCGCAGCAAGGTCCACCACGCAGGGTACGCCGGTGAAATCCTGCATGATCACGCGCGCCGGAGTGAAGGAGATCTCGTGCTCGGGGGCGGCTTTGGCATCCCAGTCGAGCAGGGCGTCGATATCCCGACGCGTGACGTCGACGCCGTTCTCGAGGCGCAGCAAGTTCTCCAGCAGGATCTTGAGCGAGAAGGGCAGGCGTGCCACTTTGTCCTGCGGCAGGGCTGCCAAGCTCCAGATATCGTAGGAATGCTGGCCCACCGTCAGGGTAGTGCGGGCGGAATAGCTGTCGGTCATGTGTCGAACCCCTATGGAAACGTAGGGCCACGCAAGATCCGCGCGGCGCCGGTGATTATATCGCCTCGATCACCGCACCGCCCAAGCAGCGCGCCCCCGCATACAGCACCACGGACTGGCCAGGGGTCGCCGCCCGTTGCGGATCGGCGAAATCGATCTCCAACCGGCCTTCGGGCTGCAGCGAGACTGCACAGGGTTGATCCGTCTGGCGGTAGCGGATCTTGGCACCCGCCGTGAAGTCGGCATCAGGCGTCGCCATTAGCCAGCGGGCACCGAGCGTGCGGAGTCTGCGACTCATCAGCAGGGGATGGTCGTGCTCCTGCACCACGACCAATGCGTTGCGCGCGGGATCCTTGCGGGCGACATACCACGGCGCCTCTGGAAGGTCGCGCAGGCCGCCGATGCCGAGGCCGCCGCGTTGCCCCAAAGTGTGGAATGGTAGCCCGCGGTGTTGGCCGAGCACGCGGCCGTCCGCGGATTCGATCGGCCCCGGAGTGTCGGGCAGGTGCTGGGAGAGGAATTCGCGGAACGGACGCTCGCCGATGAAGCAGATGCCGGTGCTGTCTTTCTTGTCATGGACCGGCAGTCCGGCCGCGCGGGCACGCCGACGCACTTCGCTCTTGTCGATCTCGCCGAGCGGGAAGAGCGCGGCATCGAGCTGTTGCGGCGAGATGGCGTGCAGGAAGTAGGACTGGTCTTTGGCGGAGTCGACAGCTTTGTGCAGCTCCGGGCCGCCCGTGCCATCGATGCGCCGCGCGTAATGCCCGGTGGCCAAGCGCTCGGCACCCAAGCGCCGGGCATGGGTCAGACAGACGCCGAACTTGATCTCGCGATTGCACAGCACATCGGGGTTTGGCGTGCGGCCAGCGCGTTGCTCGGTGAGGAAGTCCGCGAACACCTGCCGGCGATACTCGGCCGCGAAATCGACCTTGTGCAGGGGGATGCCGAGCTCACGACAGACGGCGCGGGCGTCCTGAAAGTCCTGTGCGATGGTGCAGTAGGCGTCATCCTCGTCCCAATTCGACATGAACAGGCCTTCGACGTCGTGACCCTGCTGCCGCAGCGACAACGCTGCGACCGCCGAGTCGACGCCGCCCGACAGCCCGACGATGATCTTCATGGGGTCGGTCTGCGGCCGCGACGATCCGGTGTCACGGTAGCGCTCAGACCCGCTCGCCGCCTGCGGGGAGGCCCGCCTGCCCGATCGCGAGCTCGCTCGCGAGCCCGAGATAGTCGGCGGGACGCAGAGCGGAGAGTCTCGCGCGATCGGCGTCGGGCAGCGGCAGCGTTGCGACGAATTCTCGGTATAGCGTCTGGTCGATGCGTCGACCCCGAGTGAAATCTTTGAGCAACTCGTAACCGTCGGCGACACCAGCCGCCCGCAGCACGGTCTGCACCGCCTCACCCAGGACCTCCCAGGCATCGTCGAGATCGGCTGCGATGCGTTGCGGATCCGGGGCTACCTTACCGAGGCCGCGCTGCAGCGCGCGCCACGCGATCAGGGAGTGCGCGAGCGCGACGCCGAGGTTGCGCAGCACAGTGGAATCGGTGAGGTCGCGCTGCCAACGCGACACCGGTAACTTCTCGGCGAAATGGCGCAGCAGCGCGTTGGCGATGCCGAGGTTGCCCTCTGCGTTCTCGAAGTCGATGGGGTTCACCTTGTGAGGCATCGTAGAAGAGCCGACCTCGCCCGCCACCGCTTGCTGGCGCAGATAACCGAGACTGATGTAGCCCCAGGCGTCCCTCGAGAAATCGATCAGCACGACATTGAGAGCCGCCAATGCGTCGCAGTACTCGGCGATCCAGTCGTGCGGTTCGATCTGCGTCGTGGCCGCTGCGTACTCGAGCCCGAGCCCGTTGACGAACCGCCTTGAGATGGCAGGCCAATCCGCCTGTGGAGCGGCGGCGACATGGGCGTTGAAGTTGCCGACGGCCCCGTTCCATTTCCCGCGGGCGGTGACCGCTGCCCAGCGGCGTTCGGCCCGTTCGAGACGCGCGGCCACATTGGCGAACTCTTTGCCGAGCGTGGTGGGGCTCGCCGTCTGTCCGTGTGTCCGCGAGAGCATCGCGAGCGCGGCGTGGTCGCGCGCAAGACCTTGCAGGTAATGTAAGACTTGGGCGGTGACCTGCAGCGCTTCCTTTCGGGCTTCGACCAACATCAGCGCGTAGGCAAGGTTGTTGATGTCTTCGGAGGTGCAACCGAAATGCACAAGTTCGAGGGCGGCGGGAGCGGCGCCCGCGGCGGTGAGTTGATCGCGGACAAAGTATTCGACGGCCTTCACGTCGTGGTTGGTGCGTTGCTCGAGGGCTTTCACCGCCGCGGCCGCAGACGCTGGAGGGTCGCGGGAGAGACCCGTCGCGACCGCAAGGAGCGCCGGGGACAGCGTGGCGGTCGCGGGCAGTCCGGCAGGCTGCTCTGTGGCGAGTGCCAAGAGCCAAGCCGCCTCGATGCGGATACGATGGCGAATCAACGCCGATTCGGAGAGGTGCACCCTCAGGACATCGGTGCTGCGGGCGTAGCGACCGTCGACCGGCGAGAGGGCGAGAAGGGGGTCGATCTGCATGCGTGGACCGGCTGTCATCCGTGTAATATTACGATTGTAGCGCACCCGGCATCGTGGGCTTTTACCTCCTCTGATTTGGATACCTCTCTGTGAGCCTCATCGCACCCGCCGCATTGGATCCGATCGCCCTGCGCGATCTCATCCAGCGCCGGGTGAGTCCCGTGCCAGCGCCTCAGCCGCTGCGCGATTGGCGCCGACTCAGCAGCGCGACTTCCCGACCGGTCGACCTCGCTGACCTCTTCGATCGCCCCCCGCTGCCGGCGGCCGTGCTGGTGCCCATCATCGACCGTCCACAAGGTCTGAGCGTGCTGCTCACCCGCCGGGCGAGCCATCTGCCGCACCACGCCGGCCAGATCAGTTTCCCGGGTGGCCGGTTGGAGAGCGGCGACGTCGACGCCGCGGCGACCGCGCTGCGTGAGACCGAAGAGGAGATCGGCCTCGATCGCCGTTTCGTCTCCGTGGTGGGATACCTTCCCGATCACCTGATCCCGATCTCCGGCTATCGGGTCACGCCGGTGGTCTCGTTCGTGGCGCCGGGGTTTGAACTCAAGACCGATCCCCGCGAAGTGGCGGAGGCCTTCGAGGTGCCGCTCGGATTCCTGCTGGACCCCGCAAACCATGTCCCGCGGCAACGGGAGTACTCGGGTGTCTCCGTGGAGTTCATCGACATGCCTTTCGGTCCACACCACATCTGGGGGGCGACCGCCGGGATGCTGTACACCCTTTACCTTCTGCTTTGCGGCGAAGTATCGGCGGCGTGAGCGAGCCGTTGCAACGACTGCTCGGCGTGATGCGTCGGCTGCGCGATCCGCAGGGTGGCTGCGCGTGGGACCGGGCCCAGACGATGGCGAGTATCATGCCGCACACGCTCGAAGAAGCGCACGAACTGGCCGAGGTGGTCGCCGCGGGTGAGCCGTCGGCGATCCGCGACGAACTCGGCGATCTGCTGTTCCAAGTGGTGTTCGTCGCGCGCATCGCCGAGGAACGCGGTGAGTTCGATTTCGATGCCGTCGCCACCGCGATCGCCGATAAGTTGGAACGGCGCCATCCGCATGTCTTCGGCGAACGGACTGCGTTGTCAGCCGCGCAGCAATCGGACGCATGGGAAGGGCTCAAAGCCGCGGAGCGTGC
>CAMAQZ010000031.1 GCA_945860725.1 Klebsiella pneumoniae | reverse complement strand
ACGCTGCAGGTAGCCGCCCTGAAGAAGCCGCAGCGCCAACGGCTGACCGTGTTCTTCGAGGGCGACAAGGTCGCGCGCATCGAGAACGATGGCGCCCCGACCGAAGTGCCAAAGGAGCTGCAGCCCACCGTTGCAGAACCCGCCGCCATTCCGGCGCCTACGACCCCGGCGCCTACCTGATGGCGGCGGCGGCGCGCGCCCGGCGTGCCGCCTTGGGATCGACGATCAGCGCTCGGTAGAGCTCGACCCGGTCGCCGTCCTGCAGGCGCCGATCGCGGCCACAGACGTCACCGAAGACCCCGACGACCCCCGTCTGCCACTCGGCGGCCTCAGCGGCGCCGGCAGTCTCGGCGGACGACTGGCCCTGCGCGCGCAGCCAAACACGCGCGGCGTCGAGCGCACCGGCCACGGTGGCGCCGTCCGGTAATTCGAGGTCGATCACACCCTGCCAAGAAGGCCAGGCGGCCGCGAAGCTGCAACGCATCAATCACCGCCCCCGCCACCACCCCCACCATCGCCACCGCCACCGCCCCCACCCTCACCGTCGGCGTCCGCGCCGTCGGGTTTGCTGGAACCGTGGAGCCAGCTGTAGACGGCGTTACCGTCGTCCGACCTGCGCGCCGCAACCTCACGCGCGCGCACCACGAAGGCGTCGACGAGCGAAGCGGCGGTCTGCTCGAACATCGGCGAGAACATCATGGCGGTGAAGCGATTGGCGAACTCGAACCGCAGACGCAGCGTCACCTCGCAGCCCGACTCTCCGACCGGCCGCAACGACCAGAGCCCCTCGAGCGCCTTGAAGGGGCCGCGCTCGAGCCGCATCGCGACCGAGCGGTCGGGGTCGAGGGTGTTGCGGGTGGTGAACTCGGTGTCGAGTCCGCCGCGCCGGATCCCAATCGTCGCCACGACTTCGCGCTCGCCGCGGGACTCGATGCGCGCGACTGAGCAGCCAGGCACGAACTCCGGGTATCGCTCGATATCGATGATGAGCGCGTAGAGCTCCGCCGGGGGGAGCGCGACCAGCGCTGAACGCGTGACTTCCCGCATGGGTGGATTGTCCGGCAAGGGCTCCGTCGCGACAACCACCGCGGCGCGTACAATGCACTAGACCATGGCCAAGCCTCCCTCCAGACCCACCGCTGCGTCGGCGGCCTCGACCAAGCCAACCGCCAAAGCGGATGCCGGGCCGCGCGTCATCGCCGAGAACCGCCGGGCGCGCTTCGATTATTTCATCGAAGAGCGTTACGAGGCCGGACTCGCGCTCGAGGGCTGGGAGGTCAAGTCGTTACGAGCCGGCAAAGCCCAGATCACCGAAGCCCATGTCTACCTGCGCGGCGGTGAGGTGTTCATGGTGGGTGCGCACATCTCCCCGCTCAAGACCACCTCGACCCATGTCATCGCCGATCCGACCCGCAGCCGCAAGCTGTTGCTCAACCGGCGCGAGATCGTCCATCTGATCGGCCTCGTCGAGCGCAAGGGGTACACCATCGTGCCGCTCGAGCTTTATTGGCAGCGCGGCAAGGCCAAGGTGTGCATCGGCCTCGCCAAGGGCAAGAAGGCGCACGACAAGCGCGCCACCGAAAAAGACCGTGACTGGGCGCGCGACAAAGCGCGGCTGATGCGAGGCCGCTAGACAGCGACCCGGATCGCGGTGTTAGTCATCCGAAGACTATACCGACAGCCCCTGGGACTTGAGATATTCGTCGTAATCGCCGTGGACATCGACGATGCCACCGCCCGGCTGGATCTCGATGATGCGGGTGGCGAGTCCACTGACGAACTCGCGGTCGTGCGAGACGAAGAGCAGCGTCCCCGGGTACTTCTCGAGCCCGATCTGCAGCGACTCGATCGTCTCCATGTCCATGTGGTTGGTCGGCTCATCGAGCAGCAGCACATTCGGCCGCGTCAACATGAGCTTACCGTACATCATGCGGCCCTTCTCACCGCCCGACAGCACCTTCACCGATTTTTTGGTCTCATCGCCCGAGAACAGCAGACGACCGAGCGTGGCGCGCACGATTTGCTCGTCATCGGCCTTGCCCGACCACTGCTGCATCCACTTGAAGAGATCGGTCTTCTCCTCGAATTCGGCCTGCGGGTCTTGCGGCATGTAGCCCGGCTCCGCGTTCTCGACCCAGTTGATGCTGCCGGCGGTCGGCTTCAGCACGCCCGCGATGCAGTGCATCAGCGTGGTCTTGCCGATGCCGTTCGGCCCGATGATGGCGATGCGATCACCCGCCTCCACGTTGAAGGTCAGGTTGCGCAGCACCGGCGCGTCAGCGCCCGGATAGGTGAAGCTGAGTTTGTCGACGTTGAAAGCCGACCGATAAAGCTTCTTGCCCTGCTCGAAGCGGATGTAGGGGTTCTGGCGCGACGACGGCCGGATCTCCTCGATCTTGATCTTGTCGATCGCGCGACGGCGTGAGGTCGCCTGCCGGGCCTTCGACGCGTTGGCCGAGAATCGTCGCACGAACTCCTGCAGCTCCGCGATGCGCTCCTGGGCCTTGGTGTTGGAGGCTTCCACACGCGCCCGCGCCTGGGTCGAGGCAAGCATGAAATCGTCGTAGTTACCGGGGTAGACCCTGAGCTGCTGGAAGTCGAGGTCGGCGATGTGGGTGCAGACCTGGTTGAGGAAGTGCCGGTCGTGGCTGATGATGATCATCGTCGAGTCCGACTTGTTCAGCACCTGCTCGAGCCAGCCGATCGAGTGAATGTCGAGGTTGTTGGTCGGCTCATCGAGCAGCAAGACATCCGGATCCGAGAACAAGGCCTGCGCGAGCAGCACGCGCAGCTTGAGGCCGGGCGGGACCTCGCGCATGGGGCCGTGATGGAACTCTGCGGTGATGCCCGCCTCGATGAGGATGGACGCCGCGCGCGCCTCGGCGTCGTAGCCGCCGTACTCGGCAAAACGGACCTCGAGCTCCGCGGCACGCATGTAATCGTCGTCGGTGGCGGCCAAGTCGGCGTAGATCGCATCACGCGCCGACATCGCCGCCCACATCTCGGCATGACCTTGCATGACGACATCGATGACCCGCTGGTCTTCGTAGCCGAACTGGTTCTGGCTGAGCTTGCCGAGCCTGAGGCCCGGCTGCAGCATCACATCGCCCGCGCTCTGCTCGAGATCGCTGCCCAGGATCTTCATCAGGGTCGACTTGCCGCAGCCGTTGGCGCCGATCAGGCCATAACGGTTGCTGTCGGTGAACTTGACGGTCACCCCCTCGAACAGGGGTTTGGCGCCGAACTGGATGGTGAGATTGGATGTGGCGAGCATGGCGGGCGCGGAGTTTACACGCCCCCCACAGCCCTTGCCCGTTCCGGTATAGTATTAGTTCCAATGGGGGCGACCGGCTTCGACGTGGGTTGCGAACCTCCAGGGGCGTGCCGAGGTGCAGTGAACCTCGTTAAACTTTGCTGCAAACACTTAGTTGCCAACGACAACAACTACGCTCTGGCCGCTTAATCCGGCCTAACCTCCGACCCGCTGGTGCCTGTGCCACGGAACCGGGGGACGCGCTCACAGGATCGCGGACCACCGTGCGACGGGGTGGCTCCGCTAAGAGACACCGTCACTGGCCGAGCGTCTTCCCTGCTCCTCGGGTAGCGTGAGGCGAGAATCAATGAGAGAGCTACGCGCGTAGATCCTGGAGTCTAGTGCTTACGGACGCGGGTTCGATTCCCGCCGCCTCCACCATCTCCCCCCGGCACCGTGAAGGGTGTCGGGGTTGCCGAGCGCAGGGTGCTCCATAGACCTGCGCCTGGAGATCGCACCTCGAGATAAACCCGCGCAGTTTCGGGCACGCATTTATCATGGCGTCCCGATGTCCACACCCCCTCTCGATCCACGCGACCGATCAACCGCTGAGCGCACCCCGCTAAGCCTCTGGCTGTGGCGGGTGCTCGGGCTCAGCAGCGTCACCATCGGGATCATCAACGCCTTCATCCCGCTGTTGCCCTCGACCGTGTTCCTGCTGATCGGGGCGTGGGCGTTCAGCCGCGGCGCGCCGCACTGGCGTGAGCGTCTGATCGCGCACCCGCGCTTCGGCGCACCGCTGCGCAACTGGGACGATGGCGGTCGGGTCTCACGGCGCGACAAGTGGCTCGCGGCGATCGGCATGGCGGCAAGCGTCGCCATCTCGTTGTGGTTCTTCGGGCCGACCGTGCCGGTGCTGGCGGTCGCGGCGGGTCTCGCCGGGCTCGCCACTTGGCTCTGGACCCGACCGGAACCGCGCGCCGACTGACGGCGGGCCGCGCACACCGGCTTATCATCATCGGCATGGCTGGTACCCCCCGAGATCCGAACCCCACCCTGCCGCGCGCGGCGATCGCCCTCGCACTGCTGCAAGGTCTCCTCCTCTGGTCGCTCTTCTGGTCGAGCAGCTCAGAACGCTGGCCCGGGACCGACCCCCGCGCGTTGCTGCCGCTGACGCTGCTCGCACTGCTGCTGCCGATCACCGTGCATCTCTTCTGGCCGTTCCTCCGCCATCGGCTGCTGCAGGCAGCGCTGATCGGGGGCGCGGTGTTCATCGCTGTGAGCGGAGCGCTGTACGCCGTGCCCCATGTCGCAGCGGGTGACACCGAGGAGGATGTGATCGCTGGCTTCATCCTCCCGCTGATCCTCGCCTGGGTGCTGGCGATGCCGCTGCTCAAGCTGCGGCTCACCGAGGGCCGCTGGAGCGGCCCCTACCCGGCGCTCTTCGGTCTTACTTGGCGCGGCGCGCTCACCCTCGCAGAAGCCGCGCTCTTCACCGGCGTGTTCTGGTTGTTGATGGGCCTCGCCGGGGTGTTGTTCGGCTTGCTGGGCATCGAAGCGGTCGGCGAGTTCATCAGCGACCCACGCTTTGTCTTCCCGGCGACGGCGTTCGTCGGCACGATCGCGATCCACCTCATCGGCGCCTCGGCCGGGATGATCGACGGGCTGCTGCGGCAGGTACTGAACCTCTTGAAGTGGCTGGCGCCGCTCGCGGGTCTCATCGTCATCGCCTTCACGCTCGCGCTGTTGCCCAAGCTCCCGGCGCTGCTCGCCGAGGGGCAAAAAGTCATGGAGGCGGCGTGGCTGCTATGGCTGGTGGCGATCACCGTGCTGCTGCTCAACGCCGCCTACCAATCCGGGCAGGAGCCGCCGGGTTATGGCCGCGTCATCGAGCTTTCGCTGCGCGTCGTGCCGCCGCTGCTGATCGTGATCGCGCTGACCGCGTTCTATTCGCTCGCCGTACGGACCATGACCTTCGGACTCACACCGACGCGCTATTGGGGTTTCATGACGGCAGCCGCCGCGCTCACCTACGCCATCGGCTACAGCATCGCCGCCTGGTCGCCGGGCGCGTGGTTCGCGCGGATGGGACGGGTGAACATCGTGATCGCGCTCGTGTTGCTCGCGGCGCTGCTCGCGAGCCTCACGCCGCTCGCCGATCCGCTGCGGCTCTCGATCGACAGCCAGGCGCGTCGCGCGCTCAGCGCTGCGGATGACAAGGCGCAGGACGCGGCACTGCGATTCTTGGGCCGGGAAGCGGGCGCATCGGGACGCATGCGCCTCGACCAGATCGCCCGGTTGACGGATGCGCAAGGCGGTTCTACGGCGCTGCGCACCGCAGCCCTCGCAGCACAGCAGCCCACGGACCCCCGCGGCGACGACTTCGACGACTGGCTCTCGCGTATCGAACGACAGCCCGCCTCGGCGCCGTTGGAACCCGGTCTGCAGACCGCGCTGCGCGCCGCCCGCAGCACGGACATGATTCTCGGCGGCGTACGACGCATGATGCTGCTGCGGACCGATCTCGACGCAGACGGCGTGCCCGATGCGCTGTTGGTGGACGATGCCGGATTCCGCCACTACTGGCTATTCACCGTCGGCGCGGGCGATGCGTGGACGCTGCGCTCGAGCGGTCGTCTGCTCTACGACAGCGTGAGCGCCGACGACCTACGCGCCGCACTCCGTCGCGGCGACTTCGGCGCGCTCGCGCCGCAGCAACAGGATCTGCAGATCGGCGATCGACGCCTGCTGCTGTGGCCGTCGACACCTGCCGCCGACTGACGGCGGGCGTTCGTCATCGACCGTCCACCCACGCGACCACGAGATCCGCGACATTCGTTCCGGTCGGCCCCGTGATGAAGAGATCATCGGCGGCGGCGAGCACCCGGTTCGAATCGTTATCGGCGAGCGCAGCGAGCGGATCGCAGCCGGTCGCGCGCACACGCGCCAGCGTACCGCCATCGGCGAAGCCGCCTGCGGCCTCGGTGGGGCCGTCGCGGCCGTCCGTCCCCGCGACCAGCACCGTGATGCCCGGTACGCCCTCTAGGGCGACCGCAAGCCGCAGCGCCAGTTCCTGCGCGCGTCCGCCGCGTCCGTCGCCCTGCACCCGCAACACCGGCTCGCCGCCCGCCACGACCAAGAGCGGACCCTCGCCGCGATGCCGTCGCAGCACACTGGCGATCTGCGTCGCATGCGCGGTGACCTCGCCGTAGAGGCTGCGCCCGAGCCTCAGCACACGCGGCGCGCCGGCCGATCCGGTGACGGTGGCGGCTCCGGCGGTCGCGGCGGCGGCGGCAGCGGCCGCGACGGCCTCGAGGGCATCATCGAGCGTCGCCAGGGTCGCAAAGGCCGTGTCCTGCCCCAAGTCCTGCGCCGACTTCGGCGTCTCGGCGAGCCGCCCCGCCACGCCCGCCTCGAGATGGCGTCGCAGCGCACTGGACACGCTGTCGTAGAGGCCATATCGCTGCAGGATCTCGCAGGCCTGTCGATAGGTGCTCGGATCCACCACGGTCGGTCCGGAACCGATGACGCTCGGATCGTCGCCCGCCACATCAGAGAGCGCGAGCGTCAGCAACAGCGGCCAACTGAGGAATTGCGTCATCGGCGGCTCCGCGGCGCGTGCCAGGGCGACGGCGAGCCGGCCGCCCTTGAGCGCCGAGAGGTGCTTGCGCACCACATTCAGCTCCGCGATCGATGCACCGCTGCGCATCAGGCGCCGCAGCGCGAAATCTTTGTCCGCCAAGGATAGATCGCCGGCGGGCGCCGCGCAGAGCGCCGACGCACCGCCCGAGAGCAGCACGAGATGCCGATCGGCAGGTCGTGCCGCAGCGGCGAACTGCAGCACCGCGCGCCCAGCCGAGAGGCTACGCTCACCGGGCCAGGGATGATCGCCCGCCAGACACCGCCACGCCGCAGGCCATGCCTCGGACGGCGGCAGATCCGGCGAGACGATCAGCCCCTCATCGAGTACGGCGTCCATCCCCGGCACCGCCTGCAACCCTGCGGCCGAACTGACCGCCGCCTTGCCGATCGCGAGCACCCGCAAGCGGCCCCCGGCGCGTCGATCCGGCAGCGACAACGAGGCGGACCCCTCGCCCGGAACACGCGGTCTCTCGAACACGAACCGATCCGGCTCGAGCCGCGCGTATCGGGGCAACACCTGACGCGGATCGACCGCAGCGATCGCAGCAAAGAAAAACGACGCGAGCCGCGCGCGGACCGCCGGTGAGTCCTGCAGCGCGCCTAGCGGCGACATGCCCGCAACCAAAGATCGTCCCAGGCCTGCGGATGCCAAGGCTCGCCGGGCGCCAACTGCACTTCGATCCGGTTGTCGCGGCGCCAAGCGGTCGGCGCGAGCGTGACGGCCTCACCGGCGCGTTGCGCCAGCACCCACTCATCCTCGCCGACCCGCAATACGGCCTTCACACGCTCTGGTCGACCGATGCCCGGCAGCCCGCCTGGCAGCGCGCCGAGCAGCGCCATGACGCGTGCCTCGCTGAACGCGACCTCGACCGGGAAACGCCAACGCGCCCCAGCCCGCCCGAGATGCTGGACATCACGACGCTCGCCGCGCATCGAGGCTGGCCCGACCGGCGTGACGACGACGGCCGTCGGCAGCCGCGCGCGCTCGAGGCCGTGCGCGAGCGGCCGCGTCGACCCGACCGCGGGCGCCGACTCGGCGACGATCGAAGACTCGCCGACGAGCGCGGCGAGCACATCCAGCGACAGCCGCCCGTGCTCGACGAACCCTGTCGCACGCTTGGTCGGGAACAGCGCGGCGCTGTACCGCTCGAACGCGGCGCGCTCGGCGGGGGTCGCGAGATCCGCCTTGGCGAGCGCCAACACATCGGCGATCTCCGCGCTCGCCCGCGCGAGCTCCGCACGCTCATCGAGCGCGCTCGTCGGCGATGAAGGGGTCTCCGGCGGCAGCGCCGCAGCGTCCACCAGCCCCAGCACGCCCTCGAGCACGAGGCGTCCGGCGGCTTGGTGTGCGAGCAGTTCCTCGACGATGCCTGCGGGGTGACCGATACCCGAGGGTTCCACCAGGATCCGCGCCGGTGGGTCGCCCTCGGGCGCGAGCAATTCCTGCAGGGTGCGGCGGAAATCCGCCTCTCCCGCGCAGCACAGGCAACCGCCCGGCACCAACCGCACATCGTAGGCGCCCTGCGCCGCAGCGGCGACCGTCAGCGCGTCGATGCCGGCATCGGTGAATTCATTGAGCAACACGACCCATCGCTCATCGGGCGGCTTGTCGGCCATCAGCTGCGCGAGGATCGTCGTCTTGCCGCAGCCGAGCGGGCCGGTGACGACCCAGACGGGGACCGGGCCGCTCACCGGGTCGGTGCGCTGCCGCCGTCGTAGCCGACGAGCGCACCGTAGAGCTCGGGACGGCGGTCGCGGAACAGCCCCCAGCTCGCGCGCTGCAGCGCGAGCGCATCGAGATCGAAGGTTGCCGTGAGCACCGCATCGCCCTCGTCGCCGGCCTCGACCACCTTGGCGCCGGTGGCATCCGCGATGAACGAAGAGCCGTAGAAGCGGATGAACAGACCATCCGGATCCTGCAACGATCGCTCGAGCCCCCAGCGGTTCGAGGCGACGAGCGGCAGCATGTTCGCCGCGGCGTGGCCTTGCTGCACGCGTTGCCAGTGACCGCGGGAGTCGACGGGCGGCGCTGGGGGCGGCTCGCTGCCGATCGCCGTCGGATAGAGCAGCAGCTCTGCGCCCATGAGCGCCATCGCGCGCGCGCACTCCGGGAACCATTGGTCCCAACAGATGCCCACGCCGATGCGCCCGAAACGCGAATCCCACACTCGGAACCCCGTGTCGCCCGGGCTGAAGTAGTGCTTCTCCTGATAGCCGGGCCCGTTCGGGATGTGCGCCTTGCGATAAAGGCCGAGCACCGCACCGTCGGCATCGACCATCGCGACGCTATTGAAGTACGCGTGACCCGCACGCTCGTAGAAGCTGACCGGCAGCACCACGCCGAGCTCGCGCGCGAGGTCACGGAAGCGCTGCAGCGCCAGGTTCGTCTCGACAGGGGTTGCAAGCGCTGTGTGCCGAGCGTCCTGGTCCACACAGAAATACGGGCTCTCGAAGAGTTCCTGCACCAGTATCACCTGCGCACCGCGCGCGGCCGCCTCACGCACCACGCGTTCGGCGGCAGCGATATTGGCGGCGGCATCCCAGCCGCAGGCGAACTGCGTCGCGGCGACGGTGACCTCGCGCGGCCTGCGTCCGAGATGGGACGGCGTCGGCGCAGCAGCGCTCAAGGTCGGTCTCCTTGTAACAGACGGGTGATGCGGATCGCGGTCTCGAGGGCTCGCAGGCCGTCTTCGCCCCCCACCACCGGCGCGCCGCCCGTGGCGATGCAATCGAGGAACGAACGGATCTCGGCGCGCAGCGCATCGCCCTGCTCGAAGCTGCGCTCATCGATCGCGACCGGCAATCCGCCCGGCGCGGGCGGTGTCGCCTGCTTGCGGATCACGGTGAGGATGCGCTGCTGCAGGTCGATGGACAGATAAGCGTCGTCGCGGAACACGCGCAGCTTGCGCTCCATCTTCAGACTGACGCGGCTGGCGGTGACATTGGCGACGCAGCCGCCCTCGAACCGCAGGCGGGCGTTGGCGATATCCACCGCGCCTGAGAACACCGGCGTGCCGACCGCGTCGATCGACTCGATGGGGCGACCGACGATGCTTTGCACGATGTCGATGTCGTGGATCATGAGATCGAGCACCACGTTGACATCGGTGCCGCGCTCTTTGAACGGCGCGAGACGCTGGCAGTCGATGAAGCGTGCGCCGACGAGCTCGGACTCGGCGGCGACGATCGCCGGGTTGAAACGCTCGAGGTGTCCGACCTGCAGGATCCGCCCGCAGCGCGCCGCGATCGTGATCAGCTCACGCGCCTGCTCGACGGTCTCGGTGATGGGTTTCTCGACCAGCACATGCGCGCCCGCCTCGAGGAAATCCCGCGCGATGGCGAAATGCGCCGGGGTGGTCGTGACCACGCTGACCGCGTCCACCTTGCCGAGGAGCTCACGATGGTCGGCGACCGCCGTGGTGCCGAGCTCGAGCGCCAAGGCCTCGCGGGCTTCGGGCCGGGGATCCGCCACGGCGACCAAGCGACAACCCGCCTCGGAGGCATATTTCTGCGCGTGGAAGCGGCCGAGGTATCCCGCGCCGACCACTGCTGCCCGGATGTCTTGCATGCCTTATTATGCACCGATGCCTGTCACGAACACCGATGCTGACCCCACCCGCCGCCTGCCCGGCGGCGTGAAACTCTATGCCGCCGCGATCCTCGTCGGCCTGTTCGTCGTGCCCCCGCTCCTCTGGCTCAGCGGCCGCGCCTTGTTCGGCCCCTATGCCAATGGCGGCCTGTTCTCGCTGTGGGGCGATTTCTTCGGCGAGCTGGCCCGCGGCGCACGCTCCGCGTGGGTCATCGCCCTCGCCCCCGGCGCGCTGCTCGTCCTGCTGCAGGGCGCCGTTGCGCTGTCGCGCAGGTTGCGCTGACCGCCGAACGCGGAGCCCAGAGACGGTCAGGTCCACCCCGCTCAGGGCGCCGCGAATGTCCTCTCGCGCGCCGCGCGGAACTCGCTCGTCGGGTACCACTGCGGGAACCGCTTCTCGCGCGCGAGGCGGGTGCCCACCGCGTAGAGCAGCTCGAGGTCCTCGAGGCTGCCGCGCAGGTCGGTCCCCGGCCGCCACTCATCCGAGGGCTTGTGATAATCGCGCAGCGTGAACTCGGCCTGCTTGGCCCGCGCCCACGCCACGCCATTTTCGCGGTCCTCGATGCCCATCTTGAAATAAAGCGCCGGGACGCCGACCTTGGCGAAGTTGAAATGATCCGATCGGTAGAAGAACCCCTTTTCCGGCGTCGGCTCCTCGCGCAGGACGCGGTCCTGGGTCTTGGCGGCCGCGGTCAAGTACTCCTCGAGCTCGGAGGCTCCGAAGCCGATCACCGACACATCGCGCGTCGGCCCACCCCAGGACATCGCGTCCATGTTGAGGGCGGCGACCGTCTGGCGCAGCGGGAACACCGGGTTGGCGGCGTAATAGGCCGACCCGAGCAGCCCGCTTTCTTCGAGAGTGAGCCCGAGGAACACCACCGAGCGTTCCGGCCGACGCGGTGACTCTGCGAAGGCTTTCGCGATCGCCAACAACCCCGCCGTACCGCTCGCATTGTCGAGCGCACCATTGAAGATGTTATCGCCGCTGCGACCTAACGAACGCCCGAGGTGGTCCCAATGCGCCATGTAAACGACGACCTCCTCGGGGCGCTTGCTGCCGGGGATCATCGCCAACACATTGGACGAGGACGCACGCCGGATCGCATTGCGCAAACGGCCACCTGCGCGTTGGCGCAGCTCGATGGGCTTGAAGCCCGGCCGGCTCGCCGCCTGCACAAGAGCCGCGTAGGTCAGCCCGTTCGCCTGCAACAGCGCCTCGCCCGCAGCGCGGGTGACCCAACCCTCGATGGCAATGCGCCCGGCGTTGCCGTCTGCTGAGGCGGTGTCGAGCTGCGGCCCCATCCAACTGTTCTGCACGGTGTCCCAGGGATACGCGGCAGGCTCGTCGTCGTGGATGATGATCGCCGCGGACGCCCCCTGACGGGCGGCCTCCTCGAACTTGTAGGTCCAGCGGCCGTAGTAGGTCATGGCGCGGCCCCGGAACAGCTTCTCATCGCCGGTCGCGAAGCCCGGGTCATTGATGAGGATCACCGCGGTCTTGCCGCGCATGTCGATGCCGGCGTAATCGTTCCAGCCCGCCTCGGGCGCGACCACACCGTGCCCCACGAACACCAAGGGGCTCTCGGTCAGCGAGACCTCCGGCGCCACGCGCTTGGTCCAGATGACCATGTCCTTGCCGTAGGCGAGCGACGCTTCGCCAAGACGCAGTTCCGCGTCGGAAGCGGCGGTGATCTCGACGATCGGGACCTCTTGTGTCCACGCACCGCGGTTACCGGGCTGCAGGCCTAGTTTCTTGAACTCGCTGACGAGGTAATCGACGGTCTTGCGCTCCCCGGCGGTGCCGGGCTTGCGGCCCTCGAACTCGTCACCGGCAAGCGTGACGATGTGGCGTTGGTACTCGGCGGCCGAGATCGCGACCGGTGGCGCCGCAGTCGGTGCAGCGACACAGCCTGCCAGTAAAGCCGGAACCCAGAGGGCCCACAGACGGTCAGAATAGATCATGGTCATTTCCCATCCGGCCAATACCACCAAAGGAACACTGCGACGAACCCGAACAGCAACCCCTGGAGGGGGCGTCGCCAACGGGCCGCCCGCAACTCACCGACGAAGGCTACCCCAGCGAGCGCGGCCATGAAGGCCGACCCTGCCAATGCACTGAGCAAGGGCGGGAACTCCTCACCGATGCGGTCGGCGTACTCGGGCAGGAACATGAATACGACGAGCGTGAGCGTGAGGGCTACGGTGATCGAAACCGCGGAGCCCATCACGATACCGAGCAGCATGGCAAGCGGATGCATCTGTCCTCGCGCCCCAGTTTTTAGGAGTCATGAGACGGCGCCAGCACTTGAAGCCGCCCCCTCATCCCACTAGTCTGTACTGAGTCTACCCGAATGAAGAACCGCATGACCGATTCGACCCGTCCCGCCCTGCTCGTCGGCGTTGTCGCCCTCGTGGCGTTCGTCACGATCGCCGGGGGATCCGCCCGCCTGACCGCCAGCACCTCGCCGCTGCCGCCCGGGGCGATCGCGCCGGGCGAACGCGAGCGGATGATCGCCCGGCAGGTCGGAGCGCTGCTGCAGGACACCCACTACAGCCGCATCCGGATCGACGATGCCCTCTCGCCCCGGGTCATGGACAAATTCCTTGAGAGCATGGATGGGCAGCGGGCCTACTTCCTTGCGAGCGACATCGAAGAGTTCACGCCGCTGCGCATGCGCTTCGATGACATGATCCGCACCGGCGACATTGAACCCGCCTACGCGATGTTCGCGCGCCACCAACAGCGCAACCGTGAGCGCATCCAGCATGCGCTCGCCCTGCTCGGCAGCGAGTCCGACTTCACCCTGCGCGAGAGCTACGTCTTCGACCGCGAAGGCGCGGCTTGGCCCACCACGACCGCCGAGCTCGACGAGATCTGGCGCCAACGCGTCAAGAACGATGCGCTCTCGTTGCTGCTGGCCGGCAAGAGCTGGCCGGAAGCGCGTGACACGCTACGCACCCGCTACGAGCGTGTGCTCAAGCGGGTCGACCAGATCAAGCCCGAGGAGGTGTTTGAGATCTACCTCAACGCCTACGCTCGGGCCTTCGACCCGCACTCCAACTATTTCTCGCCGCGCAACAGCGAAGAATACAAGATCCAGATGAGCCTCAACTACGAAGGCATCGGTGCCTCGTTGCAGCTCATCGATGATCACGTGACGATCATGAACCTGATCGAAGGCGGCCCCGCCTCCGCCGACGGCAAGCTCAAGGCGAGCGACCGGATCACCGCGGTCGGACAAGGCACCGAGGGCAGCTTCACCGATGTCGTCGGTTGGCGCATCGACGATGTCGTGCAACTGATCCGCGGCAAGGGCGATACCACGGTGCGTCTGCAGATCCTGCCCGCCGGCGCAGCACCGGGGACCGCCGAGACGGTCATCGCGCTGGTGCGCGGCAAGGTGACCCTCGAAGCCCAGGCCGCGCAGCGCGAACTGAAGACCATCAAGCGCGGCGATCGCGATTACCGTGTCGGCGTCATCAACGTCCCGGGCTTCTATTCGGACTACGACGGTCAGCGCGCCGGCGACGTCGACTATCGCAGCACCACCCGCGATGTGCGCCGCCTGATCGAGGAACTCAAGGTCGAGAAGATCGACGGTCTCGTCATCGACCTGCGCGGCAACGGCGGCGGTTTCCTGCCGGAAGCCCAATCGCTCACGGGATTGTTCGTCGACCAAGGGCCGGTGGTGCAGGTCCAGTTCGCCAACGGCACGAAAGAGGTCCTCGACGACATCATAGAAGGCACCGTCTACGATGGTCCGTTGGTCGTGCTCATCGACCGTTTCAGCGCCTCGGCTTCGGAGATCTTCGCCGGCGCCATCCAGGACTACCGCCGCGGCGTGGTGGTCGGCCAGCGCAGCTTCGGCAAGGGCACAGTGCAGAACCTGGTCCCGCTGCAGCGCTGGAGCAGCAAGCCCGTCAACGGCCAGCTCACCGTAACCATCGCCAAGTTCTACCGCGTCACCGGCGAGAGCACGCAGCATCGCGGTGTCGAGCCGGATGTCGAACTTGCCTCGCCGATCAGCCTGCAGGATAACGGGGAGAGCTCCTTGCCCGATGCACTGCCGTGGGATCGCATCGGCGCAGCGCCCTTCAAGGGTCTCGAGCCCCGCCCGCCGTCAGTGACCCAGCTCGCCAACGAGGAACGTGCGCGCCAAGAACGCGACGCCGACTATCGCTGGTTGATGGAAGACATCGATGTCCTCGACCAGCAACGCAGCCTGAAGACGGTCTCGCTGAACCTTGAAGAGCGCCGTGCGGAACGCACCCGTCTCGAGGCCGAGCGTCTGGCACGCGAGAATGCACGCCGCGCTTCGCGCGCCGAACCGCCGCTCGCCGCCTTCAAAGACATCGATGGCGCCAAGTTCCCCGATGTACAGCTCGACCAATCCGCGCAGGTGATGGCCGACATTATCGAAAAGGGCAACTCGGTGATCGCCCCGCCGAAACCCGCACCGGGTAAGCCTGTGCGCAATGGCACGATGCGGACGATCGCCGAGCAGCGCTGAGGCCGGCGAGCGTCAGGGGTCGAGGATCAGGGGGCTGGGTCAGCCCCGAAGAGACGGTGGCCGCGCTCGAGACAGTACTCGAGCCATTTGTTCAGCATCGTGTTGCGGGCCCACCGCTCATCGAGCGCTGGGCCGGCCGCAGCTCGCCAATCACGTAGGACCGGGTGATCGTGGCTCGGCGCCCAGCCGCGGACTTCGACCAGCCGGGCATCGTGGTAGACACACAGCAGCATGTCGGGCGCGCTCGGCGTGTCGTGCTCGGCGCCGAAGACATAGGTGAGCTCGAGTTGTGTGGTGTACGGCGAGCGCTCGAGCACGCGCATCTCGAGATCGCAATCATCGACCACCCGCGAGCGCCGCCGATCGGCGAGCGAACGCAGATCACCCGCCAGCCGCGTGAGGCGCAGGTGGTTGCTGTCATAAAGGGCCATGAGCGCCGCGAAACTGCCGGGTCTACCGCGCCAGCTCGCCGGCAGACGGCCATCATCTGCCGCCAGTCCCGACAACACTTCCCAAGGCGATCTTTCGCGCACATCGATCATCGTCCGACTATACCCGAGCCTCATGGCCGTACGCGACGCTCGATCCCGGTCGCCTCGAGGATGCGCGCCGAGATCTCCTCGATGGAGCACTCGGTGGTGTCGAGGCTCGCGATACCGTGGCGCTGGAACAGCGACTCCGCAGCGCGGGTCTCGAACTGCACCTGCGCCGTCGATGCGTAGCGGCTGCCCGGCCGTCGCTCCTGGCGGATCTGCTGCAGGCGTGACGGCGCGATGCGCAGGCCGTAGAGCTTCTGACGGTGCGCCTGCAGCGCCTGGGGGAGCCGGTTCGACTCGATGTCCTCGTCAGTCAACGGATAGTTGGCGGCGAACACTCCGTATTGCATCGCAAGATAGAGACAGGTCGGGGTCTTGCCGGAGCGTGATACCCCGACCAGCACCACATCGGCGCGACCGTAGTCGCGGTTCGAGCCGTCGTCGTTGGTGAGCGCGTAGTTCGTGGCATCGATGCGCATCGCATAGGCTGCGGAGTCGGCCATGCCATGGGCGCGACCCGCGCTGTGAGTCGACCGCGTGCCGAGTTCGCGCTCCATGGGCCCGACGAACGCATCGAAAAAATCGAGGAACAGCGCATCGCTGCGCTTGAAGACCTCACGGATCTCATCCTGCACCAGCGTGCCGAAGATGATCGGCCGCAGACCGCTCTCCGCGCCTGCCGCGTGGATCCTGCGCAAGGCCTCTTCCGCCTTGTCAATGCTGGAAATGAATGGCAAAGTCGCGGCCCTGATCTCAAGGCCCTCGAATTGTGTCAGGAGACTGTGCCCCATGGTCTCCGCCGTCACGCCGGTCTGGTCTGATACGAAGAACACCGCCCTGGCTGCCACCTTCCCTCTCCCTTACCGGGGCTGGACGCCCTGCACCGAGTCTTCCACCCACGCCCGCTGACGGCAAGCCCCATCCACCCGCCTCCGCTTCCGCCACCCTGAGGATCCGCCCGTGAGCGCACTCGTCCTTCCCTTCGAGCAGGTCTCCATGCGCGATGTCGAGACGGTCGGCGGCAAGAACGCCTCGCTCGGTGAATTGATCGGCGCCCTGACACGGCTCGGCGTGAAGGTGCCGGGCGGCTTCGCCACCACGGCAGCGGCCTACCGCGCGCTGCTCGCGCGCGACGGCCTCGACCTGCGCATCCGCGATGAACTCGCCCCGCTCGACATCGACGACATCGCCCGTCTCACGGAGACCGGCGCACGCATCCGCGGGTGGATCATGGACGCCCCGCTCCCGCCGGGTCTCGAACAGGCGGTGCTCGAGTGCTACGGCGGCTTGGGCGCCGATGTCGCGGTCGCGGTCCGCTCCTCAGCGACCGCCGAAGACCTGCCGGACGCCTCGTTCGCCGGTCAGCAAGAGACTTTCCTCAACGTCCAGGGCGGGCCCGCGGTGATCGCGGCGATGAGAAAAGTCTTCGCCTCGCTCTTTAATGAGCGCGCGATCGCCTACCGCGTCCACCAAGGTTACGACCACTCCCAAGTGGCACTATCCGCCGGCATTCAACACATGGTCCGCTCCGATCTCGGCGCGAGCGGCGTAATGTTCACGCTCGACACCGACTCCGGGTTCCGCGACGCCGTATTCATCACCGCGTCCTGGGGGCTCGGCGAGACCATTGTGCAAGGCGCCGTGAATCCGGACGAGTTCTACCTCTACAAGCCCGCCCTGCGCGCCGGTCGTCGCGCGGTGCTGCGGCGCAACCTCGGCGCCAAGGCCATCAAGATGGTCTACGGTGAACCAGGTGCCGCGGAACGCGTCCGGACGGTCGAAGTGCCTGCCGCTGACCGTGACCGTTTCTGCCTCACAGAGCCAGATCTGATCGAGCTCGCACGCCAAGCGCTCGTCATCGAGGACCATTACGCACGCCCCATGGACATCGAATGGGGCAAAGACGGCGGGACAGGTGAGCTCTTCATCCTGCAGGCGCGTCCCGAGACCGTCCAGAGCCGCGCAGGCCGGACGCTGCAGCGCTACACCCTGCGGCAACGCTCCACGGTGCTCATCGAAGGCCGCAGCATCGGTCAGCGGATCGGCGCCGGTCCTTGCCGCATCATCAACGACCCGTCGCAGATGGCGCGTGTCCAACCCGGCGATGTGTTAGTCGCCGACATGACCGACCCGGACTGGGAGCCGGTGATGAAGCGCGCAGCGGCTATCGTGACCAACCGGGGTGGCCGCACCTGCCACGCAGCGATCATCGCGCGCGAGCTCGGCATCCCTGCGGTGGTCGGATGCGGCGATGCCACACGCGTGCTGCGCGAGGGACAGCCGGTCACGGTGTCCTGCGCCGAGGGCGACACCGGTTACGTCTACGACGGCGCGCTCGATTTCGAACGGCAACAGGTCGAGCTCGATGCGCTGCCGCCCGTCCCTGTGAAGATCATGATGAACGTGGGCAACCCGGACCGCGCCTTCGATTTCGCGGCACTGCCGCACTGCGGCGTCGGTCTCGCCCGTCTCGAGTTCATCATCAACCGGATGATCGGCGTGCACCCGCGGGCGGTGCTCGACTTCGACAAGCTCGATGTCGGTCTACGGGCGCAGATCCGCGCGCAGATGGCGGGATACGACGATCCGGTCGGGTTCTATGTGGACAAGCTCGCCGAGGGCATCGCACAGATCGCTGCCGCCTTCGCGCCGCAGCCGGTGATCGTCCGCCTCTCGGACTTCAAGTCCAACGAATACGCGAACCTGATCGGTGGCCGGCTCTACGAACCCGTCGAGGAGAATCCGATGCTCGGCTTCCGCGGCGCCGCGCGATATGTCGACCCGTCGTTCCGGCCCTGCTTTGAGCTCGAGTGCCGCGCCCTGCGGCGTGTTCGCGAAGAGATGGGCCTCGACCATGTGCAGGTGATGGTGCCATTCGTGCGCACCCTCGACGAAGCGCGCGAGGTCACGGCGCTGCTGGCGGCGAACGGGCTCGGTCGCGGCGTGAACGGCCTCAAGGTGGTGATGATGTGCGAGCTGCCCTCGAACGCGGTGCTCGCCGCCGAGTTCCTGCAGTTCTTCGACGGTATGTCGATCGGCTCCAACGATATGACCCAACTGACGCTCGGCGTCGACCGCGATTCAGGGATCGTCGCCAAGCACTTCGACGAACGCGATCCTGCGGTCAAGGCGATGCTCTCGATGGCGATCCGCGCCTGCCGCGAAGCCGGGAAGTACGTGGGCATCTGCGGTCAAGGACCATCCGATTACCCCGAACTCGCGCGCTGGTTGGTCGAACAGGGCATCGACAGCCTGTCGCTCAACCCGGACTCCGTGGTCGAAACCTGGCTGATGCTCTCTCGGATGACGCCCCGCGGCTAGACCCGCGACGGCGCGGCGGCCGTGCGCGCAGCGCGGATGTGCCGTCGCATGATATGGGCGGTCGCCAACGCCCCGCAGAGCGCGATCGTGAACCCGATGCCCCAAGATCCCGAAGCGACACCGACGAAGGTTCCCATCGCAATCCAGATCGGACCCGTCCAAGCGGGCGCGCCGTACTCGAGCGACGCTCTGCAGCCCGGGCAAGTATTGAACCCGTAGTGGACTGTAGTTCCGCCGTCAATCGTTGCCGCGGGCAATTGTTACCGCGGTCAATCGTGCCGCGGACTGCGCCCCGCCAGGAACGGACAGACCGACAGATCGACATTGCCGCCCGACAACACGATCCCGACCGCATCGCCCGCCGCACCCAACCGACCCTCGAGCAGCGCCGCGATCGGCACCGCCGAGGACGGCTCGATGAGCAGACGCACATCCTCGAGCAACACGCGCATCGCCGCGATGATCGCCGGCTCAGACACGGTCAAAACATCATCGACCGCGGAACGGAAGATCGCAAAAGGACGAGCGCCAATCGAACCCCGCAGGCCATCCGCGATGGTCGGCGGTGAGCCGCTCCACCCGAGCCGCTGGCCACCATGGAACGACTGCGCCGCATCATCCGCAGCGGCAGGCTCGACACCGACCACTCGACAACCGGGCGCCATGCCGCGCACCGCGAGCGCACAGCCGGCCAACAGCCCCCCGCCCCCCACCGGCGCCGCAAAGACATCGAGCTGCGGCTGCTCGGCCAGCAATTCCAACGCGGCGGTCCCCTGCCCTGCGATCACGCGCGAGTCATCGAAGGGATGCACCACCGCCGCACCAGTCTCTTGCACGAGCGTCGCGAGCATCGCCTCGCGCGGCGCCAACCCCGGCTCACAGCGATGAAGTTCAGCGCCCTCGGCGAGGATGGCAGCCAACTTCACGGGCGACGCATCGCGCGGCGTGACCACGAGGCAACGCCAGCCGAGCAACCGGGCCGCACGCGCGAGCGCTGCGCCGTGGTTGCCGGAAGAGTGTGTGGCGACGACCCGCGTCCGCCGTCCAGCGACCGCTTCGTCCTCCAAAGCCAACAACGCATGGGTCGCGCCGCGGTACTTGAACGCACCGGCATGCTGCAGGTTCTCGCACTTGAGGTAGACGCGGCGATCGCAGCGTTCATCCAAGCGATCGGATCGGATGACCGGCGTGCGTACGACCCACCCTTGCAGGCGCGCGGCCGCCGCGACCACCTGTGGGAAATCCGGCAGGTCGGCGGGCGGCGACCCGGCGGCCACCGCGGCGAGACTCAGCATGCGCCGCGTGCGCCAAGGTTGAAGAGGTGCTCGCGGTAGTGCTGCAGTTCACGCACGGAGTCGCGGATGTCCTCGAGCGCGAGATGGCTGCTCTCCTTGGTGACGCCCTCGGCGACACCCGGGGCCCAACGGCGCGCGAGTTCCTTCACGGTGCTGACATCGAGATTGCGGTAGTGGAAGAACGCCTCGAGCGTCGGCATCAGACGCGCCATGAAACGCCGGTCTTGGCAGATGCTGTTACCGCACATGGGCGACGCCCCTTTGACGACATGCCGCGCCAGGAACTCGAGCGTCGCGGATTCGGCGGCCGCGAGCGTCACCCGGCTCTGCCGCACCCGCGCGAGCAGACCCGAGCCGCCGTGCTGGCGTTGGTTCCAGGCGTCCATGCGCGCAAGCGTGGGCTCATCCTGGTGGATCGCGAACACCGGCCCCTCGGCGATGAGACGCAGCGAGGAGTCGGTGACGAGGGTCGCGATCTCGATGATCGTGTCGGACTGCGGCTGCAGACCGGTCATCTCGAGATCGATCCAGATGAGGGCATCGCGACTCGGCAAGGCTTCAGACATGGATTCCACCGCTGCAGAGGGCCCCGCTCGCTTGCGGTGCCGGTTGTGGACGAGTCTAGCAGAGGATAGAGTCGCCATCGGTCAGACAGTCAGGCGGCAGCAGTGGAGTTCGAGGCACAGGTGATCGCAGCGTTCGGGCGCCATCTGCAGGTGCGCGACGAGGCCGGTGTCTGCCACGACGCACGCCCCTTCGGACGCCGCATGCAGGCGGTCTGCGGAGACCGCGTCCGCTGCCGATCCGATGCCGCATTCGGCGAAGTCCACGCCATCGAGGTGCTGCCGCGGACCTCGCTGCTGCAGCGCTCGACCTTGCGCGGCGGCGCCGAACCGGTGGTCGCCAACATCGACCTGCTGGTGGTGGTGGTCGCCCCGCAGCCCGAGCCCGACCTGTTCGTCGTCGATCGATATCTTTGTGCCGCGAGCTCCGCCGGCCTCGCGGGACTGGTGGTGCTCAATAAATCCGACCTGCCGGGCGCCGCGCCGACCGCCGCCGCCCTCGAGACTTACCGCGCTGCGGGCTATGCCACCTTGACCTGCAGCACGGCGACCGGCGCCGGGATGACCGAACTCGAGGCGGCGCTGAACACCCACCGCAGCGTGTTCGTCGGCCAGTCGGGTGTCGGAAAATCCTCGTTGATCGCGCGGCTCGTGCCGCAGGCGACCGTGGCGGTCGGGGCGCTCGATCGGGCCGCCGAAGGACGCCACACGACGACCGCCGCGCGCGCCTACGACCTCGCACCGTCCGGTCAGTTGCTCGATTCTCCGGGGGTGCGCGACTTCGCGCCCGCCATCGGTGCGCTGGATCCGCGCAGTCTCGGCTTCCCCGAAGTCGATCGGCTCGCGGTCGAGTGCCGGTTCCAGGATTGTCGGCACCTGCGTGAGCCGGGCTGCGCCGTCCTCGCAGCGACCGAGAGCGGCACCCTAGACCCCCGGCGCTACGAGAGCTATCGGCGGTTGCGCCGGCTCTATGAAGAGCTGCAAGCCGCCGCCTCGCCGGGCGGACGGCGCGCCCCGCGCCGGGGCGGAGGTCACTGACCGAGCGACAGTCGACCGGCTAGCGCGTGCGCGAGCGTGCCACCATCGATGTACTCAAGTTCGCCGCCGATCGGGACGCCGTGCGCGATCCGCGTCGCGCGCACGCCGCGGGCGCGGGTGAGTTCCGAGAGGAAATGTGCGGTCGCCTCGCCCTCGACCGTGGGATTGGTGGCGAGGATGACTTCTTGCACGAGACCTCCGCTCAGCAGCGCCTCGAGCTCGCCGACACCGAGCTGTTCGGGGCCGATGCCGTCGAGCGGCGAGAGGTGCCCCATCAACACGAAGTACCGCCCCCGATAGCCGCCCGATTGTTCGATGGCGACCACATCCGCCGGCGACTCGACCACGCACAAGAGCGAGGCGTCACGCTGCGGGGATTCGCAGACCGCACAGAGCTCCGCTTCGGTGAACATCCGACAGTACCGGCAACGACCGACGTTCGTGAGCGCATGGTCGATCCCCTCGGCGAGCCGACGCGCGCCATCACGGCCATCCTGCAAAAGGTGGAAGGCCATGCGTTGCGCGGTCTTCGGGCCGACGCCGGGCAGCGTGCGCAGCGCATCGATCAGCCGCGCCACCGACGGGGCATGCTTCATCAGAACGGCATCTTCATGCCCGGCGGCAGACGCATGCCGGACATTGCAGCGGACATGCGCTGCTGGCTCTCGCTCTCGATGCGCCGCACGGCATCGTTGATCGCCGCGGCGATCAGGTCTTCCAACATCTCGCGATCTTCGCCCACCACCGCCGGCTCGATCTGCACGCGGCGAACCTCATGCTTGCCGGTCATGGTGACCTTGACCATGCCACCACCGGACTCGCCGATGACCTCGAGGCGCGCGACCTCCTCTTGAGCTTTCTGCATGTTGCGCTGCAGGGCTTCCGCCTGCTTCATCATGTTGCCTAAACCGCCGGACATCAGATCTACCTCAGGTGGGACGGATGGAATCGGGTTTGATCGTGGCGCCGAACTTGTCGCGGAAGGCGCGGACCGTCGAATCGTCGTCGATCGAGCGGCGTGCCGCAGCGAGGCGCACCTCAGTGTCGCGCTCTTGGGCGCGCGCCGGCGTGTCCGGCTCGGACTGCGCGATGCTGATCTCGACCTTGACGGTCTCGCCCAGATGGCGCGTCAGTGCCTGGGCGAGCTTCTCCACGAGCGCCGTTGTGCGCAAGGTGTGTTGAGCC
>CAMAQZ010000030.1 GCA_945860725.1 Klebsiella pneumoniae | reverse complement strand
TCGAGGTAAGCCCGCTCGTCGGGCAATCGTGCGGCCCGTTGCGCCTCCCAGATCGCGCGACCGAGCGCCTCCATCATGCGGTGCTCGGCCTCCATCTGCCCATGGCGCGCGGCCAGACGGGCGTGGACGAGGGCGATCCCCGCCGGTCGATCCGTACCGACCTGTTCGCGCAAGGCCAGATGCATCGACAGATGCAGGAAGGGATTGCCCACGCCGGATTCTGGTGTGAACTCGGCAGTGAGTGCGCGCTCGCCTTGTTCCAACCAAGCGTGATACTCGGGATGGCCCTGCAGGACATCGACGAGTTGCGCCTCGAGCGGTGTGAGCGGTAGAGCGTCGCGGCCGCGGCGCCAGGCGTCGAGCCAGCCGCGTCTCAGTTCGTCCCGGGATTGGTCGAAAAAGGCGCTCATCGCGGCTTCGCTCACGTCTCTGTCGCGCGTGTCTTGCGCTTGAATGCGCAGAGATCAGCGATCGGGCACGCTGGGCAATCGGGCTTGCGCGCCTTGCAGAGGTACCGACCATGCAGGATCAACCAATGGTGGGCGTCCATCAGGAACGCTGCGGGCACGGCGCGCAGCAGCTTCTTCTCGACGGCGAGCGGGGTACGCCCCGGTGCGAGGCCGGTACGGTTCGCGACCCGGAAGATGTGGGTGTCGACCGCCATGGTCGGCTCGCCGAACGCCGTGTTGAGCACCACATTGGCGGTTTTGCGGCCGACGCCAGGCAGCGCCTCCAGCGCTTCGCGGGTGCGCGGCACCTCGCCGCTGTGCCGCTCGAGCAGCAGCCCGCAGGTGGCGATCACGTTCTTGGCTTTGGTCTTGTAGAGACCTATGGTGCGTATGAGATCGGCGAGTCGTGGTTCGCCGAGCGCCCGCATCTCAGCCGGCGTCGCCGCCACCACGAACAGTGTGCGGGTCGCGAGGTTCACGCTGCGATCTGTGGCTTGCGCCGAGAGGATCACCGCGATCAGCAGCTCGAAGGCGTTGCGATACTCCAGTTCGGTGGTGGGCTTCGGATTGCGCGCACGCAACCGTTCGAACATCGCCTCGCGCGCCTCGGCCTTCATGGCGCGTCGTCGCGACAATTGGGCAACGGCATCCGTCCGTCGGCACGCGCCTTGCGTTCGGCAAGCCGCAGCAAGCGTGCCTGCTCGCGGTGTTCGCGGCGGACGAGGTGGGCGTCGTAGCGCCGCAGGTTCTGAGCCGGTGACGGCGCCGCTGCGGTGGGCCGCACTTCGCTGCGAGGGCGCAGGGTGATGCAGTCGACTGGACAGGGGGCGATGCAGAGCTCGCAGCCGGTACAGAGCTCCACCAGCACGGTATGCATTCGGCGCTGCACGCCGACGATGGCATCGACCGGACAGGGTGGCAGACAGCGCGCGCATCCGATGCAGCGTTCTTCGTCGATGTGTGCCACAAGCTCGGGACCTTCACGACCGCAGGCGGGGTCGAGCGGCTGTACCGGACGACCGGTGAGCGCTGCGAGTCGTAGGAGGGTGTCGAGTCCACCGGGCGGACAGCGGTTGATCTCGGCGTCGCCCGCCGCGATGGCCTCGGCATACGGACGACAACCTTGGAATCCGCAGCGGGTGCATTGCGTCTGCGGCAGCAGCGCGTGGATCGCCTCGGCGTGGCGCCGAGCGGTGCCGACTTCGAGACCGGCCGGCGGTAGCGTGGGCAGACTCACGATCTAAGGGTCAGTTGATCGCCATGCCGCCGGCTGCGCCGTCGTCGGTCGACAGCAAGTAGACGCGGTCATCGCTGCCCGAGGCGCAGAGCACCATGCCCTCGGAGACACCGAAGCGCATCTTGCGCGGTGCGAGATTGGCGACTACCACGACCTTGCGTCCGACCAGGCTCGCGGCGGCGTAGCTGCCTCGGATACCGGAGAACACTGTGCGGTGTGCGCCACCGAGATCGAGCGTGAGCTTGAGGAGTTTGTCGGAGCCTTCCACCTCGCTCGCCTCGAGCACCTCGGCCACCCGCAGATCGAGCTTGATGAAATCATCGAGGGTGATGGTGCCCGGCGCTGCAGCGGGTACGGCTGCGGCGGGCTTCACTGCAGATTTTCCTGCGGCTTCCCCTGCCGCTTTTGCCGGTGCGACCGGCGCTTCGACCAATTCGGCCACGAGCTTCGGGTCCAGGCGCTGGGCCAGCGGCTCGTAAGGGGCGAGCGGCGTGCCGAGCAGCGGTGCGGCGATCTCGTCCCATCTCGCCAAAGGCGTCTGCAGGAAGGCCGCGGCCTTGCAGGCCATCTGCGGCAGTACCGGGGCGAGGTAAAGCATCAGTACCCGGAACAGGTTCACCCCTTGGGTGGCGACTGCGAGCACCTCCGAGGCCTTGGCGGGGTCCTTGGCGAGCGCCCAGGGCTTGTGGGCATCCACATACTGGTTCGCGCGATCTGCGAGCGCCATGATCTCGCGCATGGCCTGCGCGTAATCGAGGTGCTCGTACAGTGCGGCGATGCGCGGTGCTGCGGCTGTGAACTCCCCATACAGCGCGGGATCCGGTAGTTCGCTCGCGAGCACGCCGCCGCCCTTGGCGACGAAACCGGCGCAACGGCTGGCGATGTTCACCAGTTTGCCGACCAGGTCCGAGTTCACGCGCGCGGTGAAATCGCCGAGCGCGAGGTCGATATCGTCGATGCCGGGGCCAAGTTTGGCGGCGAAGTAATAGCGCAGCGCCTCGGGCGGCAGACGCTCGAGGTAGCGTCGGGCGGTGATGAAGGTGCCGCGCGACTTCGACATCTTCTGGCCGTCGATCGTGAGGAAGCCGTGGACGTGGACCGCCGTTGGCCGACGCATGCCGGAACCGTGCAGCACGGCGGGCCAGAAAAGCGTGTGGAAGTAGCTGATGTCCTTGCCGATGAAGTGATGCAGTTCGATGTCGCTGTCGACCTTGAGGAATGCGTCGATGTCGAGACCTTGCGCATCGCAGAGCGCCTTCAGGCTGCCGAGGTAACCGATCGGCGCATCGAACCAGACATAGAAATACTTGCCGGGATAGCCGGGGATCTCGAAGCCGAAGTAGGGCGCGTCGCGCGAGATGTCCCAGTCCTGTAGACCTGCCTCGAACCATTCGGCGAGCTTGGCGCGTACCGGTGCCTGCAGCGCTCCGCTCGCCACCCATTCGCGCAGCATCGGCTCGAACCGGCCTAGGGCGAAGAAGAGATGTTCGGACTCGCGCCAGACCGGCGTACTGCCCGAGAGCGTCGAACGCGGATCGATCAGATCCGCCGGGGCGTAGGTCGCGCCGCAGGCCTCGCAGGAATCGCCGTACTGGTCGGTCGCCTTGCAGCGCGGGCAGGTCCCCCGAACGAAGCGGTCTGGGAGGAACATCCCTGCCTGCTCATCGTAGGCCTGGCGCACGCTGCGTTGGGTGATGTGGCCTGCGGCCTTCAGCCGGCCGAACATGAGGTCGGTAAAATACCGGTTCTCGGGGCTGTGGGTGGTGTGGAACCAGTCGTGGCCGACGATGAAGCCTTGATAGTCGGCGCGGTGCTCCGCCGCGACGCGGGCGATCAGGGCTTCGGGGGTGATGCCCTCTGACTGGGCCTTGATCATGACCGGCGTACCGTGGGTGTCCTCGGCGCAGACGTAGCGGGTCTCGTGGCCAAGCAACTTCTGGAAGCGCACCCAGACATCGGTCTGGAGCGCTTCAATGATGTGTCCGAGGTGCAGCGGGCCGTTGGCGTAGGGCAGGGCGCTGGTGACAAGGATGCGGCGTGTCATAAGGTGATTATCGCACAGGGGCAGGGCAGTCCCGGTCGTAACCCGCTAGAATCGCGGACATGGACCTAGGATCTTCAAGCCCTGCACCGATCGATGAGGCGATGATCGCGGCGCAGGTCGGTCAGTTCGTCGAACCCCACCTCCGCCAGACGCTCGCCGAAGCGCGGGCGGTGCGCAGTTGCCGCCTCGAGCAGTCTGGTTCGGGTGCGCTTCGCCTGCACCTACAGATCGAGCTCGGTTTTCCGGCGGGCGGCTATAGAGCGGCGCTCGAAGCCTTGCTCGCCGCCCATCTCGCACCGTTGTTCGCGGCGCACGGTGCCGTCCCCGAGATCGTCCTCGAGCTGCGGCATAAGATCGCCTCGCATGCGGTGCAGCGCGGCCTCACCCCACTTCCCGGCATCGCCAACGTTGTCGCGGTCGCCTCGGGCAAGGGAGGGGTCGGCAAGTCCACCGTTGCCGTGAACCTCGCGATCGCGTGGGCGGCGCAGGGCGCGCGGGTCGGCTTGCTGGATGCCGATATCTATGGACCCAGTCAGCCCATCATGCTCGGGCTGCAGGGTCAACGGCCCTCGATGCGCGATGGCAAACGACTGATCCCCTTGTCAGCCCATGGTGTCGTCGCCATGTCGATCGGGTTCTTGGTCGATGTCGAGCAGCCCCTTGTACTGCGCGGCCCGATGGTGACCTCCGCGCTCAATCAACTGCTCAGCGACACCGATTGGGGTGACCTCGATTACCTTGTCGTCGATCTGCCGCCCGGCACGGGCGATATCCAGTTGACCCTCTCGCAGCGAGTGCCTCTCTCGGGCGCGGTCATCGTCACCACGCCGCAGGACATCGCGCTTGCCGACGCGCGCAAAGGTCTACGGATGTTCGAGAAGGTCAACGTGCCGGTGCTCGGCATCGTCGAGAACATGGCGCTGCACGTCTGCACCCAATGCGGTCATACGGAGCCGGTGTTCGGTGAGGGTGGCGGTGCACGCATGGCTGCACAGTACGGGGTGCAATTGCTCGGTTCATTGCCGCTCGATGGGCGCATCCGTGCCGAAGCCGACAGCGGTCGTCCGAGCGTGGTCGCCGATCCTGCGAGCGCGAGGGCGCTCGCCTATCTCGAGCTTGCTCGGCACGCCGCCGGTGAACTCTCTCGCCGCAGCCGCGACCGCAGCGCGGCGTTCCCGAAGATCATCGTCGAGGATACATGAGCATCAAGTCCGACCACTGGATCCGCCGGATGGCGGGCGAGCGCGGCATGATCGATCCGTTCGAGCCCGGCCAAGTGCGCGCCGTGGGCGGTCAGCGCATCATCTCGTACGGCACCTCGAGCTACGGCTACGATGTCCGTTGTGCGCGTGAGTTCAAGATATTCACCAACATCAACTCCACCATCGTCGATCCCAAAGCCTTCGACGAGAAGAGCTTCGTCGATGTCGATTCGGACGTCTGCATCATCCCGCCGAACTCATTCGCGCTCGCGCGCACCGTGGAATTCTTCCGCATCCCGCGCAGCGTCCTGACGATCTGCCTCGGCAAGTCGACTTATGCCCGTTGCGGCATCATCGTCAACGTGACGCCGCTCGAGCCCGAGTGGGAGGGGCACGTGACGCTCGAGTTCTCCAATTCCACGCCGCTGCCCGCCAAGATCTACGCCAACGAGGGTGTGGCGCAGATGCTGTTCTTCGAGAGTGACGAGGTCTGTGCGACCTCCTACAAGGACCGGGGCGGCAAGTACCAAGGCCAGCAGGGCGTCACGCTGCCCCGCACCTGAAACGCATCAGCGCCGCATCGTCTTCAGGCGCATCGTCCATTCTGTCCGGTCGCCTCGGCGGCGCGCAGCCTGTACGGGCGCGTGGCCGAGCGCAGGCGCATACCAGACACGCGTCACGCGGTCGGACCCAGGTCGACGGCTCGACCAGATCACGGTGTCGAGCTCGCCGGCGGCGGTTCGCAAGCGCGCGGAGCCGAGCGATTCGTAGAGGTATTCCTTGATCTCATCCTTGTCGATCAGGAGAAAGCGCTCGGGCGATCGGCCGCCCTGCAGCGCGCTCATCAACGCGATCTGCACTGACATCCCATCCTGCAGCCCCTCACGCAACGGCAGGTCCACCGGCTGCGCTTCGGCAGTGCCGCGGACGCGACCGGCACGCCAGTCGAAATCGAGGCGGATATCGCGCTGCACGTCCTCGGTGCCGTCGTCTGCGACATAGCGCAGGGGGCGCGGCGTGCCGTCCGAGAGCACGAACTGGCTGGTCTGGCGGATCTCGCCCGCCAAGGCGAGCTTGAACACGCCTCGCGCGTTAGCTCGCGAGACATAGCGCCAACGCTCGCCGCCCTCGGCGGAAAGTTCCAGGGTGGTGCTGCCGGCATTCATGCCACGGTATATGACTTCGAAGTCTGCGCTGAACGGGGTCAGCGCAGGCTGCGCCGTGGCGTCAAGGGCGGATATCGCGAGCATCGCGAAGAGTCCGATCGCAGCAGCGGCGGCGGTCCGTCTTGGGGTCGTCACTGGGGCCTCATCGGGGCGTAGCCTCCCCGGCAGCGGAGTCATCAAGCAGTCTGGCATCCAGACGGGTTGGCATCCAGAAGGGGTGCGTCGAGCGCGTGGCCATCGAACCGCGGGATACCCTCGTCGCAGGTCAGGCGTCCGTCGGCGATCCAACCGATGACGCGCGGGAATATCACATGCTCGCGCTCGAGCACCCGCGCTGCGAGGCGGATCTCGTCATCGCCCGCCAACACCGCGATCCGCGACTGCAGCACGGGCGGTCCGCCGTCGAGCTCCGCCGTCACGAAGTGGACCGTGCAACCGTGCACGAGTTCCCCGGCCTCGAGCACCCGCCGATGGGTATGCAGGCCCTTGTGGCGCGGCAGCAGCGAGGGATGGATGTTGATCAAGCGGCCGGCCAGCGTCTGCACGAACTCTGCCGACAGGATGCGCATATATCCGGCGAGCACGACGAGCTCGATGTCGAACGGTACGAGTGCGGCCAGCAAGCGTTCGCCGTGTGCGGTGCGTGATTCCCCCGGCAGAGGCGGCAGTTCGAGTGCGGGGATGCCGTGGGTCTGCGCACGTCCAAGCGCTGGCGCGCCCGGGCGATCGGAGATGACCAGCAGGACCTGCGCCCTGATGCGACCGCTGCGGCAGGCTTCGAGAATGGCGCCGAGGTTGCTGCCGGTCCCGGAGGCGAGTACCGCCAGGCGCAAAGGGCGCGCGGGCTGCGTGGACGGCCCGCACTTGGCAAGGTCGCTCACCGGATCGACACTTCCCCGTCACCCGCCGTCACCGCACCGATGATCGTGGCGGTCTCGCCCTGCGCCGAGAGCAGTTCCAGCGCCGCTGGGGCGTCGGAGGCGGGCACGATGACCACCATGCCGATGCCGCAATTGAAGGTCCGGTACATCTCCTCGTCGGCGATGCGACCGGTCCGCTGCAGCCAATCGAACACCGGATCGCGCGCCCACGCCTCGCGCTGCAAGAGCACGGCGCAGCCCTTGGGCAATACGCGCGGGATATTGTCGGTCAGACCACCGCCCGTGATGTGGGCGAAGCCGTGCACCGGCAGCGCTGCGGCGAGCGCCAGCATCGAGCGGACATAGATGCGGGTCGGGGCGAGCAGGCGGTCGAACAAGGGGCGCCCCTCGAGTTGCGTGGTGGCGTCCGCGGCGGCCATCTCGATTAGCTTGCGTATCAAAGAATATCCGTTCGAGTGGGGGCCTGAGGAGGCCAGTCCGATCACCGCATCGCCGGGGCGCACCTTGCTGCCGTCGATGATGGCGGCTTTCTCGACCACGCCGACACAGAAACCTGCGAGGTCGTAGTCGCCGCCTTGGTACATGCCGGGCATCTCAGCCGTCTCCCCGCCGACCAAGGCACAGCCGGCCTGTCGGCATCCCTCGACGATCCCCGTGATCACGCTTTCGGCGACCGCCACATCGAGCTTGCCCGTGGCGTAGTAGTCCAGGAAGAACAGCGGCTCGGCGCCTTGTACGGCGACATCGTTGACGCACATGCCGACGAGGTCGATGCCGATGGTGTCGTGTCGGCCGGTATCGATCGCGAGCCGCAGCTTGGTACCGACGCCGTCCGTGCCGGAGACGAGGACCGGACGCCGCCAGCGTCCTGCGGGCAATTCCACCAATGCCCCGAAGCCGCCGATCCCGGCGAGCACTTCGGGGCGCGTCGCTCTTCGGACCAAAGGTTTGATCCGTTCGACGAGCTCGTCGCCGGCGTCCATGTCGACGCCAGCATCTCGATAGGTCAGGCCGGTGCGTTCGGTATCGGGATCCATGTGCTTTATAAGGAAGGCTAAAACGCTATGGTATCTTATCGCCTCGTCATGATGCCTTCCGCAAGTCTCCGCTGCCGACTCTGGCTGGTCGTCCCTCTCTGCTTGACGATGCTGGCTGGTGCCCCACGGTCCATGGCCGCGCAAGCCGTGGCCGTCGGCGAAGTCACGACGGCGAGCGGCGGTGACGCCGCCTTCGCCGAAGGGATGAGCACGGTGCTGGTGCGACTGACCGGCCGTCGCCAAGCAGCGACAGATCCGCTGTTCGCGCCGCTCGTCGCGGGTGCCCGACGCTATGTGCAGGTCTACCGACCCCCAAGCGGTGCCGCGCCGGCACGCATCACGTTCGATGTCGCAGCGGTCGAGCGCGCGGTCGTGGCCTTGGGCCAGACCATTTGGACGCGCACGCGCCCCATGGTGGTCGGCGTCATCATCCAGCCGCCCGCCGGCGCCGATCCCGGGAAGGTCCGCACGGAACTCGAGACGGTCGCCAGCGAGCGCGGTCTGCCGCTCAAGCTCTCCTCGGCGTCGGCAGCCGGTTTGCCGGCACAAGCACAGGTGGTCGCACCCGAGGCGATCGCCGCCGCACGACGCCTCGGCGGCGATGCGTTGCTGCTGGGGACCGCCGATGGTCTCGACTGGCAGTGGACCTTGTTCGAGGGCGGCGCCATGACCGTGTTCACGGGCGGTCCGGCGGCGGGCGTCGAGGGTGCCGCCGACCACTTTGCACTCGGCGTCGCCGCTGCGAGCGGCCCGGGCAGCGCGGCCGAGCTCGAGGTCGAGGGCATCGGATCATTGGCCGATCTGGTCCGCGTGCAGCGTCTGCTCGAGTCGCTACCCGGTGCGCGCAACACGACCGTGGTCGCGGTCGGCGGCCCGCGGACCCGCTTCCGCGTCGAGATCCCGCGCGGGAGCGAAGGGCTCACCGAAGCGCTCCTCGCGCGCCCCGAGCTTGTGCGAAGCCGCGGCGAAGACGCTGCCTTGGTCTATCTGCTCGGACGCTGAGCCTGCGAGGATCGTGGACATGCTGCGTCACCTTCCGAATTTCATCTGCGTGCTGCGCATGCTGCTTACCGTCCCCACGGTGGTGGCGATCTCGCGCGGTGACCATGGCGAGGCGCTCGGGTTCTTCGTCATCGCAGCGTTGTCGGACGGGCTCGACGGCTACCTCGCCAAGCGTAATGGCTGGACCAGTCGGCTCGGCACTATCCTTGACCCGTTGGCCGACAAGCTCTTGCTCGTCGCGGTGTTCATGACCTGCGTGTGGCAGGGCTTGGTGCCTGCCTGGCTTGCGGTGGCGGTCATCGCCCGCGACCTCATGATCATCGGCGGGGCGATCATCTATCGGTTGTGGTTCGGGGCGGTCGAGGGACAGCCTACCGTCTTGTCGAAGATCAATACGGCACTGCAGATCACGGTGGTGGTCGCGGCCTTGCTGGCAGCCTTGACCGGTCAGCCGCCCGCCGTGTTCATCGAAACGTTGGCAATCGCGACCTTTGCGACGACCCTCGCCTCGGGCACGGTTTATTTTGCGATCTTTTTCCGTCGTGGCTGGCGGCAGCTCGGCGACGCTGCGGTCGAGTGATGCAGCAACTGCCGCTCGGCGTCCGCTTGCGCGAGCGTGCAACTTTGGACGCCTTCGTCGTGTCGCCCGCCAACGCCCACGCCGTGTCGCGCTTGCAGGAGCTCGCGGACGGCGGTCACGGCGTACTCTGGTTGTGGGGAGCGCAGGGCACCGGTCGGTCGCACTTGCTGCAAGCCGCGTGTGCCGCAGCGCCTGTCTCGAACCGTGTCGGTTATCTGCCGCTGCTCGGGCTCGAGGCCTCGGGCGAGGAGTTGCTCGAGGGCGCAGGTTCGCTCGACCTGCTTTGTCTTGACGATCTCGACAATCGGGTCGGGGGGCGCGACTTCGAACTTGCGATGTTCGGCGCCTACCGCGCGATCGAGGAGGCGCGTCATGCGCTCATCGTGGCGGCTACCGTGCCGCCAGCCGCATTGCGCTGGGCCTTGCCCGATCTCGGCTCGCGTTACGGGGCGGCCGAGGTGTTCCAGCTGCGTCCGCTCGACGACGCGCAGCAGGAGCAGGCACTTCGACAGCGCGCATCAGCCCGCGGACTCGATCTGCCCGAGGAGACGCTGCGCTATCTGCTGCGCCGCTTCCCCCGCGACATGACGAGCCTCGGCCGATTGCTCGAGCAGATCGATGAGGCCTCGCTCAGCGCACAACGCCGGCTCACGGTGCCGTTCGTGCGCGCCATCATCGGCGACGCGGCGGGCGATCCTTGAGCGCGAGCGCAGCCTCGGCGACCCGTGCGCCGTGGGCCTGCGCCAGCGCCCGTACCGAACCATCCAAGGCAGGCAGGCTGCCGTAAGGGGTCAGGTGCGTGGCGCCGTACGGGGTGCCGCCTGTGCGGGTCTCCGAGAGGGCAGGCTCGGAGTTGGGCAGTCCGACCAGCAACATCCCATGGTGCAGCAGCGGCAGCATCATGGTGAGCAGGGTGCTCTCTTGTCCGCCGTGCAGGCTGCTGCTGCCGCCGAACACGCCCGCGGGCTTGCCGGCGAGGCCCCCATCGGCCCACAGGGCGCTGGTGCCATCGAGGAAATATTTGAGTGCGGCCGCCATGTTGCCGAAACGGGTGGGGCTGCCGATCAGCAGCCCGTCGCAGCGTCGCAGGTCATCGAGGGTCGCCCAGGGCGCTCCGTCGGCGGGGACGGCGCGCGTCGGACGTTCGCTCTCGGCGGAGACGGCAGGCACCGTACGCAGCGTCGCAATGGCACCGGGTACGCTCTCCACACCGCGGCATACTTGGCGCGCCAGTTCGGCCGTGGCGCCGTGGCGCGAGTAATAGACCACCAGGATCTCGGCGTCGCCGCTCACGGTTGCACCCGTCCTAGAGCGGCCTGATGGGCGGCGTTCACGCGCTCGAGCACTTCATCGGCTGGCCAATCCTCGTTCGCGCTCGCGCGCCGATGGCGGTACTCGAGCCGCCCGGCGTCGAGGCCGCGGTCGGAGACCACGATGCGATGCGGGATGCCGAGCAGTTCCGCGTCTGCGAACTTGACGCCCGGCCGCGCATCGCGGTCATCGAGCAGCACTTCGAGACCGATCGCCTGCAGGTCGGCGTAGAGCTGCTCCGCGGCAGCAGCGACCCGTGGCGACTTGCCCGCGTTGAGCGGCACCACCACGACGCTGAACGGTGCCAGTGGTTCGGGCCAGCAGATCCCGGCGGCGTCGTTGTTCTGCTCGACGGCGGCTGCAACGATCCGGGTGACGCCGATGCCGTAGCAGCCCATATACATCGTCACCGGTTTGCCGGCTTCGTCGAGGACGCTCGCCTGCATCGCCTCGCTGTACTTACGGCCGAGCTGGAAGATGTGCCCGACCTCGATGCCACGACGGAGGGTCAGGTGGCCATCGCCGCCCGGGCTCGGGTCGCCGGGCACCACGTTGCGCAGGTCGGCAGACGCAGGTTCGGGCAGGTCGCGGCCCCAGTTCACACCCGTGAGATGCATGTCGAGACGGTTCGCTCCGCAGACGAAATCGACGAGGGCGAGCGCCGCGTGGTCCGCATAGACCAGACATGAGAGGCCGCGCGGACCGAGGTACCCCGGTTCGCAGCCGGTGGCCGCGACCACCGTTTCACGCGCCGCCATGCGCAGGGGGCTCGCGACACCGGGCAGCTTCTGCGCCTTGATGGCGTTCAGTTCATGGTCACCGCGCAGCAGCAGCGCGACCACGCCACCCTCGGCGCCGTCGACCATCAGGAGTTTGAGCGTCTGCGTGCTCGGCACACCGAGAAAGGCCGCCAGATCGGCAATGGTGCGTTGGCCTGGCGTCGCGATCTCGGCGAGCGCAGCGCCGGGCGGCGGGCGCGCCGCGTCTGACGGGAAAGTCGGCGCGAGTTCAAGGTTGGCCGCGTAGTGGTCCGCACCGTCGGAGACCGCGATCGCGTCCTCACCGGAGTCGGCAAGCACCTGGAACTCCTCCGAGCCCGTACCGCCGATCGATCCGGTATCGGCCTTCACCGGACGGAAGTCGAGGCCCATGCGTGTGAACATGCGGATGTACGCGGCCCGCATCGCGTCATAGCCTTCTTGCAGCGACTCGGGCGTGGCGTGGAAAGAGTACGCATCTTTCATGATGAATTCGCGCCCGCGCATCACGCCGAAGCGTGGACGGATCTCGTCGCGGAACTTCACCTGGATCTGGTAGAAATTGACCGGCAGTTGTCGGTAGCTCTTGAGTTCGCGACGGGCGAGGTCGGTGATGACCTCCTCGTGGGTCGGGCCGATCACGAAGTCACGTTGGTGCCGGTCCTTGAGGCGCAGCAGTTCCGACCCGTACTGCTCCCATCGGCCCGACTCCTGCCAGAGCTCCGCGGGTTGCACGGCGGGCATCAGCACCTCGAGCGCACCTGCGCGGTCCATCTCTTCGCGGATGATGCCTTCGACCTTGCGTACGACGCGCAGCCCGAATGGGGTCCAGGTGTAGATGCCCGCGGCGAGCCGACGGATCAGCCCCGCCCGCAGCATCAGTTGGTGGCTAACGACCTCGGCTTCTGCCGGGGTCTCTTTCGTGGTGTTGACGGGATATCGGGACCAGCGCATGGGTAGGACTCAGCTTCGGAGGGGCACAACCTGCCATGTTACGGTCGCAGCGATTGTCCCGGAAGGTTCCCGACCCTATCATGTCGATGTTTTCTGCTACGCCAAGGCTCGACCCCCCCTGTGAGCATCGACCCCACCCCTGACACCCCGCAGCGGCCCCGTCGCTTGGGCGTCGTCTTGTTGCCCAACCTGTTCACCACGGGCTGCCTCGCTTTCGGCTTCTTCGGCATCATCTCCGCCATCAACGGCGATTTCGATAGGGCCTGTGCCGCCATCTATTTCGCGTTGCTGTTCGACGGTTTGGACGGTCGGGTCGCCCGTTGGACCGGTACCGAGAGCGCGTTCGGCAAGGAGTACGACAGTCTCGCCGACATGGTGGCGTTCGGTGTCGCCCCGGCGTTGATCGCCTACCAATGGGGTATCGCCCGGATCGCGGAGTACGGCGATGCCTGGGTTCGTTTCGGTTGGGTGGCGGCGTTCCTCTATACGGTGTGCGCAGCGCTGCGGCTCGCGCGGTTCAACGCCCGAGCTGCCTCCACGGATAAGCGCTACTTCGAGGGGCTGCCGAGCCCGTCTGCGGCCGGATTCGTCGCAGCCTATGTCTGGTTCACGAGCGAGTGGCGGGAACCCGGGCTCGTCGGCCTGGTGGTGCTGTTCGTCGTACCGCTGGTGGCCGGCATGCTGATGGTGTCCCGTTTCCCCTATTCAAGCACCAAACAGGTCGACTGGAACGCGCGCGTGAAGTTCTTCTACTTCGTGATCGTGCCGCTGTCGCTGGCATTGGTGGCCGCCAATCCGCCGCCGATGTTGCTGTTCCTGTTCTCGATGTATGTGCTTTCGGCGCCGACGGTCTGGCTGGTGCGCCTGCTCCGGCGTCCCCGCGGCACGCCGCCGCCTGCTGCCCCGGGCTGATCGCGTGACGGTGAGTCATGGCTGACGCGGAGCGCCGCGCCGCCTATCTCGGCGTGCTGGGCGTCGATCACTGGGTATCGCGGCACGCTCCCGCGCCACCGATGCCCCTGTCCGGGTGGGCGGCGCACGAGGAAAGTGTGCGTGACTGCCGTCGCTGTGCGTTGCATCAGGGGCGCACGCAGGCGGTGTTCGGAGCCGGTGATCGGGATGCCGACTGGATGATCGTCGGCGATGCGCCGGATGAGGCGGGAGACCGACAGGATCTGCCTTTCGCCGGACCAGCGGGACAGTTACTCGATGCCATGCTGGGCGCGATCGGTCTGTCGCGCGATGCCGTATTTATCGCCGGTGCGCTGAGATGTCGGCCACCGGGCGATCGCGAAGTGCGCGCCGAGGAGATCGTAGAGTGCCGTACCCATCTTTTGCAGCAGGTAGCGATGGTCCGGCCGCGGATCATCCTGGCGTTCGGTCCTGTGGCAGCTCAAGGGCTGCTCGGCACCCTGGTGTCGCTCGACGGGTCGCTCGACGGGCTGCGGGGTGCGGTCCATCGCTGTGGCGTCAACACCCCGGTCGTAGTCACGTATCATCCGGCTGCTTTGCTGCACAGCCCAGGCGATAAACGCAAGGCATGGGAAGATCTCAAATTCGCGCGCCAGGTGCACGCAGGACTGGAACCGATCAGGGAATGACCGCAGCCGACACACCATGGCCACCGCTCCGCAACACCTGCCGACTCCGTCTCTCAGTCTCCGTGCGATGCGCGAGGACGACCTGTCCGGCGTCGCTGCGGCCGAGCGCGATTCCTACGCGTTCCCCTGGAGCGAGGGGGTGTTCCGGGACTGCCTCCGAGCCGGCTATATCTGCCGCGTTGCCGAGATCGACCACCGATTGGTGGGCTACGGCATCCTCAGCGTCGGTGCAGACGAGGCGCATATCCTCAATGTCTGTGTGCGAGCCGAGTACCGCTGTCGCGGACTCGGTCGGCGGCTCGTGACCAGTATGTTCGATCTCGGACGGGCCTACGGGGCATCCGATCTGTTCCTCGAAGTACGACCGAGCAATGCGACTGCGATCCGGCTCTACCAGTCGCTCGGACTCGCGCAGGTCGGATTGCGTCGCGGCTACTACCAAGCCGCGGACGGACGCGAGGACGCGATCGTCATGCGTCTGCGGCTCGCGCCATGAGCGTCACCCTGATGAGCCGCACCCGATGAATCCGGCACAGGAGATCGAGCGCCGCCGGACTTTCGCCATCGTCTCCCATCCGGATGCCGGCAAGACTACGCTCACCGAGAAGTTGTTGCTGTTCGGCGGTGCGATCCAGCTCGCCGGTACGGTCAAGGGCCGCAAGGCGGCGCGCCACGCCACGTCCGACTGGATGCGTCTCGAGCAGCAGCGCGGCATCTCCGTCACCTCCTCGGTGATGCAGTTCCCCTATGGTGGCTGCGTCGTCAACCTGCTCGACACACCGGGTCATGAAGATTTCTCTGAAGACACCTATCGGACGCTCACTGCGGTGGATTCCGCCCTGATGGTGATCGACTGCGCCAAGGGCGTCGAAGAGCGCACCATCAAGCTGATGGAGGTCTGCAGGCTGCGCGACACGCCGATCATGACCTTCATCAACAAACTCGATCGCGAGGGGCGTCCACCCATCGAGTTGCTGGATGAGATCGAGCGTGTGCTCGGCATCGCCACCGCGCCGGTCACTTGGCCAATCGGTATGGGGCGCGACCTCAAGGGTATCTACCACTTGGCCGAAGACCAGATTTATGTCTACGAAGCCGGCGAGCGCGGCCGGGTCGGCGAGAACCAGATCATCGATGGACTCCACAGCGAAGCCGGGCGCGCATTGCTCGGCGACGCCGCCGCGAGGTTCGACAACGAGATTGAGCTGGTGCGGGGCGCCGCGCAAGCCTACGACATGCAGGCCTACCTCGCCGGTCGCCAGACGCCGGTGTTCTTCGGTTCGGCGATCTCGAACTTCGGGGTCGAGGAGCTGTTGAAGGCTTTCACGACGTTCGCGCCGGGTCCGCAGCCACGCGCCACCCGCCAGCGATCGGTCGAGGCTACCGAGCCGAAACTCAGCGGTTTCGTCTTCAAGATCCAGGCGAACATGGATCCTGCACATCGCGACCGGATCGCCTTCCTGCGGCTGTGCTCGGGCAGATACATCCGCGGCATGAAGATGCACCATGTTCGCCTCGACAAGGATGTGCGGATCGCCGATGCGCTGACTTTCCTCGCGGCCGACCGATCCACCGCCGATGACGCGTATGCAGGGGATATCATCGGTCTGCACAACCACGGCACCATCAACATCGGCGACTCCTTCACCGAGGGCGAGGAGCTGGTGTTCACCGGCATACCGAATTTCGCGCCGGAGCTGTTCCGTCGCGCGGTGCTCAAAGATCCCCTTAAAGCCAAGGCCTTGTCCAAAGGACTCGGCCAACTCTGCGAGGAGGGTGCGACGCAGCTTTTCCGTCCGATGCGCAATAACGACCAGATTTTGGGTGCGGTCGGTCCGCTGCAGTTCGAGGTGGTCGCCTTCCGGCTGCAGGACGAGTACTCCGTGCAGTGCGCTTTCGAGCCGATCGGCGTCCAGACCGCGCGCTGGGTCTATTGCGACGATGAACGCAAGCTGGCTGAGTTCCGCACCAAGGCTTACGATCACCTCGCGGTCGATCACGGCGGGTCGCTCGTGTACCTCGCGCCCTCGCGCGTCAATCTCGGTCTCACGATCGAGCGTTGGCCCGAGATATCGTTCCGCGAAACCCGCGAGCATGCGGCGTGACGAGCCCGTACAAACGCCGTGATACGGTCTCTTGGGCGTTCTACGACTGGGCGAACTCGGCGTTCTTCACCACGGTGCTCGCAGGGTTCTTTCCGGTCTTCTTCCAGAAGTTCTGGAGCGTGGGCGTCGATCCGACGGTGAGCACCTCGCGGCTCGGCTTCGCCAACGGCATCGCCGGCCTGTTGCTGGCAATCCTCGCGCCGATGCTCGGCGCCATTGCCGACCGAGCGGGCGGACGTAAGCGACAGTTGGTCGGCTGGACATTGCTAGGCGTCGCGGGTACGGCTGCGCTCGGCTTCGTCGGCGAGGGCGAGTGGTGGTGGGCCGCCGTTTGTCTCATGGTCGCCGCGATCGGTGCCAACGCCGCCAACATCTTCTATGACGCCTTGTTGCTCGATGTGTCGGAGCCGCAGGACTACGATCGGGTATCGGCGTTCGGATATTCGCTCGGCTACCTCGGCGGCGGGCTGTTGTTCGCGTTCAACGTCCTGATGACGATCAAGCCGCATTGGTTCGGTCTGGCTGATGCCGCGGAGGCGGTCCGTGTGTCGTTCATCAGCGCCGCAGTCTGGTGGTTCGTGTTCATGCTGCCGGCGGCGCGCAATGTGCGCGAGCGACCGCTCAAGGGCCCGGCCCTGGGTCTCTGGGGCAGCATCAGCGAGGGTCTGCGCGGACTGCGTACGAGGCTCTCGCACATCAGGCAGTACCGTGAGGTCAGTCTGTTCCTGTTAGCGTACTGGCTCTACATCGACGGTGTCCATACGATCTATACCATGGCGGTCGATTACGGCGTCGCGCTCGGTTTGTCGAGTTCGAGCTTGCTCGCGGCACTGCTGCTCACGCAGTTCGTGGCTTTCCCTGCGGCGTTGGCGCTCGGTTGGCTCGGCAACCGGATCGGTCCGAAGCGCGGCATCCTGATCTGCATCGCGGTCTATCTGGCTGCGACGATCTATGCCTGGTTCCTCGATACGGTGACCGAGTTCTTCGCGTTGGCGGTCGTCATCGGCTTGGTGCAGGGCGGTGTGCAGAGCCTGTCGCGCTCGTTCTTCGGTCGTCTGGTGCCCGAGGGACGGGGCGGTGAATTCTTCGGCTTCTACAACATGATGGGCAAGTTCGCGAGCTTCCTGGGTCCGATCCTGATCGGGACGGTGGCGCTGTTGACCGGCGATTCGCGGCTCTCGATCAGCTCGCTCGTGGTGCTGTTCCTGCTCGGTGGCTGGGTGTTGTGGCGTGTCCCCGACCCGACGCGAGGGGGTGCCTGATGGCGGCTGAGGGACAGGGTCGTTTTCCGCTGCTGCCGCCGCAGGTGCCGCAGGTGCGCAGCCTTTGGCGACGGGTGGTCGGTGTCGTCGGCCTAGGGCTTGCTGGCTGGCGCATCGACGGGACTTACCCGCCACTGCAAAAATTCGTGATCGTGGTCGCCCCGCACACCTCCAACTGGGACTTCGTCTTCGGGTTCCTGGCGTACCTTGCGATGCGCATGGATGCCTCTTGGCTCGCGAAGGAGGCCGCGCTCTCCGGGCCGTTCGGCCGGCTAGGTCGCCGTTTCGGCGGGATCCCCGTCGATCGTGGCCGAGCAGGCCACATGGTGGAAACCTGTGCGGGGCAGTTCGCGGAGCGCAAGGGTTTGGTGGTGGTGATCACACCCGAAGGAACGCGCAATAAAGTCCCGGCGTGGAAACGCGGCTACCATCGCATCGCGCTGCGGGCCGGAGTGCCGATCGTGCCTGTGGCCATCGATTTCTCGCGTCGGGCCGTGACCTTCGGCCCGCCTGTCGAGCCGACGGCCGACGCCGATGCGGACGAGCGCCGGTTGCAACAGTTCTTCCAGGCCGGCATGGCTCGGCATCCGTCGAAGTACTGACTTCAAAGAGACGACGGGTCGGCCTGCCAGGCGGCGGGATCGAGCGCAAAAGAGGTCGCCAGCAGCCGGTACAGGTCCGGGTGATGATCGCGTAGCTCGCAGGGCAAAGAAAAGAACAACTCAGCCGACACCGCGAGGAACTCGGCGAGATCCTCCGTGCCGTAAGGATCGAGCAAGGTCGGTTCGCCGCGATCCACCGTGTCACAGAGTTCGGCGTAAGCCGTCTCCAATTCGAGCTGCGCCATCGGATCGCCGCCCGGGCGTGTCTGCTCGAGGAAGTGGGTGAATTCGTGGATCACGACGTTGTAACCGTCATCACGCGTTTCGGCGTCCTGTACATCACGCCAGGAGAGCACGATGCGATCGCCGTCGATCGCAAGACCGGAGAGCGCGCGCCAGCCCTCGGTCACCACCCCGGTGTCCTCGTCTTCGAAGGACTCCTCGACCACGAACTCATCGGGGTGCAGTGTGACGCCGTGCAGCGACTCATACCCATCGTCAGACTGGCCCAAGGTCACAAGACAGGCCTGCGTGGCGATGCTCGAGCGCATCGAATCGTCGACCTCTAGCCCCCTGGCGCCGGTGACGGGCACCCGGCGGAGGAATGCCTCGACTCTCGCGCGCAGACGGGTTTGCAGGTCGGGGGGGAGACGGCGCCAGAGGCGCACGCGCTCAGCGATCGGTCGTTCGTCGGTCATGGCATTCAGAGCAGCAGCCGGACCCGCTCCGATTGCGCTTCGAGGCTGACGAGGGTCCGCTCGAACTCAACCACCCGACCTTTCTCCTGCGCAACGACCTCGAGCGGGGCATTGCGCACGAAGTTCTCGTTGGCAAGCTTGGCGGTGGCACGCTGGATCTCCTCGCGCAGCTTTGCAGCACGCTTATCGAGGCGCGCAAGCTCGGCTTGCGGGTCGATCAGTCCTGCCATCGGGACCAGTGCCCGCATCGCGCCGACCACAGCGAGCGCAGCGGGCGGAGCGGTCTCACCGGCGTCCAGGATCCGCAGACTCTCGAGGCCCGCCAGTCGGCTGAGGTACGCCCCATGGGCTGCGATACGCATACGATCCTGTGCGCTGGCATCGTCGAGCAGCACGGGCAGCCGTCGCGCAGGACTGATGTCCATCTCGCCGCGGATCTGGCGGATGCCCAGCACGAACGACTTGATCCACTCGACGTCTGCCTCGGCGTCTGGATCGAGGGAGGATCCTGCCGCGGTCGGCCAGCGGGCGGTCATGATGGTCTTGTCGGAGGTCGACACTACACCGGCGAGCGGCGCGACACGCTGCCAGATCTCCTCAGTGATGAAGGGCATCAGCGGATGCCAAGCGCGCAGCAGCGTCTCGAGCACTTCGAGCAGGGTGCGCCGTGCGGCACGACGCTGGGCCTGCGGCAGCGACGCGTCCTGGAGGATGGGCTTCGTGAGTTCGAGGTACCAATCGCAGAACTCGTACCAGGTGAACTCGTAGAGCGCCGTGGCCGCGAAATCGAACCGATACTCCGCAAAGCCCGCCTCGACCTTGGCGAGGGTCTGGCCTAGCCGCGAGACGATCCAGCGGTCGGCGACGCCCGGCGTGACCTCACCGCTGAGCAGCTGCGGATCGAGTGGGACGCCGTTCTCGTCCTCGGCCATCATCAGCACGAAACGCGAGGCATTCCAGAGCTTGTTGCAGAAGTTTCGGTTGCCTCCGACGCGCGCGAGGTCGAAGCGCAGGTCCGAGCTTTGGGTTGCAAGCGAGGCGAAGGTGAGGCGCAATGCGTCTGTACCGTGCGCCTCGATCCCCTGCGGGAAGGCCTTACGGGTGGCTTTCTCGATACTCGGGGCGAGACGCGGTTGCATCAGCCCGGTGGTGCGCTTGCGCACGAGATCCTCGAGGGCGATGCCGTCGACGATGTCGAGCGGGTCGATGACGTTGCCCTTCGACTTCGACATCTTTTGGCCTTCGGAGTCGCGGATCAGCCCGTGTATATACACCTCGCGGAAGGGCACCTCGCCCGTGAACTTGATGCCCATCATGATCATGCGGGCGACCCAAAAGAAGATGATGTCGAAGCCCGTGACGAGCACCGCGGTCGGATAGAACCGCTTCAGCGTGGCGACATCGTCTGGCCAATCGAGCGTGGAGAACGGCCAGAGCGCCGAGGAGAACCAGGTGTCGAGCACATCCTCGTCTTGGCGGAGTGGCAGATCCTCAGCGAGATCGTGGCGAGCGCGGACCTCTTCGAGCGTACGACCGACATAGATCCCTCCGGCATCGTCGTACCACGCCGGGATCCGATGGCCCCACCAGAGTTGCCGACTGATGCACCAGTCCTTGATGTTGCGCATCCACTCAAAATAAGTGCGCGACCAGTTCTCCGGGACGAAACGGATGGAACCGTCCTCGACGGCCTTGATCGCAGGCGCAGCGAGCGGCGCGATGCGCACATACCATTGATCCGTGAGGTAGGGCTCGATGATCGCACCGGAGCGATCGCCACGCGGCACCATGAGCTTGTGCGGGTCGATGCGCTCGAGGAGACCCGCGACCTCGAGTTCGGTTACGACCCGCTTGCGCGCCTCGAAGCGGTCGAGGCCCCGGAAGCGCACGGGCACATCGTCGTTCATGCGCGCATCGGGCGTGAAGACGTTGATGCGGGGTAATCCGTGGCGCTCGCCGACCTCGTGGTCGTTGAAGTCGTGGGCGGGTGTGATCTTCACGCAGCCCGTGCCGAACTCCGGGTCGACGTAGTCGTCGGCGATGATCGGGATCTCGCGTTCGGCGAGCGGCAGGCGCAGCGTCTTGCCGACGAGCGCGGCATAGCGTGGATCACCGGGGTGGACCGCGACGGCGACATCGCCCAACATCGTCTCGGGTCGTGTGGTGGCGACGACGAGGTGACCGCTGCCGTCGGCGAGCGGATAGCGCAGGTGCCAGAGCGAACCGTCTTCTTCGGTGTTGAGCACTTCCAGATCGGACACGGCGGTCTGCAGCACCGGATCCCAGTTCACGAGCCGCTTGCCGCGGTAGATCAGACCTTCGTCATGCAGGCGTACGAACACCTCGGTGACGGTGCGCGAGAGACCCTCGTCCATGGTGAAACGGTCGCGCGACCAATCGACCGAGGCGCCAAGTCGGCGCATCTGACGTGCGATGGTGCCACCGGACTCGCTTTTCCATTGCCAGACCCGCTCGATGAAAGCCTCCCGACCGAGACCTGCGCGGGTCAGGCCCTCTCCCTCCAGCCGCCGCTCCACGACCATCTGCGTGGCGATACCGGCATGGTCGGTGCCTGGCTGCCACAGCGCCGCATCGCCGCACATACGGCGGTAGCGGGTGAGTGCGTCCATGATGGTGTCCTGGAACGCATGCCCCATGTGCAGCGTGCCCGTGACGTTCGGCGGCGGGATGACGATGCAATAGCCCGCTCCGTCCCCCTGCGGTGCGAAGAGGCCGGAGGCCTCCCACTGCGCGTAGAGGCGCTGCTCGATGTCGGCAGGCGCGTAGACCTTGTCCATGGTCGCTGACTGGGGCTCAGCCGGCGCTGCGGCGCGGCGCGGCGCGGCGCAGCAGGAAATCGGTCAGCAGCGCCACGGGTCGTCCGGTGCTGCCCTTGGCGCCGCCGCCGACGTAAGCCGAACCGGCGATATCCATATGCGCCCAGCGCAAACCCTTGGTGAAGCGCGCGAGGAACGCGCCCGCGGTGATCGCACCGCCGTCACGGCCGGCGATATTGGCGAGGTCTGCGAAGTTGCTCTTGAGTTGCTCGCCATACTCTTCGGTGAGCGGCAACTGCCAAGCGCGATCATCGGCGCGCAGTCCTGACTCGACGAGTTCGCGGGCGAGGGCATCGTCGTTGGCCATGACGGCCGTGTGGTGCATGCCGAGGGCGATCACGCAGGCGCCGGTCAGTGTGGCGATGTCCACCACGGCTTGCGGCTTGAAGCGACGCGCATAGTGCAGCGCGTCGCAGAGGATCAGCCGTCCCTCCGCATCGGTGTTGAGGATCTCGACGGTGAGGCCCGCGGCGCTCGTGACGATGTCGCCGGGCTTGATCGCACGGCCGCTCGGCATGTTCTCGCAGGTGGGGACGAGGCCGACCACATTGAGCGGCAGACCGAGTTCCGCGACGACCGACATCGTCGCGATGACGGCCGCGGCGCCCGACATGTCGAATTTCATCTCGTCCATCGAGCCCGGGTCTTTGAGCGAGATGCCGCCGGTGTCGAAGGTGATCCCCTTCCCGACCAGCACGATCGGCGCCCGCGGACCACGCGACGCCTTGTACTCGATGACGATGAACTTGGGCGGTTGATCGCTGCCCTGCGTGACGGCGAGGAAGCAGCCCATCTTCTCGGCGCGGATATCCGCCTCCTCGAGGACGCGCACGCGGATCGAGGGGAAACGGGCGGCGAGGGCGATCGACTGTTCAGCGAGATAGCTCGGGGTGCAAATATTGCCCGGCAGGTTCGCGAGGTCGCGCATCAGGCGAGCACCTTGGCCTGAGGCCTTGCCGTGGACGAGGCCGCGGCGTGCGGCTGCAGCGCCTGATGGGCGTACCGGACCGAACACGAGGCGAGATAGCGCGGGCGCGGCTGTCTTGGCCCCTGACTTCAGATCGTTCACCCGATAGAGCGCGCCGTGCGCGGTCTCGACTGCCGATCGACCGAAAAGATAGTCGTCGAGCGCCCGCGACTCGGGACGGGTGAGTGCGATCGCGGCACTTTCGACCTTGGTGCGCGAGAGGGCGCCGACGACGGCGGCGAGCGCGCGACGCCAACTGCGGCGCGAGACCTCTTTTCCACCTTGACCGACGAGCAACAGCCGGGTGGCCTTGAGCCGCGGGAAGGCTGGCAACAGCAGTGTTTCGGCGAGGCGACCCGGGAAATCACCGCGCTTCAGGAAGCGACCCAAGGCGCCGTTGCACTGCCGGTCTATGGCGGCGGCCGCGGCGGAGAGCTCGCCGTTGTCGTGGACACCGACCACGAGGCAATCGACCGTGATACGGGCTGGGCTGCTGGTGAAGATCTCGAACTGCATGGGGCGCTCCGCAGGGGGGTTTCGGATGACCTGCTATTCTATCGTTTCCCGGC
>CAMAQZ010000029.1 GCA_945860725.1 Klebsiella pneumoniae | reverse complement strand
TCAGCCTCGAGATCGAGGCCCCATTGTGGGTCTCGCAACGGGATCCCGGCGTGCGGGGCGAGGAACGAATCGGCGCCGCCTTGGTACATGAGCGGGTCCGTCCAGAACGAGGGCGGCAGCTCCGCGCCACGCGCTCGGCGCACGAGCTCTACATGGTTGACATAGGCCGAGCCGTCCACCCATTGGTGGGCTCTGGGCAGCGGCGAGACGCAGTCCGCGGGGCGGAAGGGCGCGCCCTCACCTGCGTCGAGGCGGTTGCTGAGAGCGCTCAAAAGGGGCGCGACGACAGACCAGTCATCGAGCGCGGCTTGCAAGGTCGGTGCCGCAGTCGCCGCCGAGAGCATTCGTTCGAGGTCGCGCGACACGACGACGAGCCGCCCGTCACGACCGCCCGCAAGGCTTGCCAATTTCATGACGCAGGCCCGCCGTGGTCGGTGTCGATCGCGTGCGGTTCGGGCGATGTAGCGCCGTGCAGGAATGCGGCGTGACGCGGTGCACGTTTGGTGCGACTCCACTCCTCCAGCATCGCCGGCGCGACTTCGCGGGCGCGGCGTGTCATCTCTGGGGTTGCGGTGTCGACGGTGAGCTCCAGGCGGTGACCGTTGGGATCGAAGAAATAGATCGAATGGAAAAGACCATGATCGGTGGGTCCGACCACATCGATGCCGCGCTCGAGCAGTCGCTGGCGGGTCGCCTCGAGCACGGACAGGCTCTCGACCGAGAAGGCGATGTGTTGCACCCAAGCCGGGGTGTTCGGGTCACGGCCCATCGGCTCGCGCGTCGGCAACTCGAAGAACGCGAGCACATTGCCGCCGCCGGCGTCGAGGAACACGTGCATATAGGGATCGGGCTCGTGCGTGGATGGCACGAAGTCCTCGGCGAAGGCGATGGTGAAGTCCATGCCGAGCACCTCGCGGTAGAACCCGACGGTCTCCGCCGCATCGCGGCAGCGGTAGGCGACATGGTGGATCTTGCGGATGAGACTCACGGCTTGAGCGCTCCGCGGCGGATCTGGTCGCGCTCCAGCGACTCGAACAGCGCCTTGAAGTTGCCCTCGCCGAAGCCTTCGTCGCCGGCTCGCTGGATGAACTCGAAGAACACCGGGCCGAGCAGGCACTCCGAGAAGATCTGCAACAACACCCTGCGCTCGCCGTGGGTGGTGCCATCGAGCAGAATGCCGCGCTGCTGCAGCGCCTCGCTGGGCAGCCCGTGGCCCGGCAGCCGTTCCTCGAGCATCTCGTAATAAGTCTCGGGCGGTGCCGACATCAGCGGCACTCCCCGCGCGCGCAGCGCATCCACGGTGGCGCAGAGATCATCGGTGGCGAGCGCGATGTGCTGGATGCCCTCGCCGTTGAAGCGCAGCAGGTATTCGTCGATCTGGCCACCGCCCTGACCCCCTTCCTCGTTGAGCGGGATGCGGATCTTGTCGTCCGGTGCGGTCATGGCGCGTGATTGCAACCCGGTCCGCGCACCTTGGATGTCGAAGTGGCGGATCTCGCGGAAGTTGAACAGGCGCTCGTAGAAGGAGGCCCAGTGCGCCATCCGACCGCGATAGACATTGTGGGTGAGATGGTCGATGTGCGTCAGGCCGACGCCCCGCGGCGCACGCGACGCACCGGGCAACCATTTGAAGTCGATGTCGTAGATGCTCGCCCCTTCAGCGTAACGGTCTATGAAATAGAGCGCCGCGCCGCCGATCGCACGGATCGCCGGCAGACGAAGCTCCATCGGACCGGTCGGCAGATCGAGCGGTTGGGCACCGAGTTCGAGCGCACGCGCATAGGCATGTTGGGCATCGGCGACACGGAACGCCATGCCGCAAGCCCCCGGGCCGTGCTCTTCGGCGAAGAATCCCGCTTGACTGTGCGGATCGCGGTTGACGATGAAGTTGATACCGCCTTGCCGATAGAGCGCCACATCCTTCGAGCGGTGCTTGGCCACGAGTTCGAAGCCGAACTGCAGAAAGAGCGTTTCGAGCGGCCCGCTGTCCGGCCCGGCGAACTCGACGAACTCGAAGCCGTCGAGACCCATGGGGTTCTGCAGCGAAGCGGTGTCGGCGGCGGCGGCGGTGGGGGTGGGGGTGGGGCCTGGCGTGCTCATGCCCGCAGTATAGTTTCATATGAAACTAATCGGCCAGTGAATGAATAACTCCGGTGACCGCGTTTTGACGTTGTCGGGTTGCCAAGGTATCTGCTAGCCATTATAATAATTGCAATGTTGCGAAATATTGAAATATTACCGATCGACGACCTCGCGCGGATGTTGCGAGCGGTCTCGGACCCCGCGCGCTTGAGGTTGCTGCGATTGTGTTTCGATCAGCCGACCAGCGTTTCTGAGCTCGCGGCCGCGGTGGCGGACAGTGAGCCCAATGTGTCGCGGCAGTTGAAACAGTTGGCCACAGCCGGATTATTGCGCCGAGCGCGCCGCGGCCAGAGCGTCGAGTACCTGCCGATGATCGGTGGAGGCTTTGCGGCCGAACTCGCTTTGCAGTTACTGGCGCGCATCGATCCGGTCGACCCCGAGCTCTGCGAGGCGCGGGCTCGCTTGCGTGCGCGGGAGAGTGGTGGGGCGACAGCAGCGGAGCTGCTTGCCTCCAGCCGGCTTGGACGTGCGTTGGCCGCAGCACTCGATGTTGCTTTGGCGCGTGACGCGACGGGCGCACGTGTGCTGGCACATGTAGGCCATCGTGAACTGCTCGAGCTGCTCGCGCGTCGGCCCTCGGGTGTGACGCTGCGCATCGACACTGCCGTCGAACGTACGGTGGTGCAGAGATGGGCTGAGTCTGAAGGTCTGGTGTTCGATTATCGGAATGCCAAACAGACGCGCGAGAGCCCACCGTTCGATGTCTGCGTAGAGGTCCCGCGGCCGAACGAGCTGCGTGATTTCGCCCAAGTGTCGCCTTGGCTCAGTCGTCTCCGCGATGTGCTCGGCGACGATGGTGTCCTGTGGCTTGCGTTGCCCTACGACCTGCTTGATCACGACGGGATCGCGCCGCCGTTGAGGCTGCGGGCCTTGCTCGATGAGCAAGATTTTGACTGCCTCACCCTCGCGCCGGTGGAGGCTGAGGGTCGCCATCTCCTGATCACCCGCAGCCGAGCCCGTGCTCGCCGCAATGAGCGGGCGAATCTTCCTGTCCCTGATGCCAGGCGCGGCGCGCTCGGCGTCTGAACACCTTCATCAACGACCTTGACGGACCTTCCATGATCGAACACGGTTCGCAGATCTCCTTCGAGTTCTTCCCGCCCGCCGATGCCAAGATGGACGCCACGCTGTGGCGCGCGGTCGAGGCGCTCGCGCCGTTCGCGCCGAGTTTCGTGTCGGTGACCTACGGTGCCGATGGGTCGACCCGCGACCGCACGCGGTCCCTGGTGCAACGCATCGCGCGCGACAGCCGCCTCATCGCGGTGCCCCATCTGACCTGCGTCGGGGCGACCCGCGAGGAGACCCTCGAGATCGCGCAGCGCTACTGGCAAGACGGTGTCCGTCATATCGTGGCGTTGCGCGGCGATGCTCCGCAGGGGAGCGATGGCTACCGTGCACACCCGGGCGGTTTTGCCTACGCCCGCGACCTCGTGGCAGGGCTCCGTTCGGTGGCACCTTTCGAGATCTCGGTCGCCGCCTATCCGCAGACCCATCCCGAGGCGCTGTCGGCAGAGGCCGATCTCGATAACCTGCGCGCCAAGTTCGAGGCCGGCGCCAGCCGTGCCATCACCCAGTTCTTCTTTGAGACCGACGATTTCCTGCGCTTCCGTGATCGATGCGCAGCGGCTGGCATCACCGGGCCCATGGTGCCGGGCGTGCTGCCCATCGCCCGTTTCTCGCAGGTGGCGCGGTTTGCCGCGCGCTGCGGCACCAAGATTCCGGAGCGTCTGGCACAGCGGTTCGCCGGGCTCGAGCAGGATCCGGCGGCGCACGCCAAGGTCGCCCTCGACGTCGCGATCGAGCAGGTCTCGATCCTGCGCCGCCATGGCGTACGCGACTTCCATTTCTATACCCTCAACCGTGCCGAGCTCACTGCCGCGATCTGCGAGGCCATGCAGTTGCGGGCTGCCGCTTGAGCACGGGCTGCACGCAGCACAGGCCCGAGAGCGCCGCCTCCGTCGCGTCCTCGGAACCCCCGACGGTGTGGGACAGCGTCGCAGCGGTGATGGCTGCGGCGCCGTTCGAACGCGAGCCTGTCGATGAGCGTCTGCGCGCCGCTCGAGTCGCCCGACTACGGGAGCTCGCCTCGACCCGTGTACTGGTGCTTGATGGCGCGATGGGTACGATGATCCAGCAGCATCGCCTCGATGAGGCCGGCTATCGTGGCACACGGTTCGCTGCCTTCGGACGCGACCAGCGTGGCAACAACGACCTGTTGACGCTGACTCGCCCCGACCTGATCGCTGAGATCCACCGCGCCTATTTTGAGGCCGGCGCCGACATCGTCGAGACCAATACTTTCAATTCGACGACCATCGCGCAGGCCGACTATGGCCTCGAGGCGCTCGCTCCTGAGCTCAACTATCGTGCCGCTCGCCTCGCGCGCGAGGTGGCGGAGCGATCGACCTCGCAGGATGGGGCGCCGCGCTTCGTGGCCGGTGCCTTGGGCCCGACCAACCGCACCGCCTCGATCTCGCCCGATGTGAGCGACCCTTCCAAGCGCAATGTGCGTTTCGACGACCTTGTGGCCGCTTATCGTGAGGCCACTGCCGCTTTGATCGACGGTGGTGTGGATCTGTTGCTGGTCGAGACGGTCTTCGACACGCTGAACGCCAAGGCGGCCATCTTCGCCTTGCGCGCCGAACTCGATGGGCGGGGCCTCGACCTGCCGGTGATCATCTCCGGGACCATCACAGACGCTTCGGGACGCACGCTTTCCGGCCAGACCACCGAGGCATTCTGGAACTCGGTGCGGCACGCGCGCCCGTTCGCGGTCGGACTCAATTGTGCGCTGGGCGCCAAAGAGATGCGGCCCTACATCGCCGAACTCGCGAGGCTCGCGGATTGTGGGGTCTGTGCGTACCCGAACGCAGGACTCCCCAACGCGTTCGGCGAGTACGATGAGACACCGTCTGAGACCGCGCAGATCGTCGGTGAATTCGCTGAGTCCGGACTCCTCAACATCGTCGGCGGCTGCTGCGGCACGACCCCGGATCACATCCGACTGATCGCCAGAGCCGTGCAGCATCTTCCTGCCCGCGCCCCAGCCGCCCCGCCCGTGCGCTGCCGTCTGTCCGGTCTCGAGCCGTTCAACATCGGACCCGAGACGCTGTTCGTGAACGTCGGTGAACGCACCAACGTCACCGGTTCCGCCAAGTTCCGCAAGCTCATCGAAGCCGACGACTACGGCGCAGCGGTCGATGTCGCGCGCCAACAGGTCGCCGCGGGTGCTCAGGTCATCGACGTCAATATGGACGAGGGGATGCTCGACTCCGAGGCGGCGATGGTCCGGTTCCTCGATCTCGTCGCCACCGAGCCGGATATCGCTCGGGTCCCGGTGATGATCGACTCCTCGAAATGGAGCGTGATCGAAGCCGGTCTGAAGTGCGTCCAGGGCAAGGCCATCGTCAACTCGATCAGTCTCAAGGAGGGCGAGCGTGCGTTCCTCGCCCAAGCGCGGCTCGTGCGCGCCTATGGCGCCGCAGTGGTGGTGATGGCTTTCGACGAGCACGGACAGGCCGATACCGTGGCGCGCAAGGTCGCCATCTGCGAACGATGCTACCGGTTGCTGGTTGATGACGGATTCCCGCCCGAGGACATCATCTTCGACCCGAACATTTTCGCGGTCGCTACCGGCATCGAGGAACACGCACGATACGGGCTCGATTTCATCGAGGCGGTGGGCGAGATCAAGCGTCGCCTGCCGCATGTCAAGGTGAGCGGTGGGGTGAGTAACGTCTCCTTCTCCTTCCGCGGCAACGATGCGGTACGGGAGGCGATGCACAGCGTCTTTCTCTATCACGCGATACGCAACGGCCTCGATATGGCCATCGTCAACGCCGGGCAACTCGCCATCTACGAAGACATCCCTCGAGAGCTTCGCGACGCCGTGGAGGATGTGGTCCTCGACCGTCGTGCCGATGGCACTGAGCGTTTGCTGGCGCTCGCGGCGCGCTTCCGGGGTGAGGGCGGTGCCAAGCGGGAGACAGACCTCGAGTGGCGCTCGCTGCCGGTGGCCGAGCGTCTGCAGCATGCGTTGATCAAGGGCCTCGACGAGTTCGTGGTGCAAGACACCGAAGAGGCGCGCTTGGCGGCCGCCTTGCCCATCGAGGTGATCGAGGGGCCGTTGATGGACGGCATGAACATCGTCGGTGACCTGTTCGGCGCGGGCAAGATGTTCCTGCCGCAGGTGGTGAAGAGCGCGCGCGTCATGAAGAAAGCGGTCGCACACTTGGTGCCTTTCATCGAACACGGTCGAGTCGGCGGTTCCCGCAGCAACGGAAAGGTGGTGCTTGCGACCGTCAAGGGCGACGTCCACGACATCGGCAAGAACATCGTCGGCGTGGTGCTGCAATGCAACAATTTCGAGGTCATCGACCTTGGCGTCATGGTCCCGACCGAGCGGATACTCGAGGTGGCCCGGCGCGAGGATGCTGCCTTGGTCGGCCTATCCGGCCTCATCACACCGTCGCTCGATGAGATGGTACACGTCGCGGCGGAGATGCAGCGGCAGGGGTTCACCGTACCGTTGCTGATCGGCGGTGCGACCACCTCGCCGGCGCATACTTCGGTGAAGATCGCTCCGCAGTATCGCAGCCCTGTGGTTTACGTGAAGGATGCTTCACGGGCGGTGGGGGTCTGCCAATCTTTGGTGACGCCCTTACGACGTGATGCGTTCGTGACGAAGGTGTCGGCAGACCATGAACTGCGGCGGGAGCAGCATGCCCGCAAGACGGTGCGTCAGCCGACGTTCACCCTTGAGGCCGCCCGCGCCAACCGACGGGTGGCTGATTGGTCGGCGTACCGGCCTGTCGCGCCGCGTCATCCTGGGGTGCAGGTGCTCGACGACATCCGTCTCGAGGAACTGCTCGACTACTTCGACTGGATGCCGTTCTTCAACGCGTGGGAGTTCGCCGGAAGATTCCCGGATATCCTCACCGATGAGCTGATCGGCGAGGCGGCCAGCAACCTCTATGCGGACGCTCGCCGCATGCTGCGTGAACTGGTGAAGGATCGTTGGCTCGGCATTCGGGCCGTGGTCGGCGTGTTCCCGGCGCATTCCTCGGGTGACGATATCGAGGTCTATGCCAGCGAGAGGCGCGACGCGCCCATCGCGGTCCTGCACCATCTGCGTCAGCAGAAGGGCAAGCCGGCCGGCCAGCCGCACGAATGCCTCGCCGATTACATCGCGCCGCGCGTTAGTGGTGTGGACGATTGGGTGGGCGCGTTCGCAGTCACGACCGGTATCGGCATCGAGGAGCACCTCGCTCGTTTCGAGGCCGCCCATGACGATTACTCGAGCATCATGCTCAAGGCGCTCGCCGATCGTTTTGCCGAGGCGGCGGCGGAGTACCTGCACGAGCGCGTGAGACGTGAGATCTGGGGATACAGCTCAGCGGAACAGCTCACCGCCCAGCAACTCATCGCCGAGCAGTACCGCGGGATCCGTCCCGCGCCGGGATATCCCGCCTGTCCTGACCACACCGAGAAGTCCATCTTGTGGCGCCTGCTCGATGTCGAGCGCAACGCCGGCATGCAGCTCACCGAGAACTTCGCGATGCACCCGACGGCAGCGGTCAGCGGCTGGTACGTCGCGCACCCGGATGCCCGCTACTTCGCCGTTGGCAAGATTGACCGCGATCAGGTCCAGGATTACGCGACGCGCAAAGGCATGACGCCCGCCGAGGCGGAGCGCTGGTTGGCGCCGAACTTGGGCTATTGACGCGTCCGGGTGTCGCGCCGTGACGGAGCGATCGGCTCGTCATCGTCGAGCAGGCGCAGGAACGAGGCGCCGCCGAGCAGCCGCATCTGCCTCATGATGGCATCGCGCCGGCGTTGCACCCGTGGCCCCGGTGCATCGACCCGCCACTGCTTCGGTGCAGGCAGCACGGCGGCGAGCGTGGCGGATTCGCGGCGGGTCAGCCGCGCGGCATCCTTCTTGTAGAAGCGCTGCGCTGCGGCTTGTACACCGTAGGTGCCGCGGCCGAACTCGGCGATGTTGAGGTGCATCTCGAGGATCCGCTCCTTCGGCCAGAACAGTTCGATGAGCCCGGTGATGCCGGCCTCGACTGCCTTGCGTACCCAGCCGCGACCTTTCCACAGGAAGAGATTTTTGGCCACCTGTTGGCTCAGCGTGCTGGCACCGCGGATCTTTCCGCCTCGGGCGTTGTGGCGCACGGCTTGGCGTATCGACTCGAAGTCGAAGCCGGCATGGAACGGGAACCGCTGGTCCTCCGAGGCGATCACCGCGAGCGCAGCCTGCGGTGAGATCTTCTCGAGGGGGACCCATTGATAGCGGTTGCGGTAGGCGAAGTCACCGTCCCACATCGCACCGATCCGGTCTGACAACATGAACACGGTGGTGGGCGGCGGCACCCACCGCAGCGTCAGCACCACGCCGCAGAGGATCGCGGCAGCCCACAACACCGCGCGCAGCAGTACCGTTGCGATGTATCGCGGCGTCAGGCGGTCTCTCCCCTTCGCACGGTCAGGATCAGCACGTCGTCGACCGGAACATCGCCATGGCCGCGACGGCGCGTGGTGGGCAGGGCGGCGATCGCGTCGATGATCTCCATGCCCGAGGTCACCCGGCCGAACACAGCGTAGCCGTAGTTGCCCGGCGAATGGTCGAGGAAATCATTGTCGCTGAGGTTGATGAAGAACTGCGCAGTGGCGCTGTGGATGTCGTTGGTGCGGGCCATGGCGAGCGTGCCGCGGCTGTTGCGCAGGCCGTTGGCGGCTTCGTTGCGGACCGGTTCCCGGGTGCTCTTCTGTTCGAGGCCAGGCCCGAAGCCGCCGCCCTGGATCATGAAACCCGGGATCACGCGGTGGAAGAGCGTGCCGTCGAAGTGCTCATCGTCCGCGTACTGCAGGAAATTGGCGACGCTGTCGGGCGCCTCCACGGCTGAAAGTTCCACGGTGAATGCGCCGGCGGTGGTGGTAAACAGCAGCGTTGGCAGCGGTGCGGTGGACATGGCGTGGGTTCCTTTAAGGGGTGTCAGGGCAAGGGGTGTCAGGGCGCGGGCTCAGCGTCGGCCTTCGGTCACGCGTTCGTGGCCGGCCGGATCGCGGTGCGAGACTATGTCAGCGTATCCCCGTGCGGCAAGCCGTTCGCGGACCGCGGCGGCCTGGTCGGCGCCATGTTCCAGCAGCAGCCCGCCCCCGGGTAGCAGATGATCGGGCGCGGCATCGATCAGGGCGTGCAGGTCGGCGAGGGCGTCGATCCCGGGCGTGAGGGCTGCCTGCGGTTCATGGCGCAGGGAATCGCCGTGCAGCACCGGATCGTCAGCCGCGACATAAGGGGGGTTCGACACCACCAAAGCGAAGCGTCGTGTGCCGAGTGGTGCGAACCAGTCTCCGGCGAGGAACTCGAGGCGCCCGACCTTGAGCAGCCGGGCGTTCTCGCGCGCAACCGCCAAAGCCGCCGGTGACCGCTCGATCGCCGTCACCGGCCAGTCAGGACGCTCGACGGCGATCGCGAGGGCGATGGCGCCCGATCCGGTCCCGAGATCCAATGTGGAGGCTGAAGTGGCGGTGGAACGGCACCAGGCATCGCCCGTGATGAGTGCCCGCGCGACCAGCGTCTCGGTCTCCGGTCGTGGCACCAGCACCGCCGGTCCGACCCGCAGCGGCAACGACCAGAACTCGCGCTCACCACAAAGGTAGGCGAGCGGCACCCCGTCGGCACGGCGTGTCGCCCAATCCATGACCCGCGCGGTTTCGGGCGGTGTGAGCGGCCGCTCAGGCATGCTGAAGAGCGCGCTGCGACCGAGTCCGAGCGCCGTGAGGACCACCGTCTCGGCCTCCCGACGTGCCTCGCTGCCGAGCAACGGGGCAAGCACGGCGGCCGTCTCTGTGACGATGTCACCAAGTCGGGGCAGTTCCTGCATGGGACAAGTCTGTCATGACGCAAGGTTTGATACCCTCGATACCATGAAACTTTTCCCTTACGACCGCCCCGCGAGCGCGGGTGAAGTGTTGGATGCGGCCTTCCTGTTGTTCCGGCGTACCTTGCTCGGGTGCCTGCCGTGGTCGCTGCTTGCGGTGCTGCTCGGCAATCTGCCCTCCGTCTATCTGCTGGCGACCGGCCAATCGCTGTCCTTGCTCGAGCGCAAGGACATGATCTGGTGGGGCCTGATGGCTGGCGCGGCGGTGGCCGGTCTCTGGGTGTGGGTGTTCCTGCTGCTGCGCCAGTACCGGGTCGCCTGTGGTGAGCATCCGGGTTTCTTCGGCGGCGCCCTCGATGCGCTGCGCGGCACGCCGCGTTCGATCGCGGTCATCCTGCTCGCGTTGCTGGCGATGACGGTCGGTACCTTGCTGCTGTTTATCCCGGGAATGTATCTCAGCGTCGCGTTGTGGCCGAGCCTCACCGTGCTGATGGTCGAGAAGCGTGGTCCGGGCGCTACGCTCGATCGTGCGCTGCAACTGGTGCGGGGGCACTGGTGGCATACCGCGACCATCCTCGGTGTCGCGGGCGGCGTGGTCATGGCGCTCTATGTGGCCGGCATCCTCATCGGGCTGATGTTCGGTCAGCTCGAGGGCGGTATCGACCGCAGTGCCGCGGCCTTGGTGTTGGGCATCGTCTCGGGCGTGATGGCTGCCGTGTTCCAGCCGCTGTTCATCGCCCTGGGTGTCGCGCAGTACCTCGATCTGTTGCGAAGGGCGGAACAGCCTCGTTCCGAGGCGTTGGACTCGGCCGTGTCGCAGCCTGCATGAGGGTGTCGTTCGAGACGCCCGCCCGTTCGTGTCGCCGGTCGGACTCGGGCTGAGGATCTCCGCGGCATCCGTCACGTATCCTCCCCGAGTAGTTCGGCCTGATGTTCCTGCTGCAGCGGTTCGATGAGCGCTTCAAGCCGGCCGTTTAGCGTCTCCTCGAGTTGGTAGAGGGTCAGCTCAATGCGGTGGTCGGTCACCCGACCTTGCGGGAAATTGTAGGTCCGGATCCGCTCCGATCGGTCGCCGCTGCCGACCTGTAGCCGTCGTGCGCGAGCCTCGGCTGCATCGCGTTTTTCCTGCTCCGAGGCGCGCAGGCGTGCCTTGAGCAACGCCATCGCGCGGCTGCGGTTCTTGTGCTGCGAGCGTTCGTCCTGGCACTCGACCGCGATGCCGCTCGGCAGGTGGGTGATGCGGATCGCCGAGTCGGTCTTGTTGACATGCTGTCCGCCAGCGCCTGAGGCCCGGAACGTGTCGACGCGCAGGTCGGCAGGGTTCAGGTCGAGGTCCTCGAGTTCATCGAGTTCCGGCAGGATCGCAACCGTCACGGCGGAGGTGTGGATGCGACCCTGGGATTCGGTCGCGGGCACGCGCTGCACGCGATGGGTGCCCGACTCGAACTTCAGGCGCGCGAAGGCGGCTGCGCCGACCACCCGGCAGATGACTTCTTTGTAACCGCCGTGTTCACCCGGGCTCTCGCTGAGCGTCTCGATCCGCCAACCTTGGCGCTCGGCGTAGCGCGCGTACATGCGCAGCAGGTCACCGGCGAAGATCGCGGCCTCATCGCCCCCGGTACCGGCACGGATCTCCAGATAGATGTTGCGGATGTCACGCGGATCGGCGGGGACCAGCATGCGGCGCAGCTCCTGCTCGTCCGCTTGGAGCGCTGCGACCAGGCGCGTGGCCTCCTCGGAGCCGAGCTCGCGCATGTCGGCGTCCGCATCGGCAGCGAGCGCACGGACCGCTTCGAGTTCCTGCTCATGGCCGAGGAAAGTCCGCCAAAGCTCAGCCAACGGGGTCAGGCGCGAGTATTCGACGGAGGCCTCCCGGAATTGCGTCGACCCCCCCTCGAGCGATGGCTCGGCGAGGGCGCGCCCGAGCTCTTCCCAGCGCTCGGCCTGCACCTCGATGCGGTGGCGGATCGAATTCTTCATTCTGGAACGAACGGTTGGCGGGGCATGGTGGCACGATTGTGTGTGCCGGGTCCCAGCCTGACAAGCGTGTCCGCACCGGTCGATGGCAGTTCCGTTATATAGTGGTACCACAATGTCTTTTTTGCACCGATCGCCTGCCACCCTTGCCGCCGCGATGCTGCTGCTCGCCGCCGCACCTTCTTTTGCCCAGCAGGCGCCTGCCCCGCAGGTCGACGCGCCGAGCATTGACCCAGCGGCGGTGGCTCCGCCAGCGACCCGCCCCGCGAGTGCGGGCGAGCGCGGTCTCGCCGAGGGCAATTGCCGAGCCGCCGCCGAGGGGTTTCGCGCGGACGCACTGGCCTCGCGTGATCCATCCTTGGCTTACCGCGCTACCGAGATCGGTCAGGCTTGCCAACACCTGCCGGCGGCCTGGGCATCCGCGCAGCGCCTCTTGGTGTTGGACCCGGAGAATGTCGAAGCCTTGCGGCTCGTCGGCAATGTTGCATTGGCGAGCGCGCGGTACGCCGATGCGAGGCAGATCTTCTTCGGTCTGCTCGCGAAGCCGGATGTAGAGCCGGATCGTGCGCTGCGGGAGATCCTGCCGCCGCTTGCCGAAGGCGATCTGGCCCCGGCTGCGTGGCAGGTCTTCAAAGATTTCCCCGGGCGCGATGCGCTGTCGGCGCCGGTGCTCTCTTCGCTCGCCCGTATGGCCTGCAACGCCGATGATCTCGCGCGTTGCAGGGCGCTCATCGGCGAGGCCCGTGCCAAGGGTGGCGGTAACGATGCCGCGACCATCAGGCTCGCGGCCGCGGAGGCCGCAGCATCGGGCGACGCTGAGCGCGCGCTCGGTGAGGCGCAATTGGTGGCGCAGGGTGATCCGCAGGACAGCCGCTTCGCCGTCGTTGAGACGCTGCTGACCCTTGATCGGCGCGTCGAGGCGCGCACCGAGATCGAGCGTATCGCCGCCGAGCCCGACCACGCTGTCGAGGCGGACCGTCGTCTTGCTTTGCTCGCCTTCAACGAGGGTGACTACCTCGACGCAGAGCGGCGTTTCTCGGCGCGCATCCAGCGCAACGAGGGTACGGGCGAGGGACTCTTCTATCTGGCGATGATGGCTGAGCGCGTGGGGCGCACCGATGCCGCGTTACCCGGCTACGAGGAATTGGTTCGCGCCGGCGCCGGGCTCGCGCCACGCAGCCGTGCAGCGCGGTTGCTGGTGGCGCGTGGCGAGGCGCCGAAGGCGATGCGCCTCTTCGATGACTGGCTGCGCAGCGGTCGCGGAGACTTCATCGACACCGAGCTCGCGCGCGCCCGAGCGCTGTCGGAGGGTGGTATGCGCGCCGAGGCCTTGCAGGGGCTCGATCTCGCGCTCGAGCGTCATCCCGAACATCCCGAGCTGCGCTATCAACGCGCCATGGAGCTCGACGGCGCGGGTCGGAACCGCGAGGCGATCAAGACTTTCGAAGCCCTCCTCAAGGAACGGCCGCAGGATGCCAATGTGCTGAACGCGCTCGGCTACACCCTCGCGGACCGCAAGAAGTCGCTGCGCCGCGCGGAGAACCTGATCCGCGCTGCGCTCGAGCAACGCCCCGACAACGCGGCTTTCCTCGACAGTCGGGGTTGGGTGCGCTACCGCCGTGGCGACAAGGCGGGCGCGTTGCCGCCGCTCGAACGGGCATGGCAGCTCTCGCGGGAAGGCGAGATCGCGGCGCATTGGGGCGAGGTGCTCTGGTCAATGGGCGATCAGGCCGGGGCGCGTAGCATCTGGGCGCGGGCACTCGTCGCCGCACCGGAGTCGAAGCCGCTGCGTGCCACGATCGAACGCTTTACCGGGACATCCGATCGCAAGCCCTGAGGACGCCGCATTGAGGCTGCCCGCACTGCTGCTGCTCCTGTCATGTGCGCTCGCGCTGCCGTTCTTGAACGGTTGTGCGGTGCTCGACGGCCGTGATGCTGTACCGGCTTTGCCTGACCTTGCGTTGCCTGATGGCTGGGCAGCACGCCGCGGCACGCTGCAGGGCTGGCCGGGTTACGAACTGCGTGGTCGGGTGGCTGTGGCGAGGGGGGAGGACGGTTTCTCCGGCAACCTGCGTTGGCTGCAACGCCCGAGGCTGACGCGTCTCGAACTGGATGGTCCACTCGGCGTCGGCGGCGCACGCTACGAGTTCGTTCCGGGTGCCGACCCTGCGGCGCTGGAGCAGGCGCTCGGCGCCCCGGTACCGCTCGCGAGCCTGCGTTACTGGTTGCTCGGCGTGCCCGATCCCGACCCGACACTCGTCGCGGAGGAGTCGCTGGAGCACGGCGGGGGCCGGCTTGCGACCTTGCGGCAGGCCGGTTGGGAGATCGCCTATCCGCGCTATGCCCCGGTCGCTGGGAGTCGCCTTGAGCTGCCGCAGCGCATCGAGGTGCGCCGCGAGGGCTTGCGGTTGCGCGTCTGGGTGGACGCTTGGCAGGGGATGCCGAGCGAGGAGACGCGGTGAGCGGCCTCGATCGCAGCGCCGCCGATCTGCCGTGGTGGCCCGCGCCGGCGAAACTCAATCTTTGCCTGCACATCACTGCGCGCCGCGCCGACGGCTATCACGAGTTGCAGACCGTCTTCCAGCTCATCGATCTTTGCGACCTGCTGTCCTTCGAGGTCGACCCCTCCGGTAGTGTCACGCGTGTCGACGACGCGGCAGCCGCGCCCGGGCCGCTTGCGGCAGTCCCCGAGGCGGAGGACCTCATGGTGCGAGCAGCGCTCGCCTTGCAAGCGGCCTCCGGCAGTCCGCTCGGTGTACGCATCCGCATCCGCAAGCGCATCCCCCCGGGCGGAGGCTTGGGCGGCGGCAGTTCCGATGCCGCCACCACGCTGCGCGCGCTCGATCGGCTGTGGGGTACGGGTCTCGGTGTCGATGAACTCGCGCGTTTGGGTCTTGCGCTCGGCGCCGATGTGCCGGTGTTCGTGCGCGGTCGTTCGGCGGTGGGCGAGGGCGTCGGTGAGCGGCTGACGCCCATCGAGTTGCCACCGCGCTGGTTCCTCGTGCTACATCCCGGGGTGGCTGTATCGACCCGCGAGATCTTCCAGGCGCCCGAACTGCGGCGAGACACCCCCGTCCTGCCCGTTGCGGCCTTGCTGGCGGGTCCCAGCCATAACGATTGCGAGCCTGTGGTGCGCGTCCGCGTGCCTGAAGTCGCGGAGGCACTTGACTGGCTCAACCGCCATGCGCCGGCGCGGCTCACGGGCACTGGCGCCTGTCTGTTTGCGGCCTTCGCGAGCGCCGCTGCCGCCGAGCGGGTCGCGGGCCGTGTACCGGATTGCTGGCGTGCTTGGGTGGCCCCCGGCCTTGCCGCGGTGCCCGAGGGGACCGTCCGGGCTTAGAACCCTGAATTGACAGAGAAATGCGCTGTCCTCACAATACGGCCCCCTCCGCCTTGGGAGTCCCAGTGACCTTTCTCGGCATCGGGAGACCGCATCGACTGCTGGGGTGTCGCCAAGTGGTAAGGCAGCGGGTTTTGATCCCGCCATTCGGAGGTTCGAATCCTTCCACCCCAGCCACTCGGGCCCAGCCACTCGGGTTTTTTGGAGTTCCCTTTGGATAGCCAGACACTGGCACTTTTCACCGGCAACGCGAACCCTGCGTTGGCGCAGGACATCGCACGGCACCTGATGGTGCCGCTCGGGCGTGCTGTCGTCGGCCGCTTCAGTGACGGCGAGGTCAATGTGGAACTGATGGAGAACGTGCGCGGTCGCGATGTCTTCGTCGTGCAGCCGACCTGCCCACCGGTCAACGATCACCTCATGGAACTGCTGATCATGGCGGACGCCTGTCGTCGCGCCTCGGCGCGCAGCGTCACCGCCGTGGTGCCGTACATGGGTTATTCGCGGCAGGACCGTCGCCCGCGCGCCACGCGCTCGGCCATTTCGGCAAAACTTGTCGCCAACATGATGTCGGGTTCGGGCATCTCGCGCGTGCTCACCGTCGATCTACACGCCGAACAGATCCAAGGTTTCTTCGATATCCCCGTCGACAACGTCTACGCCTCACCGGTGCTGCTTGGGGACGCCTGGAAGCAGGGCTATCAGGACATGATCGTGGTCTCGCCCGATGTGGGTGGTGTGGTGCGCGCCCGCGCGCTCGCCAAGCGGCTCGATGACGTCGAGCTCGCGATCATCGATAAGCGCCGTCCGCGGCCCAATGAATCCAAGGTGATGAACATCATCGGCGAGGTGCTCGGCAAGACCTGCGTGCTGATCGACGACATGGTCGACACCGCGGGCACCCTCTGCATCGCCGCCCAAGCCCTGAAGGATGAGGGTGCGGTGCGCGTTGTCGCCTACATCACCCATCCGATCCTCTCCGGCAGCGCCGTCGAGAAGATCTCCAAGTCCGCGCTCGATCAGTTGGTGGTGACCGACACCATCCCGCTGTCGCCCGCGGCGCGCCAATGCCCGCAGATCCGCCAGCTCTCTGTGGCGGGTCTCCTCGGCGAGACGATACGACGGATCCGTGACGAGGAGTCCGTGAGTTCGTTGTACGTCGACTGAACCCGTCCTGGTCGCGCGACGGGTGTCCTTAACCCACTGGAGCTATAGAAATGAAGATCTCGATCGAACTCGCCGCCGAGTTCCGCAATGACGAAGGCAAGGGTGCGAGCCGCCGCCTGCGTCACGCGGGGCGCGTGCCGGCCATCCTCTACGGTGGCACGCAGCCACCCCGCATGCTCTCGATTGACCACCAGAAGCTTCTGCTCTTGGTGGAGAACGAGAAGTTCTATTCCACCATCATCGGCGTGAAGGTCGGTACCGAGATCCAGGCTGCCGTCGTCAAAGACCTGCAGATGCATCCGGCCAAGCCGCAGGTGTTGCATGTCGACCTGCAGCGCGTCTTCGATAACGAGAAGATCCGGCTGCGCCTGCCGATCCACTTCAACGGCGAGGCGGGCAGCCCGGGCGTGAAGCTGCAGGGTGGTCTCGTCTCTCATCGGCTCGCTGACATCGAGGTGCAGTGTTTGCCGAAGGATCTGCCGGAGGAGATCGTGCTCGATCTTTCGCAGATGAAGCTCAACGAGAGCAAGCATATCTCCGATATCCCGCTGCCCGACGGCGTCGTCGCGACCGCGGTGGTCCAGGGCAAGGACCAGGTCGTGGTCTCGATGAAAAGCCCGCGTGCTGAGGAGCCCGAGGCGAAGGCTGCCGGAGCCGCTGCGGCGCCTGTTGCTGAGGTCAAGAAAGTCGACGCTAAGAAAGAAGAGCCCAAGAAGGACGCTGCGAAGAAGTAATCGCGCGTCGTTGCTGCATCAGCAGAGGCCGCCCGTCGGGCGGCCTCTGTCTTTGAGGAGATCGGGTGACGGGAGTGGCCCTCAAGTTGGTCGTTGGTCTCGGCAATCCGGGCGGCAAGTACGCCCGGACGCGCCACAACGCCGGTTGGTGGTTCGTGGAGGCCTTGGCGCGACGCCATGGCGCCGAGTTCCGTGCCGACTCACGTCACCAGGGCGAGGTCGCGAGGCTGCGTCTGACGCTGCCGGGCGGCGCCGTGAGCGAACTTTGGTTGCTCAAGCCCACGACCTTCATGAACAAGAGCGGCGGTGCGGTCGCCTCCCTCGCGCATTTCCACCGGATCACCCCGGCGGAGATACTCATCGCGCACGACGAGCTCGACCTGCCGCCCGGGATCGCACGCTTCAAGCTGGGCGGTGGCCATGGCGGCCACAACGGTCTGCGCGACACGAGCCTCACGATCGGACCGGACTACTGGCGGTTACGGTTCGGTATCGGCCATCCCGGTCACAAAGATATGGTCATCGACTATGTTCTGCAGCGCGCTGCAATCGAGGATGAGAATGCCATCGAGGCTGCGGTCGATCAATCGCTCGACGCGCTGCCGGTGCTGCTCGCCGAGGGCGCCGAGAAGGCCATGAACCGCCTGCACACCAAGGACTGACACCTTAAGGACACATAGCATGGGAATCAAATGCGGCATCGTCGGCCTGCCCAATGTTGGCAAGTCGACCCTCTTCAACGCGCTCACGCGCGCGGCCATCGCGGCCGAGAACTACCCGTTCTGCACCATCGAGCCGAACATCGGCATCGTGCCGGTGCCCGACCCGCGGCTCGATGCGCTCGCCGCCATCGTCAAGCCTGAGCGTATCCTGCCGACCACGGTCGAGTTCGTGGATATCGCGGGCATCGTCAAGGGTGCCTCCACCGGCGAGGGTCTCGGCAACAAATTCCTCGCTAACATCCGCGAGGTCGATGCCATCGCGCACGTCGTGCGCTGTTTCGTTGACGATGACGTGGTGCATGTCAGTGGCCGCATCGACCCGCTGTCGGATATCGAGATCATCAACACCGAGCTCGCGCTCGCTGACCTCGAGACCGCCGATAAAGCCCTGCAGCGTGCAGAGAAAGCCGCCAAGGCGCAGGACAAGGACGCCATCAAGGCCCGCGAAGTGATCCGCCGGGTGCGCGAGGCGATCGATGCCGGCACGCCGGTGCGCGCGCTGTCGTTCGACGACACCGAACGCCTCATCGTACGCGGGCTGCAATTGATGACCTACAAACCGGTGCTCTATGTCGCCAATGTCGCCGAGAGCGGCTTCAAGGACAACCCGATGCTGGAGGCCGTCAAGGCGCTGGCCGCGAAGGAGGGCGCGCAAGTGGTCGCCGTCTGTGCGGCAATCGAGGCTGAGATCTCGCAGCTCGAGGATGCCGATCGCACGGAGTTCCTCAAGGATCTTGGCCTCGAAGAGCCCGGCCTCAACCGCGTGATCCGCGCCGGCTACGCGCTGCTCGGTCTGCTGACTTACTTCACGGCCGGCCCCAAGGAAGTTCGCGCATGGACGGTGCGCGAGGGCGCGACCGCGCCACAGGCCGCGGGTGTCATTCACACCGATTTCGAGCGCGGCTTCATCCGCGCTGAGGTGATCGCCTTCGACGATTACATCACGCTCAAGGGCGAGCACGGCGCCAAAGAATCCGGCAAGTTGCGGCTCGAGGGCAAGGAGTATGTCGTGAAAGAAGGCGACGTCATGCATTTCCGTTTCAATGTCTGACCGGGTCCCACCCGGCGCGCCATCGACATGACGGACGCTCTGCAAACCCTGCTCGTCTCCACGGGGGTGGTCGCGTTGGCTGAGATCGGCGACAAGACGCAGTTGCTCGCGTTGGTTCTGGCGGCGAAGTACCGCAAGCCCGTGCCGATCATCCTCGGTATCTTCGTCGCCACCCTGCTCAACCACGCCTTGGCGGGCATGGTGGGCGCGTGGGTCGCTGCTGCCGTCGGCCCCGAGGCCATGCGCTGGATCCTCGGAGTCTCGTTCATCGTTATGGCCGCCTGGATCCTCGTGCCCGACAAGGTGGATGACGGGGAGGCCGCCGCGAGCCCGCCGCACGGGGTATTTCTCGCTACGCTGGTCGCGTTTTTCTTGCTCGAAATGGGTGACAAGACCCAGATCGCGACGGTCGCACTGGCGGCCCAATACGCCAGCCTCTGGGCGGTGGTCGCCGGGACCACCCTCGGCATGATGATCGCCAATGTTCCGGCGGTACTGCTCGGGGAGGTGGCCGCGACCAAGCTGCCGATGCGGCTTGTGCGGGGCATCGCGGCGGCGCTCTTTCTGTCGCTCGGGATTTTGGTCTTGGCGGGGGCGGGGGGCTGAGTGGTCGAACATCCGGATGTTGGCCTAAAGTGTACTCAATTTTAGCTATCATTAAAACAGGTACTTATATGTAATATTATTCAACAGATTTCCCTTATCGCTGTTGAGGTTTTTCCATGTTGAACTTCCGTCCGGCCGCATCGGCCGCCGTTTTGTTGGCCGCCGCGCTGCTCGCGCCGGTCGTCTCCGCCGAAGCTTCGTGGGAGCGCACCGACTGAATCGTCCGTGGTGGCGTGAGCCAGGTCGACCCGAAGTCGGGTGACCTCTCGTTGTCGCCGACCACCACGCTCGGCGTCGATGACGACACAGGCTTCTCTTTCGATGTCACCGCCATGCTGTTGCAGAATTGGGGCGCCGAGCTTTTCGCAGCGCCTGCGCAAAACCACACGACCACCGCCATCACCGGGCGCTCAGTCGCTCAGTACGGCGAGGTCGAGCCGCTCATTGAGACCCTGACCGCTCAGTATCACTTCAACCCACTCGGCCGCATACGCCCCTATGTGGGTGCGGGCCTCGGTTACGCCCAATTCTCGGGTGAGCGTCCCGCCGGCTTGTCCCTCGGCAGCTCCTGGGGCCCGGCCGCTGTGGCCGGTATCGACCTCGGCGTTACCCAGCGCTTCTTCGTGAACCTCTCGGCCCGTTGGGTCAACGTGGAGTCGAAGGTCAAGCTGAACGGCGACCGCGTGGGCGATGTCGCCCTCGACCCGATGATCTACTCGCTGAACCTCGGCTACCGCTTCGGTGCCACTGCGGCACCGGCCGTGGTCGCTATCGCGGCTATCGCGCCTGCGGTGGTGGCGAAGCCGATCGCACCGTTGGACAGCGACGGCGATGGCGTCATCGACCCAAACGACATGTGCCCAGACACGCCGCGTGACACGCGCATCGGTCCGCAGGGCTGCCCCTGCGAGCTCACGCTCAAGCTGAACTTCGCCTTTGACTCATCGGCGATGACCGATTCGGACAAGGCGCAGCTTGATGCCGCAGTCGCAGAGCTCAAGCGCCTCAATTGGACGAGTGGTGTCATCGAGGGCCACACGGACTCGATCGGCTCCGACGCGTACAACCAGAAGCTCTCAGAGCGTGGCGCTGCGACGGTCCGCGAGTACCTGATCGCCCAGGGCATCGCGGAGTCGCGCATGGCCTCGACCGGCTTCGGCGAGAGCCAGCCGGTGGCTGACAACAAGACCGCCGAGGGTCGCGCGGAGAACCGCCGCGTCGTCCTGCGCTGTACGGACTGCGACAAGCCGCAGTAAGTCCGGTCTTCGACCGATCCCACCGCCGGTGTCGCGCAAGTGGCACCGGCGGTGCTGTTTTGGGGGAGCGGTTAAGCTATCCCCATGAAGCCGTCCCGCCTGCATGTGCCCGAAGTCCCCGCCCGGCCGGGCGAGGACCCGGATTTTAGTTATGTACGGATCTCGCCTGCCGGCGCGGTGCCGCGTCCGCCGATCGGCGTCGCGGTCCGCGAGACCGTGCCGCTCGCTGAGGATCTCATCCGCGTCCTCGACGACAACGGCACCGCGATCGGGTCTTGGGACCCGCAGCTGCCGCCTGACACGCTGCGCGCCGGTCTGCGCGAGATGCTGTTGACGCGGGTCTTCGATGATCGCATGCAGCGCACCCAGCGTCAGGGTCGCATCAGCTTCTATGTGCGCTCTTGGGGTGAGGAGGCGGTCTCGGTCGCCGCGGCGCATGCGCTGCGTCCCGGCGATATGTTGTTCCCGTCCTACCGCAACCAAGGGCTCTTCATCGGTCGCGGTACCCCGGTGCTCGATCTCATGTGCCAGCTGCTCTCCAACACGCGCGACATGTGCAAGGGCCGGCAGTTGCCCGTGATGTACCACGATGCGCCGCGTCGTCTGTTCTCGATCTCCGGCAATCTTGCGACGCAGTACCCGCAGGCGGTCGGCTGGGCGATGGCGGCGGCGATCAAGGGCGAAGAGCACATCGCCGCGGCGTGGGTCGGCGAGGGCAGCACGGCGGAAGCCGATTTCCATCACGCGATGCTGTTCGCCAAGGTCTATCGCGCGCCGGTGGTGCTCAACGTCGTCAACAACCAGTGGGCGATCTCCACCTTCCAAGGCTTTGCCGGCGGCGAACAGCGTTCGTTCGCGGCACGCGGTCCGGGTCTGGGTCTCGCCGGCCTGCGCATCGATGGGAACGATTTCCTTGCGGTGTACGCCGCCACGGCTTGGGCGGCGGAGCGCGCCCGCGCCGGCCACGGTGCGACCCTCATCGAACATGTCACCTACCGCGCGGGTGCCCACTCGACCAGCGACGATCCCTCCCGCTATCGCCCGAAGGACGAGTTCCCCGCGTGGCCGCTCGGCGACCCGATCGAGCGATTGAAGAAACACCTGATCGGCCTCGGCGAATGGGACGACGCCCGTCATGCCGCGCTCCTCGCCGAACTTGAGACCGAGGTCGCGGCCGCCTGGAAGCAGGCGATGTCTTACGGCACGAACAACGAGGGCGCGAGGCTCGATCCTGCGCTGATGTTCGAGGACGTCTTCAAGGTGCTTCCGCCCCATCTCGAGGCGCAGCGAGCCGAGCTCGAGGCTGAACTCGCCGCTGCGCGCGACGCCGGAGCTGCGACATGACCGCGATGAGCATGGTGCAGGCGCTCAACTCCGCGATGGAGGTCATGCTCGCGCGCGATCCCCGGGTCGTGATCTTGGGCGAAGATGTCGGCTACTTTGGCGGCGTGTTCCGGGCCACCGAGGGGCTGCAGAGCCGCTATGGTGCGCATCGCGTCATCGATACCCCTATCGCGGAGGGCGGCATCGTGGGTGCCGCGATCGGCATGGCGGCCAACGGTCTGCGCCCCGTCGCGGAGATCCAGTTCGCCGACTACATCTATCCCGCCTACGACCAGATCGTGAGCGAGCTCGCCCGCATGCGTTACCGCAGCGCTGCCGCCGTCACCGCGCCCGTCACCATCCGTACGCCCTGCGGCGGCGGCATCCGTGGCGGCCAGACGCACTCCCAGAGTCCGGAGGGGGTGTTCGCGCATGTCAGCGGCCTGAAGGTTGTCATGCCCTCGAACCCCTACGACGCGAAGGGCATGCTGATCGCCGCGATCGAGGACGATGACCCGGTCATATTCTTTGAGCCCAAGCGCGTGTACAACGGACCCTTCGATGGCGATCCGCAAAAGCCCGCTGAGTCCTGGGCCGGTCATCCCATGGGCGAAGTGCCCGAGGGCTATTACACCGTCCCCATCGGCAAGGCCGCCGTGGTCCGCGCGGGCAACGCCGTCACGGTCGTGACCTACGGGACGATGGTGCATGTCTGCCTCGCAGCCGTCGCCGATCTCGGGCTCGACGCCGAGGTGGTCGATGTTCGCAGCATGGTCCCGCTCGACATCGACACGCTCGCCGCGTCGGTCGCCAAGACCGGCCGTTGCCTGATCGCCCACGAGGCGACCCGTTTCGCAGGCTACGGCGCGGAGCTCTCCGCGTCGCTGCAGGAACGCTGCTTCTGGCATCTGCAGGCGCCCATCCAGCGCGTGGCCGGCTGGGACACCCCGTATCCGCATGCCTTCGAGTGGGAGTACTTCCCGGGTCGCCTGCGCGTGCGCCGCGCGCTCGAGGCGCTGATGCAGGTCTCGGCATGACGCGTTTCGTGATGCGGGTGCCCGATCTCGGTGAGGGCTCGGTCTCCGCCGAGGTCATCGCGTGGAAGGTCGCGGCGGGCGATACGGTGCGCGAGGACGCGCCGCTCGTCGAGCTGTCCACCGACAAGGCCGTGGTCGAGGTGCCCTCGCCGGTGAGCGGCGTCGTGGTCTCGGTGAGCGGCAAGCCGGGCGACACTCTCGCTGTCGGCAGCGAATTGGCGGTGTTCGAGGTCGAAGGCGCACTCGAGGGCCAGGGCGTGCCGAGCGCAGCGCCGTCTGCGCGGCCTACACCGCCTGCATTGACAGCACCGCCTGCGCGGTCTGTACCGGCGGCACCGCCCGTCGCCGCGGCGAGCCTGGCACCCGCCACCCAAGACTCCCCGCTGCTCCCCGCGCGCGTGATGGCATCGCCTGCGACCCGTCGCCGCGCCGCTGAGACGGGGCTCGACCTCGCGCGCGTGCAAGGCACCGGACCCGGCGGACGCATCGTCGAGGCCGATCTTGAGC
>CAMAQZ010000028.1 GCA_945860725.1 Klebsiella pneumoniae | reverse complement strand
TCGCAGGAGGTCGCGCCCGCATCGGGCAGACGCTGCAGGTGCCCATGCCGGGCGGCGAGATCGCGGTCGAGGTCTGCGCACCCGTGTTCTACGACCCGAAGGGAGCACGCCTCAATGTCTGACACCGCTTCGTCCGGCATCAGTACGGGTACGGGTACGGGTACAGGCACGACCCTGAAGCCCGCGTGGCTGCAACGGGTGACCCCGGCCGCGCGCTTCGTGCTGCAGGGGGGTCCCGCCGCGCTCGCTGCTGCGGCTCGCACCCTTGGCATCACCGACGCGGACACGCCAGGCCGCTGCAGCGGCGAGGGTACGACGCTGACCCTGATCTGGTTGGGCCCCGACGAGCGGCTGCTGATCGCGTGGCTTGAAGACGCCGCATCGCTCGGCGCCCGCCTCGAAGCGGCGCTCACAGATCAGGCGCATTCTTTGGTGGATGTGTCGCAGCGTCAGATCGGCCTGCGACTCGCCGCACCCTTCGCCGCAGATCTGCTGAACTGCGGGTGCCCACTCGATCTCGATCCCGCCCGCTTCCCGGTGAACAGCGGCACGCGCACGCTCTTCAACAAGACCGACATCGTGCTCTGGCGCCGGGGCGTGGACGACTTCCACATCGAGGTATGGCAATCGTTCGAGGATTACCTCGTGCGCTGGATGGCCGAAGCGGCCCAAGACTTCGCCCCTCAGCGCTGACGCTGCGGCCAGTCCGCCGCCTCGTACCAGGACGCCGTCGCGGGCGGCAACATCGGCTTACCGAGGATGTGATCTGCCGCCTTCTCGGCCAGCATGATGGTCGGCGCATTGAGGTTACCGGTCGTCACCGACGGCATGATGGATGAGTCCACCACGCGCAGCCCCTCGAGCCCACGCACCCGGGTCTCGGGATCGACCACCGCCATGGGGTCATCGGCGGCACCCATCCGGCAGGTACCACAAGGATGGTAGGCGCTCTCGACATGGCGGCGCACGAAGGCGTCAATCTCGGCATCGCTCTGCACGCCCTCGCCCGGCTGGATCTCCCGCCCACGCCAACGCGCGAAGGCAGGCTGCGCGAAGATCTCGCGGGTGAGGCGCACGCAGGCACGCATCTCCTGCATGTCTTCCGGTGTGCTGAGATAATTGAACAGGATGCGCGGCGGGTCGCGCGGATCCGCCGATCTCAGGCGCACCCAACCGCGGCTGTTGGTGCGCATGGGACCGACATGCGCCTGAAAACCGTGCTCCGAGGCGCTGCTCGATCCATCGTAGGCCACGGCCATGGGCAGGAAGTGGTACTGGAGGTCCGGGTAGCGTACGCCAGCGTGACTGCGGATGAAGCCACCGGTCTCGAAATGGTTGGTCGCCCCGAGTCCGGTGCGCGTGAGCAGCCACCGCGCGCCGATCCAAGCCTTGGCGAGCGGATTCATCACCGAGTAGAGCGTTACCGGCTCACGGCACGCCATCTGGAAGTAGAACTCGAGGTGGTCATGCAGGTTCTCACCCACCCCGGGCGACGCATGCTGTACCGGGATGCCGTGGGACTCAAGCTCCGGCGCCGGACCGATGCCAGAGAGTTTCAGGAGTTGTGGCGAGTTGATCGGCCCACCGCTGACAATGACCTCACGCCGCGCATGCGCCGTGTGGGTCGCACCGCCCCGCGCGTACTGCACGCCCGTCGCCCGCCCGCCTTCCAGCAGGAGACGGGTGGCGAGCGCACCGCTGCGGACGGTGAGGTTGGGCCTTGATCGCGCCGGATGCAGATAGGCGACCGCCGCGCTGCAGCGTTGACCGCGGCCCACGGTCATATCGAAACGGCCGAAGCCTTCCTGTTGGTAGCCGTTGATATCGTCCGTGAGCGGATAGCCTGCCTCCTTGCCGGCCGCGAGCCACGCGGCATGCAGCGGGTTCGCGAGGCTTCCGTAGCGGGTCTGCAAGGGCCCCCGGTCGCCGCGGTAGGCGTCGCCGCCCGCATCGCGCGTCTCAGCACGACGGAAGTACGGCAGCACCTCGGGATAGCCCCAGCCGCTCGCGCCCTCCTCCTGCCAACGCTCGAAGTCGAAGGGGTTGCCGCGGACATACACCATACCGTTGATGGACGAGGAACCACCCAACACCTTGCCGCGCGGCGTGTGCAGGCTGCGCCCGTCGAGCCCCGGCTCGGGCTCTGTGTGGTAGTACCAGTTATAGCGCTTGCGATTCATCGGGATCGCGAGCGCTGAGGGCATGCGGATGAACACGGAACGGTCTGAGCCACCGTACTCAAGCAGCAGCACCTGGTTCGACGGATCCTCCGTCAGCCGTGCCGCGAGCACGCAGCCAGCTGAGCCCGCCCCCACGATGATGTAGTCGTACTCGTCCGTCCTTGCAGACATATCGCGGCTCCTGCGCCGGCTCAGTAGGGCGCGTCGATGCCGCCCTTGGCAACATAGACGCTCTTGAGCTGGGTGTAGTACTCCATCGTGATGCGGCCATTTTCACGGCCGATGCCCGAGTGCTTGTAGCCACCGAAAGGCAGTTCCATCGGACAAATGTTGTAGTGGTTGATCCAGCAACTGCCGGCCTGCAAGCGACCGATCACACGGTGCGCGCGATTCAGGTCCTGCGTGAAGACGCCTGCGGAGAGACCAAAGTGGGTGGCATTGGCGCGGCGGATGGCCTCCTCCTCGTCGTCAAAGTCGAGCACCATCATCACCGGTCCGAAGATCTCTTCACGGACGATCGCCATGTCGTCGTGGCAGCCGTCGAACACGGTCGGCGTGACGAAGAAACCGCGGCCGAGCGCGCCGTCCGTCAGCCGCTTGCCGCCGATCAGCACCCGCGCGCCTTCGGCTTGGCCGCGTTCGATGTAGGACATGACCTTGCGCAGGTGCTGCTCGGAGATCAGCGAGCCCACCTGCGTCTCGGGATCTGCGGGGTCGCCGATCTTCATCTTCGCGACACGCACCAAAAGCCGCCGCAGGAACTCCTGCTTGATCGAGCGATGGACGAACACCCGCGTGGCGTTCGAACAGACCTCACCCGCGGAATAGAAGTTAGCGAGCAGCGCGCCCGAGACCGCGTTGTCGAGATCCGCATCCGGGAATATCAAGAGCGGCGATTTGCCACCCAACTCGAGCGTCACATGCTTGAGGGTCGAGGAAGCCTCGCCCATCACCGCCCGTCCGGTCTCAACGGCACCGGTCAGGGATACTTTGGCGATGCCGGGATGTCTGACCAGCAAGCGCCCGGTGTCGGCCGCGCCCTGCACCACCTGGAAGATGCCATCGGGCACACCCGCCGCCTTCATGATGCCGGGCAACTCCGCTGCGCTGAGGGGCGTCAATTCGGCAGGCTTGAAGATCATGGCATTGCCGAAGGCGAGCGCTGGCGCGGTCTTCCAGCAGGCGGTCTGCATGGGATAGTTCCAGGCACCGATGCCCGCCACCACGCCGAGCGCCTCACGCCGCGTGTAGCCAAAGCCTGCCGCACCGAGATCGATGTGCTCGCCTGCCGCACCGGTCGCGAGCGAAGCGAAGTACTCAAAGCACTCGACGCCCGAGACGATATCGACGACGCGGGTCTCCTGGATCGGCTTGCCCGTGTCGCGCATCTCTATGAGCGAGAGTTCGTCGTTGCGCTCGCGCAGGATGTCGGAGACCTTGCGCAGGATACGGGCGCGCTCGGTGCCGCTCAGCGCCGCCCACGCGGGCTGCGCTGCCTGCGCACGGCGTACCGCTTCGTCGATCTCCGCCGCGTCGGCGATCGGTAGTTCGACAAGCAGTTCGCCGGTGGCGGGGTTGAAGCTCGCGAGGCGCGACGGGCCTGCAGCACGGGGCTGGCGCGGCTCCCTCGTCGGCTCCGCAGCGCTGGCCGGCACGCTGGCCGGCACGCTGGCGGCGGCGCGGAGCATGGCATCCACATGGGTTAGCACACGGCCGCGCAAAGTGGCGGCATCGCTGCAAGCGCGCGGTGAGAGGGCGGCCTGCAGCCAGGTGCCATCGAGCAGGGCAGCGATGTTGGCTGCGTGGTCGGCCAACGCCGCAGCCGGCACCAGAGGTCGCAGCACGGCGCGCAGATTAGAATCGAAGCGGCGTTGGTAGATCCGCTGGATGCGTGCGATGCCCTCGGACGAGTGCACTTGGCTCCAATAAGCGAGCCAAGCCCGGCTGTCGCTCGCGCGCAGCCCCTCAGGCGATAGACAGGCCTCGATGTAGGCGTGCAACCGTTCGAGCGGACTGCCCGCTGCCGTGACCCGCCAACGGACCTGGGCGCGCTGCCGCCTCAGCAGTTCGCGGAACGCTGCGAGCAGCAACCCGTCCTTATCGGTGAAGTGGTGGGCGACCAAGCCCGGCGACACGCCGGCTTTACCGGCGATGTGTGCGAGAGTCGTGCCCTGGATGCCGACTTCTGCGAGACTTTCGAGGGTGACCTCGATGAGTTGTTGGGGACGACCGCCGTCGGCCGGACGCGCAGCTGTACCGTTAGGGGGGACGCCACCGGGGACTGCTTGAGTGTTCAATGTCATGAAACCTTTGTTTTTATCCCTATCTCGCTAGCCTGTTTTTAGCGAGATTTAGACCTACGAAAAAATATAAAAATCAGATAGATAGAGCGATTTTCGGAGGCCGGATGCAGATCCTTGAATCATCGTTCAACTGGGCCAGCCGCGTGGCCAATGGTGCCGCGTGCTGGCGGGCCAGGTCAAGTCGTCAACGCGCGCGCGCCGTCGGCTCTTTGCTGCTTGGGTTGTTGTGGGTCGCCGCACCTGAGGTCGCAAGCGCGGTGGGCACCACCGCAGTGGATACACCCCCTGTGGCAGAGCCCGCTGCCTGCCGAGTCGTTCGCCTCGCCGATATCGGCTGGACGGATGTGACCGCCACCACGGGGTTTGCAAGCCATCTGCTGCGTGGACTTGGTTATGAGCCAAGGGTGACCGTGCTGTCGCTGCCGGTGACCTACGCCGCGCTGCGCAACCGCGACATCGATGTCTTCCTCGGCAACTGGATGCCCTCGCAGAAAGCCGATCGTCAGCCTTTTCTGGATGATGGCTCGGTCGAGATCGTCCGGGCGAACATGACCGAGGCACGCTATACGCTCGCGGTACCGACTTATCTCTATGAGCAGGGACTGCGCGACTTCGCCGATATCGCGAAGTTCGCGGTGCCCCTGCGGCGCAAGATGTACGGCATCGAACCGGGCAATGACGGCAACCGCATGATGATCGAACTCATCGAAGCGGATCGCTTCAGGCTGCGCGGTTTCACTTTGGTCGAGTCCAGCGAGCAAGGCATGCTCGCGCAGGTCGACCGTGCCTACAACGCACGCGAGGCGATCGTATTCTTCGGTTGGCAGCCACACCCGATGAACAAGCGCTACGACATGCGCTACCTCACCGGCGGCGACGACACGTTCGGCCCCGACTTCGGCGGTGCCATCATCCACACGCTCGTGCGCAAGGGCTATCTGCAGGAATGCCCCAATGTGGCTCGTTTTCTGCGCAATCTCGCGTTCACGGGTGCGATAGAGAACGACCTGATGGACGGCATCCTCAACCGCAAGCTCGCGCCGGAGGCGGCAGCGGCCGAATGGCTGCGCGATCATCCTGACGCGTTGGCGCCGCTGCTCGCGGGGGTCCGGCGCGCGGACAGCTCATCGACCGGAGGTCCCTCAGGGGCAGAGGACATGACGGGTCCGCTCGCCGCAGACCGCGCCAGCAGCCTCGAGCGCCTCGTGGCCGGTCACAAGATCCCGGTAGGCCGTGTCATCGGCGAGGCGATCGCCCACGCCCAAGCGAATTGGCGACCGTTCTTCGATCTGGTCTCACGGGTGGTGAGCGGCAGCGTCGGAGCGGTGCACGGCTTGCTGTCCGCCCTGCCCGCATGGCTCTTGGTGGCGGCCGCCGGTCTGCTCGCCTGGGTCCTGCAACGCTCGCTGGCGCTGGCGACGTTCGTGGTCGGTGCGCTGCTGTTCATCATGAATCAAGGCTATTGGGCGGCGACCGTCGAGACTGTCGCGCTGGTCGCCGTCGCGACACTCGCTGCGACGCTGATCGGGGTGCCGCTCGGCATCGCCGCCGCGCATCGTCCACAACTGCACGCCGTGCTGCGGCCGGTGCTCGATCTGATGCAGACGCTGCCGACCTTCGTCTACCTCATCCCGACGCTGGTGTTGTTCGGCCTTGGCGTGGTCCCCGGTCTCATCTCCACGGTGATCTTCGCGCTGCCCGCGCCGGTGCGTCTGACGCACCTCGGCCTGACCGGCGTCCCGCGTGCGATGCGCGAAGCGGGTGAAGCCTTCGGTGCGACGCGCTGGCAGCGGTTGTGGAAGATCGAACTGCCTTGTGCGCTGCCCTCGATCCTTGCCGGCATCACGCAGTGCATCATGCTCAGCCTGTCGATGGTGGTGATCGCCGCCTTGGTGGGCGCAGGCGGCCTCGGCGTACCGGTGGTGCGGGCGCTGAACAGCGTGCAGGTCGATGTCGGCTTCGAGGCAGGCCTCGCTATCGTGCTGCTCGCCATCGTGCTCGATCGCCTCAGCCGTCCGCGCGAGCGCCGGAGCCGACCATGAGCGCCGCGCTCGAGTTCCGGTCCGTCGATGTGCTCTTTGCGCGCGCCGACGGTCGTGACGGTCGCAAGTCGATCGAGCAAGCGCTGAAGGCGCTCGATGCCGGCGCCGCCCCCACGAAGATCGCCGCCGATCGACAGGTGACCCTCGCCGTGCGCGATGCGAGTCTCGCCGTCTCACCCGGCGAGATCTGTGTCGTGATGGGTCTGTCAGGCTCTGGCAAGTCGACCCTGCTGCGGACCGCCAACGGGCTCACGCCCGCCACCCGCGGGCAAGTGCTGATGACGGGCGCCGGGGGGACACTCGACATCACGCGTTGTGATGCGGCTGCGTTGAGCGCCGCGCGCCGTCACCGCATCAGCATGGTGTTCCAGCAACCTGCGCTGTTGCCCTGGCGGACGGTCGCGGAGAATGTCGGTCTTGGTCTCGAACTGCGCGGTGAGACACGCGCGCAGCAGGAACGGATCGTCGCCGAGCAGCTCGCACTGGTCGGTCTGTCCGACTGGGCGGGACGCCGGATCGATGAGCTCTCGGGTGGCATGCAGCAACGCGTCGGTCTCGCACGCGCGTTCGCGACCGAAGCCGATGTGCTGTTGATGGATGAACCGTTCTCAGCCCTCGACCCGCTGATCCGCAACCGTCTGCAAGACGAGCTCCTTTCACTCCAAGAGCGGGTGCGCAAGACCATCCTGTTTGTCAGCCACGACCTCGACGAGGCGCTGCGCATCGGCGATCGAATTGCGATCATGGACCAGGGCCGTATCGTGCAGACCGGCACGCCGCAGGACATCGTGCTGCGCCCCGCCGATGCCAGGGTTGCAGAGTTCGTGCAGCACATGAACCCCCTCACCGCGTTGACCGGCGCGATGGTGATGCGGCGCTTGGACGGATTACCGCGCGTGGACGGTGAGATCGTGCTCGACGATGCGGCGGGTCATCGACTGCGGGCTGACGGGACGGCGGGCGGACATCGCTGGGTGGTCGCGTCGGTAGACATCGACCTGCGCAGCCTCATACGGCTGCGCCAAGACAGCGGGCACCCGGTACTGCTGGCCGACGAGGGTGGACTGGTGGGCGTCTGCGATGCCGCAGACATCCTGCGCGCGCTCAGTTCGCGGCAGGCGCCGGGAGCTGCTTGACGGCAGCGAGGGCGGTCGGCTCGAGCCCCGTCGCGCTGCCCGCCGCGACCGCGGCGATGATCTGGCCGCGCATGCTGGGATCCCAGAATTTCTTCAGGTGATCGGCGGTGTTGGCGGCCGCCTTGAGCGGCCCCTCATGGGCGAAGAATTCCGCGATCTGGTTGACCATGCGGACGAGTTTGTCGATCTTCATGCGCGGATCCTGCGCGGCTCACTGAACACCTCGAACCCATCGTCACGGGCGACCGCCACCAAGGTGAGCGCGGCGGCGGCGGCGGCACGCACCGCCAAAGCGGTCGGCGCCGACACGGCGACGAGGATGCCCGTACCCATCAAAACCGCCTTCTGCACCATCTCTATCGACACCCGGCTCGAGATGACCACGACCCCGTCCGCCGCGCGCTCCCCGGCATGCGCCAGCGCACCGGCGAGCTTGTCGAGCGCGTTGTGCCGACCGACATCCTCCCGCGCCGCGATCAACCCTCGACCCGGCCGCCAGAATCCCGCGGCATGCACCGCACGGGTGCTGTGGTTCAGCCGCTGGGCGTCGGTCAGGGCGGCGACCATCTCGAGCACATCGGCTGCGCACACCTCGACCGTGGCGGCGACCGGCGGCAGCGGCCGCAACGCTTCCTCCAGGCTCTCGATCCCGCAGAGCCCACAACCGACGGGACCCGCCATACGGCGGCGACGATCGACGGTTCGTCCGGCAGCCACTTCGGCGAGCGTCATACGCAACTCGATGCCGAGTTCTACCGGCAGCACCTCGATGGCCGTCAGTTCAGCGGCATCACCGACGATGCCCTCGGCGAGCGAGAAGCCGAGGCCGAAATCTTCGAGGTCGAGCGGTGTGGCCATCATCACGGCGTAGGCCGCGCGGTCGTAGGTGAGCGATACCGCCACCTCTTCGGGCAACATGCGCTGCCCCCAGCCGCGCGCCATGACACCGCCGGGACCGCCGACCGCAAGCCGCGGCAGCTCAAGCGCGGGCGGCGGCAGGGCCATTCGTCGGCAGCACCTGGACCGCAGTGACCTTGTATTCCGGGCAGTTGGTCGCCCAGTCGGAGTTGTCGGTGGTCACGACGTTGATCTGGGTATCCGGATGGTGGAAGGTCGTGTAGACGACGCCCGGTGCCACACGGTCGGTGATGTCGGCACGCAGCTCGGTCGCGCCGCTGCGGCTCATCACCCGCACCCGATCGCCTGCACGGATACCGCGCAGCTCCGCATCGTGAGGATGGATCTCAAGCAGATCGGCCTCGTGCCACTGCTGGTTTGCCGTGCGCCGGGTCTGCGTGCCCACGTTGTACTGCGAAAGGACACGACCGGTCGTGAGCAACAACGGGAAACGCGCAGTCGATCGTTCCTCGGTCGGCACATACTCGGTCACCACGAAGCGGCCCTTGCCACGCGTAAAACCGTCGATGTGCATGACCGGCGTGCCCTCGGGTGCCTGCTCGTTGCAGGGCCATTGGATCGAACCGAGACGGTCCAGCTTCTCGTAGCTCACGCCCGTGAACGAGGGCGTGGTGCGTGCGATCTCGTCCATGATCTGCGACGGATGATCGTAGTGCATCGCATGACCAAGGGCTTGGCAGACCTGCATCACCGCCTGCCAATCGGCAAGCCCGGCGCGCGGAGGCATGACCTTGCGTACGCGGCTGATGCGCCGTTCGGCGTTGGTGAACGTACCGTCTTTCTCGAGGAAGGACGCGCCCGGCAAAAAGACATGCGCGTATTTCGCGGTCTCGTTCAAGAACAGGTCGTGAACCACGACGCACTCCATCGCCGAGAGGGCGGCCACCACATGCTGCGTGTCGGGGTCGGACTGGGCGAAATCTTCGCCCTGGATGAACATCCCCTTGAAAGTGCCGTCGAGCGCCGCATCGAACATGTTCGGGATACGCAGGCCAGGTTCAGACTCCAGCGAGACGCCCCAAGCCGACTCGAACACCGCGCGGGCGGAATCGTCCGAGACATGCCGGTAACCCGCGAACTCGTGGGGGAACGACCCCATGTCACACGCGCCCTGGACGTTGTTCTGGCCCCGTAACGGGTTGACGCCGACGCCCGGTCGACCGAGGTTGCCGGTGACCATCGCAAGGTTCGCGATCGCCATGACCGTGGTGGTGCCTTGGCTGTGCTCGGTGACGCCGAGACCGTAGTAGATGGCGCCATTGCCGCCGGTCGCGTAGAGCCGCGCGGCCGCGCGCAAGGACGCTGCCGGGACGCCGGTGAGCGATTCGGTGTGTTCCGGGCTGTTGCGCGGCTCGGCGACGAACGCCGCCCACGCCGAGAACTCCGCGAGATCGCAACGCTCCCGCACGAAGGCCTCATCGAGCAGACCTTCGGTAATGATGGTGTGGGCAAGCGCGTTGACCACCGCGACGTTGGTACCGGGGCGCAGCTGCAGATGGTGGCTCGCCTCGATGTGCGGCGTGCGTACGAGATCGATGCGGCGTGGATCGATGACGATGAGCTTCGCGCCTTCGCGCAGTCGCCGCTTCATGCGCGAGGCGAACACCGGATGCCCGTCGGTCGGGTTCGCACCGATCACGATGATGACATCCGCCTCGGCGACCGAGTCGAAGTCCTGGGTGCCCGCCGAAGTGCCGAAAGCGGTCTTGAGGCCGTAGCCCGTCGGCGAGTGGCAGACCCGCGCGCAGGTGTCGACGTTGTTGTTGCCGAACGCGGCACGCACCATCTTCTGCACGAGGAAGGTCTCCTCGTTGGTGCAGCGCGAAGAAGTCACGGCGCCCACCGAGTTTTTGCCGTACTGCTTCTGCAAGCGACGGAAATCGAAGGCGATGCGGCCGATGGCCTCGTCCCAGGTCGCCTCGCGCCACGGATCGCTGATGCGCTCGCGCACGAGCGGCGTGAGCACCCGGTCCGGGTGGGTCGCGTAGCCCCAAGCGAAGCGTCCCTTGACGCAGGAGTGGCCGCGGTTGGCCTTGCCGTCGTCATGGGGGACCATGCGCACGACCTCGTTGCCGCGTACCTGCGCCTTGAAGCTGCAGCCCACTCCGCAATACGCGCAGGTGGTGAGCACCGATCGTTCCGGCTGACCGATCTCGATCACGGTCTTTTCGATGAGCGTCGCGGTCGGACACGCCTTGACGCAGGCACCGCAGGACACGCACTCCGAATCGATGAATTTCTCGTCGATGCTCGCAGACACCTTGGACTCGAAGCCGCGGCCGGAGATCGTGAGCGCAAGCGTCCCCTGCACCTCGTCGCAGGCGCGCACACAGCGCGAGCAGACGATGCACTTGGCAGGATCGAAGGTGAAGTACGGGTTCGATTCGTCTTTTACGGCCTCGAGATGGTTGGCGCCGTCGTAGCCATAGCGCACCTCGCGCAAGCCGACCGCGCCCGCCATGTCCTGCAGCTCACAGTCGCCGTTCGCCGAACAGGTGAGGCAATCGAGCGGATGGTCGGAGATGTAGAGCTCCATGACGCCGCGACGCAAGGTCTTGAGCTTGCCGGTCTGCGTGCGCACCTTCATGCCTTCGGCGACCGGCGTGGTGCAAGAGGCAGGCGTGCCTGCGCGGCCTTCGATCTCGACGAGGCACAGGCGACAGGATCCGAACGCCTCGAGGGTGTCGGTGGCGCAGAGCTTGGGTACCGAGACGCCCGCCTCGGCGGCTGCTCGCATGACCGAGGTCCCCGCCGGCACCGCGATGGCCATGCCGTCGATCTCTAGCGTGACGGTTTGGGTGGCGTGCGATGGCGGCGTGCCGAAGTCGCGTTCGAGGATGGCGCTCATTGTCTTTGGAAATCCTGCGGGAAGTGACGCACGGCACTCATGACGGGATACGGCACGAAGCCGCCCAACGCACAGAGTGACCCAAGTTTCAGAGTATTGCAGAGGTCCTCGAGCAGCGCCAAATTGGCCGCCACCTCGTGACCCTTGAGGATCTTGTCGATGACCTCCATGCCACGCACCGAGCCGACCCGGCAAGGCGTGCACTTGCCGCAGGACTCCACGGCGCAGAACTCCATCGCGAAGCGTGCTTGGCGCGCCATGTCGACCGTATCGTCGAACACCACGATGCCGCCATGTCCGAGGAGACCGTCGCGCGCGGCGAGCGCTTCGTAATCGAGCACGGTGTCGAAGAGTTCGCGTGGGAAGTAGGCACCGAGCGGGCCGCCGGTCTGCACCGCACGCACCGGCCGACCGGTGGCGGTACCGCCGCCGACTTGGTCGATGAGCTCCCCGAGAGCCATGCCGAACGGTGCCTCGAAGAGGCCACCAAATCTGATGTTGCCCGCCAACTGGAACGGCAGCGTGCCGCGCGAGCGGCCGCAACCGAGCGCTGCGTAAGCCTCGGCACCGCGCACCAGGATCTCCGGTACGGTCGCGAGCGTCAGCACATTGTTGACGACGGTCGGGCGACCGAAGAGCCCCTTGTGCGCCGGCAGCGGCGGCTTGGCGCGCACCTGACCGCGCTTGCCCTCCAGGCTCTCGAGCAGCGCGGTCTCCTCACCACAGACATAAGACCCTGCACCGACCCGCAGCTCGATGTCGCAGTCCGCAAGCAAGCCCTGCGCACGCGCCACGACGAGCGCGTGCTCGAGCACCTCGATGGCGCGCGGATACTCGGAGCGGATGTAGATGAACCCCTTGCGTGCACCGACCACGAGGCCACAGATCACCATGCCCTCCAGCAGCGCGAACGGATCGCCCTCCATCAACATGCGGTCGGCGAAGGTGCCCGAGTCACCCTCATCAGCGTTGCAGACGACGTACTTGAGCTCCCCCGCCGTCTCTTGGACGGTGCGCCATTTGATGCCGGCCGGGAACCCGGCACCGCCCCGACCGCGCAGACCCGATGCGGTGACCGCTGCGATCGTCGCGGTGGCGCCCAGCTCGCGCGCGCGGGCCAAGCCCTGCCCACCGCGCTGCGCGACGAAATCATCCCAGGAGAGAGGGTCGATGATGCCGCAGCGCACGAAGGTCCACCGCGTCTGACGGGCCATGAAGGGATGCTGCAACGGATCGCCGATGCGCAGCGCGTGACTGCCACCCTCGAGCCAACCGGCTGCGAAAAGCCCCGGGACATCGGCCACCGTCACCGGCCCGTAGCCGACGCGGCCGGTGGTGGTCTGCACCTCGACCAAAGGTTCGAGCCAATGCATACCATGCGACCCGTTGCGCACGATCTCGACCGGTGTGCCAAGCCGCCCAGCCTCCGCGACGATGGCGGCTGAAAGGGCGTCGGCGTCGAGTGCGAGCGCGGCCGAGTCGGCAGGCACGTAGATGCGGGTCATCGACGGCACTTGAGCAGCGCCTCCTCGAGTTTCGGCCAATCCGCGCGGGCGATCAGGCGCTCGCCCACCTGCGCTGCCGGCGCGACCGAGCAGAGCCCGAGACAGAACGTCGGTTCCAGCGTCACCTCGCCATCGCGGGTTGTGCCATGCCAATCGACGCCGAGATGCTGGCGCGCGAGAGCGGCGAGATCATCCGCACCCATGGCCTGACAGGCCTCGGCGCGACAGATCTTAAGCGCCGTGCGCCCGACCGGCTCGCGCCGGAAGTCATGATAGAAGGTGACGACGCCATGCACTTCAGCGCGCGAGAGGTTCAAGGCCTCGGCGACCTGCACCACGGCCTCCTCGGGCAAATATCCGAACTCCAGTTGCAGCGCTCGCAGCACCGGCAATGTCGGCCCGTCGAGATGCTGATGGGTCTCGATGATCGCGGCAGCGCGTTGGGTGTCCCAGGGCATGACGGCGGATCAGAACATGCCGACGACGCGGCCCGAATCATCGATATCGATGTTGCAGGCAGCAGGCAACTTGGGCAGTCCCGGCATGGTCATGATGTCACCGCAGATCATGACGACGAACTCGGCGCCGGCGGCCAGCCTGACCTCGCGGATGTTGACCACATGATTGCTCGGCGCGCCGCGCAGCTTCGGGTCGGTCGAGAACGAGTATTGCGTCTTGGCGACGCAGACGGGGTAGTGCCCGTAGCCGCTCTCCTGCAGGTTGCGGATCGCAGTGCGTACCTTGGCATCGGCGGTGATGTCCGACGCGCCATACAGTTCGGTCGCGACCTTCTTCATCTTGTCCCAGAGCGGCAGTTCGTCCGGATACAGGTGAGTGAAGTGGTTCGGCTGCTCCGTGAGCCGCACGACCTCCTCGGCAAGTTCGACGGCGCCGGCGCTGCCCTCGGCGAAGTGCTTGGCGGTGACGACCTTGACGCCCAAGTGGCTTGCGCGCTCGTGCAACGCATGGATCTCCGCGGGCGTGTCCTCGGCGCGGTGGTTGATCGACACCACGCAGGGCAAGCCGAAACGGTCGCGCACGTTAGCGATATGCCGTTCGAGGTTCGCCATACCCTTGCGGAGGGCCTCGACGTTCTCCTTCGGCAGGTCAGGCACCTCGATGCCGCCGTGGTACTTCAGGGCACGCACCGTGGCGACGATCACCGCCGCGTCGGGCTTAAGACCCGCTTTCCGACATTTGATGTCGATGAACTTCTCGGCACCGAGATCGGCGCCGAAGCCTGCTTCGGTGACCACAAAATCACCGAGCTTGAGCGCGGTGCGGGTCGCGATCACGGAGTTGCAGCCGTGGGCGATGTTGGCGAACGGACCGCCGTGGATGATGGCGGGGTTGTTCTCGATCGTCTGCACGAGGTTCGGCGCCAGCGCGTCTTTGAGCAGCACCGTCATCGCCCCGTGCGCCTTAAGGTCGCGGGCGAGGACCGGCTTCTGGTCACGGGTGTAGCCGACGACGATCTTGCCGAGGCGTTCTTTGAGATCGACGAGGCTGGTGGCGAGACAGAAGATGGCCATCACTTCGGAGGCCACCACGATGTCGAAGCCATCCTCGCGCGGGAAACCGTTGGGACTGCCGCCGAGACCTGCGGTGATCTGACGCAGTGCGCGGTCGTTCACATCGACCACGCGCCGCCAGGCGATCCGCCGAACATCGAAGCCGAGTTCGTTACCGTGGTAGATGTGGTTGTCGATCATCGCCGCGAGCAGGTTGTTCGCGAGCGCGATCGCGGCGAAGTCGCCGGTGAAGTGGAGGTTGATATCCTCCATCGGCACGACCTGGGCGTAGCCACCGCCCGCCGCGCCGCCCTTCATACCAAACACCGGACCGAGCGCAGGTTCGCGCAGACAGACCACGGCGCGCTTGCCGATGCGGTTGAGCGCATCGCCGAGGCCGACCGTGGTCGTGGTCTTGCCCTCGCCCGCCGGCGTCGGCGAGATCGCCGTCACGAGCACGAGTTTACCGTCGGGCCGGTCGCGCAACGAGTTGATGTAACCGAGAGAGAGCTTCGCTTTGTAGCGACCGAAGGGCTCGAGCGCCTCTTCCGGGATGCCGAGACGGTCTTGCGCCAGCGCGGTGATGGGCCGCAGCTTGGCGGCCTGCGCGATCTCGATGTTGTTCTTCAAGGCGTTCTCTCCCGGTTCAGAAGCCCCGAAATTGTGGTCGCGCGGCAGGCCCCTCACACGCCTGAATGCGACATGCTATTGAGCGTAAACGACCGCACGATCCGGGGGGGTCACAACCGGCCGGCGGCCTCGTCTTCACGGATCATCCGCAGGATGGAGAGCGCCAACAGCACACCGACTGCGAGCAGGGGAAGACTGACGACGATGGTGGCGGATTGGACCACCTTCAGACCGCCCTCAACGAACAGCAGCGCGATCGGCGGCACACCGATCGCGAAGGCCCAGAACACGCGCTGCCAGCGCGCAGGATCCTGACCGGCATGGATGTCGCGGCTCGCCACCGAGGCGAGCGTGTAGGACGCCGAGTCGTAGGTGGTCGCCATCAAGATGGCGGCGACGGCCAGGAAGCCGAGGATCGAGAGCGACGGCCATGGCAGCGTCCCTAGCACCTCCGCGAGCGCATACGGACCGGAGTGCTGCTTCAAAAGTTCAGTGACCTTCAGGGCGCCGGTGAGTTCGAGGTTGAGGGCGTAGTTGCCGAGCACGATGTAGAAGATGCCGGCCCCCAAGGTACCGAAGACCATCAGCCCAAAGATCAGTTCGCGCAGCGTGCGACCGCGCGAGATGCGTGTCGCGAACAACGCGACGAACGGCGCATAGGCCACCCACCAGGCCCAATAGAACACCGTCCAGCTCTCGATGAATCCCTTGCGCTCGATGGGATCCGTCCAGGTCACCATGCGCACGAACTCTTGCACCATGAGGCCGAGGGAGTTGGTGCCCATCTGCAGGATGAAGAGCGTCGGGCCCACTGCGAGGACGAAGCCAAGCAGCCCCAGGGCGAGGTAGGTATTGGCATCGGCGAGCCGCTTGAAGCCTTTCTCGAGGCCGAGGAAGCTGCTGGCCGCGAAGATCAGCACGCAGACCAAGATCACGATCGCCTCGATGGTGAAGGTCTGCGGGATACCCGTGAGCTTGGCGAACAACGCCGCGATCATCGGTGCGGTCAGCGCGAGCGCCGTCGCGCTGCCGCCGATGAGGTTCACCATGTAGATGAAGTCGATGATGCGGCCGCGCGTGCTGCTGACACCGCCGGGCAAGAACGGCAGACAGCCCGAACTCAAGCGCAGGTGTGGCTCACCGCGTTGGTAGAAGGCGTACGCGATCGCGATGGTCGGCAGACAGAAGATCGCCCAGCCCACCGGCCCCCAATGGAAGATGCCGTAAGTGGCGGCCCACTCGATGGCGGCCGTGGAGCGCGGCGCCGCGCCGAGTGGTGGCGCGTCGATATAGAACGCCCATTCGACGACCGCCCAATAGATGAGCGTCGCGCCGACCCCGGCGCAGAAGATCATGCCGATCCAACTCAAGGTGCTGTAGTCAGGCCGGGTGTCCTGGCCGCCGAGCCGGATCCTGCCGTAGCGGCTGAAGGCGATGAAGCCGAGAAACCCGAGCAGCGCGATGACATACCATTGATAGAGGAAGCCGAGGTTCTTGGTCAGCAGGTCGTAGAGACGGATGATCACGATCCCTGCCTGCTGCGGCGCGACGAACACCAACGCGCACACGCCCAGCACCGTCGCGGCCGTGATGGCGAACACCGGCCAGTCGGCGGGCGGTTCGCGAGAGGAGCCGGAAGGCGGCGGCGGTGGCGAGTCAGTTTTAGATGCCACAGTAGATCCTCTCCGGCCGCGGCAGGGCGGCATGTTTGGCTTGGACTTCCGACAACTTCTGCTGCAGCGCAGGGCCCGGCAGCGACGCGCGACGGGTCTCGAGCGAGACGTGCAGCAGCAGCTGCTCAGCGGTGGCGAGCAGCTGCCCGTCAGCGTCGTAGAGGCGGTTCAGGAGATGCATGCGCTTGCCGGAACCGTCGAGGAGCTGCGTGGTGGCGCGGATCCGTGCCCCCGCAGCCACCTCGGCGAGATGCTTGATGTGCGTCTCGACGGTGAAGTAGCTGCCACCCGAGGCGATGTAGGCCGCATCGCAACCGACCAGCCCCATGAACCGGTCGGTGGCTCCGCTGAAGGCCTCGAGGTAGCGCGCCTCGTTCATGTGACCGTTGTAGTCGGTCCAGTCGATCGGGACGGTGCGGACTAAGGTCTCGATCGGCTGCGCCCAGTCGGGCTCGGCCTGCGTGCTCTGCAATCTTTGGTCATGCTCGCGCAGCAGCCGCCCCGAAGCCCAATCCCGACCCTTGAGCGCGCGCATCATCGCCACGAGGTTGTCGTCGCGGATGCGCTCGAGCTCACGGATGCTGTGCATGCCGGACTGGGCGTCCGATTGCGAGGCGATCTTGTCGATCAGCGCCTCGTCGAGTTCGGGGACATCGGTGAGACGTGTCCACGGCCAACTGAGGCAGGGCCCGAACTGCGCGATGAAATGCCGCATGCCGGCCTCGCCGCCCGCGACCCGGTAGGTCTCGAACAGGCCCATCTGTGCCCAACGGATGCCGAAACCGAAGCGGATGACATCGTCGATTTCAGTGGTGGTCGCGATGTCGTCCTTGACGAGCCACAGCGCCTCGCGCCAGACGGCCTCGAGGAACCGGTCGGCAACATGCGCGTCGATCTCGCGACGGATGCGCAGCGGCATCATGCCGAGGGCGCGCATCGTCTGCATCGCCCCGGTGACGAATGCGTCGGTGGCGCTCGTGTGCGGCACCACCTCGACCACGGGCAGCAGGTACACCGGGTTGAAGGGGTGCACGACCATCACCTGTGCGGGCCGCGGGATGCCGGCACCGAGTTCGGAAGGCTTGAACCCGGAGGTCGAGGAACCGATCACGACATCGGCGGAGATGACCGCCTGGATCTGGGTGAGCACGCGGTGCTTGAGGTCGAGCCGCTCCGGCACGGACTCCTGGATCCAGCTCGCCCCGGCGACGGCTTCCTCCACGGTGGCGCAGCGCCGCCACTCGCCCTCGGCCGGCAGCGCGGTGTCGTAGAGCCCGGGCAGCGAGCGCCGGGCGTTGCCGAGGACTTCAGCGAGCTTGCGATCGGCTTCCGGGTCCGGGTCGAAGACCTGGACATCCCAGCCGTTCAAAAGGAACCGTGCCAGCCATCCCCCGCCGATGACGCCGCCCCCGATGACTGCGGCGACCGGCCTCATGCGTGGGCGACCGGCGCACGCTTGACGAGACCCAGCTTGCTGCGCACTTCGGCAGGGCTGATGACGCGCGCACCCAAGCGTTCGATGATGCCGACCGCGCGTTCGACGAGGTCCTCGTTGCGTGCCAGCACGCCCTTGTCGAGCCAGAGGTTGTCCTCGAGACCGACCCGCACATTACCGCCGGCGATCACCGCCGCCGCCACATAGGGCATCTGGTCGCGGCCGAGACTGAACGCCGACCAAGTCCAGTCGGCGGGGACGTTGTGGACCATGGCCATGAAGGTGTCGAGGTCGTTGGGCGCGCCCCAGGGGATGCCCATGCAGAGCTGCACCAGCGCAGGGCTGTCGAGCACCCCCTCTTCGACGAGGCGCTTCGCGAACCAGAGGTGCCCGGTATCGAAGGCCTCGATCTCGGGGCGCACGCCGAGCTTCGTCATCATGCCGCCCATCGCCCGCAGCATGCCGGGCGTGTTGGTCATGACATAGTCGGCTTCGGCGAAGTTCATGGTGCCGCAGTCGAGCGTGCAGATCTCCGGGAGACAATCGGCGATCGGCCGCATGCGATCCTCTGCGCTGCCCATGTCGGTGCCGACCGGATTGAGCGGCAGCGGGGCCTCGGGCGGCCCGAGAATCAGGTCGCCGCCCATGCCGGCAGTGAGGTTGACCACAACGTCGGTGTCCGAGTCACGGATACGATCGACCAGCTCGCGGTAGAGCGCGGGGTCGCGGCTCGCCTTGCCGGTGAGGGGATCACGGACATGGCAGTGGACGACGGCGGCGCCCGCCTGGGCGGCGGCGATGGCGCTCGCTGCGATGTCCTTGGGCGAACGCGGCACGTGGTGCGAACGATCCTGGGTGCTACCCGAGCCTGTGACGGCGCAGGTGATAAAGACTTCGCGACTGATCTGCAGCGGCATGCAGTTCCACCCTCTGTAGGTTTATGCTTAGAAGGATAATCATGCCACAGACGCAGGCAGACGCCAGCGACGGAGAACCATGCACTTTTCCCTCACCGAAGAGCAGCGGCTGATCGTCGACACTACCCGCGACTTCGTCGTCAACGAACTCTATCCCCATGAGGCCGAGGTCGAGGCGACTGGATGCCTACGCCCCGAGCTGCGTGACGAGATCAAGCGCAAGGCGATCAACGCCGGCCTCTACGCCGCCAACATGCCCGCCGAGGTCGGCGGCGCCGGGCTCGACACGCTCACCTGGATCCTCTACGAGCGCGAGCTCGGCCGCGCCAACTACGCGCTGCATTGGACCTGCGTTGGCAGGCCCTCGAACATCCTCATGGCCTGCAAGGGCGATCAGCGCGAACGGTATCTCCTGCCCGCAGTGCGTGGTGAGCGGTCGGAATGCCTTGCGATGACCGAGCCCGGCGCAGGCTCCGACCTGCGCGGCATGAAGACCCGTGCGCGTCAGGAGGGCGACGACTTCGTCATCAACGGCAGCAAGCATTTCATCAGCCACGCCGACGAAGCGGATTTCGTGGTGCTGTTCGCCGCCACGGGCGAGGAGACCTCCGCCCGCGGAAGCCGCGCCCTCATCACCGCGTTCCTGATCGATCGTGGCACGCCGGGTTTCCAAGTGCTCGATGGCTACAAAAGCGTCTCCCACCGCGGCTATAGCAACTGCATCCTGCAGTTCGATGACTGTCGCGTACCAAAGTCGCAGGTGCTGGGCGAGGTCGGACGCGGCTTCGAGGTCGCGAACCAATGGCTCGGCGCGACACGGCTGCAGGTGGCCGCCACCTGCTTGGGACGCGCCGAGCGCGCGCTCGATCTCGCGATTCGCTGGGCCGCGGAGCGCCAGCAGTTCGGCCAGCAGATCGGCAAGTTCCAAGGCGTCTCTTTCAAACTCGCAGACATGGCGACGGAACTGAAAGCCGCGGAGTTGCTGACCCTCGAGGCCGCCTGGAAGGTCGACCAAGGGACGGTGACGGACTCCGACATGGCGATGGCGAAACTCAAGGCGACCGAGATGTTGGCCTTCGTCGCCGACGAGGCCATCCAGATCCACGGCGGCATGGGCCTGATGTCCGACCTGCCGCTCGAGCGCATCTGGCGTGACGCGCGGGTCGAGCGCATCTGGGAAGGCACCTCCGAGATCCAGCGTCACATCATCTCGCGTGCGCTGCTGCGGCCGCTCGGCGCCTGAATGCGGCTGCAACGACTGCTCCATCCGCGCTCGATCGCGTTCGTCGGCGGCAGCGAATGCGCCATCGCCATCGAGCGCACCCGGGCGCTCGGCTTCGAGGGCCGGATCTGGGCCGTCAATCCACGCCGTCCGCAACTGGGCGGCGTACCGACCGTGGCGTCCGTCGCCGACATCGACGGCTCGCCCGATGCCGCCTTCGTGGCGCTACCGCGCGCGCTGACGCCGGATGCGGTCGCTGCGCTGCGCGCGCTGGGCTGCGGCGGCGCGGTCATCTACGCCGCGGGCTTCGCCGAGACCGGCGACCTCGACCGTCAGCGCTCGCTGCTCGAGGCCGCCGATGGCATGCCGCTGCTCGGCCCGAACTGCTACGGCTTCATCAACACCACAGCCCGCGTCGCACTGTGGCCGGACGAGCACGCGCTCAGCCCCGTTGAACGCGGCGTCGCGCTCGTCACCCAGTCGGGGAACATCGGCTGCAATCTCACCATGATGCAGCGCGGACTGCCGATCGCGACGCTGCTCACGCTCGGCAACCAGGCGGATGTCGACATCGCCGCAGCGATGGATGCGTTCGCGCAGGATCCGCGTATCACCGCCATCGGTCTGCACATCGAGGGGCTGCGCGATCCGCAGGCCTTCGCGGCGGCCGCTGCGCGGGCGCAGGCGGCAGGCAAGCCGGTGGTCGCGCTCAAGACCGGCCGCTCACCGCAAGGTGCGCGCATCGCCCTGAGCCATACCGCCTCGATGGCGGGCGAGGACCGCATCTGTGCGGCGCTCTTCGAACGCTACGGCGTCGCACGGGTACCCACCCTCTCCGCGCTGGTCGAGACGCTCAAGCTACTGCACTTCGGCGGACCAACCACGGGGCGTCGATTGGTATCTTTGAGTTGCTCGGGTGGCGAGGCCGCGCTGGTCGCCGATCTTGCGCCGGCGCATGGGCTCTCTTTCCCGCCATTCAGCGAGGTGGCGGCCTGCAGCGTCGCCGCGACGCTCAGCGACCTCGTGCACATCGACAACCCGCTCGACTACCACACCTTCATCTGGAACCAGCGTGAAGCGCTCGAGAACACCTTCGCCGCCGCCCTCGCGGGCGGCTTCGATGCCGCGCTGCTGATCCTCGACACACCGACGCATCCGGCGATGAAGCCGGATTCCTGGCTCGTCACCGCGCGTGCTTGGGCGGCGGCGCAGCGCCGGGTCGGCGCCCGGGCGGTGGTGGTCGCGACGCTACCCGAGGGGATGCCAGCCCGCCTCGCCGACGAACTTGGTGCGGCGGGCATCGCGCCGCTGATTGGCATCGAGGATGCGCTAGGCGCATTGGCGGCGGCGGCGGCGATCGGCGAGCGGTATGCGCGACCGGTGGCCGCGCTCCCGTGGCCGACCGGCCCGACGTCCCGCGCCATGCCCGACAACGACGTCAACGCCGTCACGGTAGGACGGGTGGTGCGCGAGTCCGAGGCGAAGGCGCTGCTCGCACGGTACGGCCTCGTTGTCCCGGTGGCGGTCGAGTGCGCGCTCGCCGACGCGCCGCAGGTCGCCGCACGCATCGGCTTCCCGGTGGTGATCAAGATCTCGAACGAAACGATCGCACACAAGAGCGATGTCGGCGGCGTCGCGCTCGGCCTGCGCTCGCCCGACGAGGTGGCCGTAGCGGTCACGGGCATGGCAGCGCTTGGCGATCGCGTGCTCGTCGAGCAGATGGTGGGCGGTGCGGTTGCAGAGCTCATCGTCGGCGTGGTGCGCGACCCGCAGTTCGGCTTCGCGCTCCTCATCGGTGCGGGCGGCGTGCTCGCGGAGCTCATCACCGATTCCGTGACGCTGCTGTTGCCCGCGACGCGCGAGGACATCGAACGCGCGCTGCGCACGCTGCGCGTGTGGACCCTCATCGCGGGCCATCGCGGCCGCAAGGGCGATCCCGATTCGGTGCTGCGTGCCATCGAGGCGATCGCGGCCTTCGCCGCGGCGCATCGCGACGATCTGCTCGAACTCGACGTCAATCCCCTGCTCGTCCTGCCCGACTGTGCGGTCGCGGTGGATGCGCTCATCAAGACGAGGTGACCATGACCCACCCCATCCGTACTGAACGACGCGGCGCCGTGCTCGAAGTGACCCTCGACCGTCCCAAGGCCAACGCCATCGATACAGCGACGAGTCGCATCATGGGCGAGGTGTTCGCCGGCTTCCGCGACGACCCGGAACTGCGGGTCGCGATCCTCACCGCTGCCGGCGATCGGTTTTTCTCCCCAGGCTGGGACCTCAAGGCTGCGGCGGCGGGCGAAGCCCCGGACTCCGATTACGGCGTCGGCGGTTTCGGCGGATTGCAGGAATTGCCAGGGCTCAATAAGCCCGTGATCTGCGCCATCAACGGCCTCGCCTTCGGCGGCGGCTTCGAGATCGCGCTCTCCTGCGACATCCTGATCGCCGCCGAACACGCGACCTTCGCGCTGCCCGAGATCAACTCCGGCACGGTGGCCGATGCGGCCTCGATCAAACTACCGCGCCGCATCCCGTTCCATGTCGCGATGGAACTGCTGCTCACGGGGCGTCGCATCGACGCCCAAGAAGCGAAGCAGTGGGGGCTCGTCAACGAGATCGTGCCCGCCGATCGACTGATGGAACGCGCGCGCGAACTCGCGCAGCAACTCGCCGAGGGACCGCCGTTGGTGTTTGCGGCGATCAAAGAGATCATCCGCCAGACCTCGCACCTGCCCGTCCAGGAGGCGTTCGACCAGGTCACCAAGCGCCGCCTGCCGACCGTGGACCGGCTCTACAGCAGCGAAGACCAAAAAGAAGGCGCGCGCGCCTTCGCCGAGAAGCGCAAGCCGGTCTGGCGCGGACGCTGAGCCGCGCGATGCCGTGAGGCGACACGCCATGGCGCGTCGACTCAAGACAACACGGCACCGAAGGGGTACAACAGATCCATGCCTACATCATCAAGTTTTTCGTCTGGGGTCGGGACCTGCCTGATGGCGGCCTGTTTGATGGCCGCCTGGCTGCCGCCTGCCGTGTCCGCAGGAGCGGCGACGGATCGATTGCCCGTCGCTGCCCTGACCTCCTCCGCGGCGCCCTCGTCCCCTGTGGATAATGCAGCGTTCGTCCCGGGTACAGACGCGCTGCCCGCCGCGCCGATCGTCGGCACGCTGCGCATCGAACAGGCCGTGATGCAGGCGACACCTGGCCTCAAGAGTCCACTCATCGGCGGGCGCGATGCACGGCTCTTCCCGGCGCTCTCGCTCACGTTCTTCAGCGACGGCGCGACGCTCCTGCCACTGCAGCGCGGCAGCATGATGGCCGAGCTGCCCGGCAAGGGCGCTCGCAGCTACTGGACCGTGATCCCGCAGCCTGGACGGGTGTGGCGCGAACCGGGCGATGGCAAGTGGTCACGCGCGGCGCTGCCGCTGATGCTGGTGAACGACACCGAGAACCACGCCCACCAAGGCGTCGCGACCTTCCTGTATCGAGGCGGTGAAGTCACCGCGCTGCGCCTGCAGTTCACGCAGCAGACCGCACCCTACCTGCTACACCAGCATGTCGTCTTCTGGGGACGCGCCGCGACAAGCTTCACGCCGGGCGGACCGCCCGATCTCGAGACGCAGCGGGTCGCCGCAAGACGCGAACTCGCGGATCGCCTACCCACCCGGCCGTGGTCGGAACTCGAGAAGCAGTTCCCGCCGGGCACGCTCGCAGGCTTCGGCGGGCCGCTGCGTCCGAAATGGCAGGTGATCAACGCGGTCGTCCACCGCGGCACCCTCTACCACCAAGAGTCGAGCACGCCGCAGGGTCCCTACCCCTACCCGCTCGAGATGCGCTTCGGCGTGCGCTCAATCATGAAGAGCATCGCCGCGCCACTCGCGCTGCTGCGACTCGCCGAAACCTATGGGCCCTATGTGCTCGACCTGCGGATCGGTGATCATGTACCCGGTCTGCATCCGAAGTGGGGCCGCATCCGTTTCATCGATGCCGCCGATATGGCGACCGGTTTTGGTGGGCTTGGCAGCATCACGACCCATCCCAACGACCCGTACGCCGGTTATCTCGAAGGCGAGTACGACGCGTGGTACACAGCCGGCCCGACCACCGAGAAACTCGCGCTCATCAACCGTCACCTCAAGCCCTACCCGTGGGAGCCAGGTACCGTCATGCGGTACCGCGACCAGGACTATTTCCTGCTCGGCCTCGCGATCGACGGCTTCCTGAAGTCGGCGCGCGGTCCGCAGGCGGATCTTTGGCAGATGCTCACGGACGAGGTGTTCAAGCCCATCGGCATCCACCAGGCGCCGGCGGTGCGCACGCTGGAACCGGACGGTGCGCGCGGCGTCATCTGGGCGAACGCCGGTTGGTACCCGACCCTGGACGATCAGGCCAAGATCGCGCTGCTACTGCAGGCAGGCGGCGCGCACCACGGGCAGCAGCTGCTGCATCGCGCGCTGACGACCGACTTGTTGGCCGCTCGCGGCAACCTTCACGTCAA